>JAJXRJ010000011.1 GCA_021629085.1 Oscillospiraceae bacterium | reverse complement strand
GAGCATGCGGCTGTTAACCGCAGGGTCGTTGGTTCGAGTCCAACTTGGGGAGCCATCCGGCCCATTGGTCAAGTGGTTAAGACACCGCCCTTTCACGGCGATAACAGGGGTTCGACTCCCCTATGGGTCACCACGTCGGAACGAGTTTCGCTCGTTCCGATTTTCCTTTTACAAAGAAAAATCAGTCACACGCTCCACTGTTCCTCCTCTTTCGTGAAAAGTCTCGCTTGTTGCGGCTATGCCCTTGTAAACGCGGGCATAACGCCGCAGCTAGCGCTACCAACTTTTCACGAGTGCGCCTGCGGCGCAGAGGTATCATTTTTGGACAGTTTAGCCACATCGGAGCGAGTTTTGCTTGCTCCGATTTTTTTTTGCAAAAATTCATTCTACCCATCGAGCACCGCTGTTTAAAAGATTTATGAAAAAATGATTGACAGTGTTTTTGAAAAACGGTATAATACAAAAAAGAATAGGTATCTGCATAATGTGTCCTGTATGGCGTTTGGCCATATGGGGTGAAAAGGGAATTGGGTGGGAACCCCAAACGGTACTGCCGCTGTATGCGTCAAATGCTTCACGCTTGACGGTGAAAGCCGGTCACTGGGAAACTGGGAAGGCAAGGTGTGAAACGCGAGTTTTGCTCTATAAGACGCGAGTCAGAAGACCTGCATTACGATTGCGCGCATATGTTACAGGGCGCAGTTGCTTTTTTGGAAAAGGCAGATCGCACAGAAAATAACAGCTGTGGCAATATTTGATTGCCACAGCTTTTTTGTGCATATAAGGCGCTGAAACGATACGGTAAAACTGAATTTTAAAATGGGGGAGAGGACGCAGTGAATCATGCATTTTCGGGCTATCATCCGGCGGTAAACTTTACATATTTTACACTGGTTTTAACTTGTTCCATGTTTTTTTTGCACCCCATATGCCTTGCCATTTCCCTTTTTTGCAGCATTGTATACGCAATCAAATTAAATGGGAAGCGTGCTGTTCGTTTTAGTTTGTTGTATCTTTTGCCGCTCCTTCTTCTATCGGCGCTCATCAATCCTGCGTTCAACCATGAAGGTGTGACCATTTTGACTTATTTGCCCGGTGGAAATCCGCTGACGCTGGAATCCATTCTCTATGGGATTGCAGCGGCGTGTATGCTTGTCAGCGTTATTTCGTGGTTTTCCTGCTACAATGCTGTGATGACCAGCGACAAATTCCTCTATCTGTTTGGACGCGTTATTCCGGCGCTTTCGCTGATTTTATCCATGGCGCTGCGATTCGTGCCCAGATTAAAGGCACAGGCCAAGGCGGTGTCAGATGCGCAGAAATGTATTGGCCGGGATGTGTCAAATGGCAGTGTGATTAGGCGGGCCAATCATGGGCTTGCCATTTTGTCCATCTTAGTAACCTGGGCGCTGGAAAATGCAGTTGAAACGGCGGACAGCATGAAAAGCCGCGGGTTTGGGCGCCCGGGACGGACAGCATTTTCCATATTCCGCTTTGATGCGCGGGACAAAATGGCGATGGCTGCTATTTGCGCCGCGGGAATTTATACGGTTTTGGGTGCGGTGCTGGGTGGAATTGATTACCATTTCTTTCCTTCGGTGAGCCGCATGGATCTGACACCGTATTCTATCAGTGTGCTTCTTGCGTATTTCATTTTGTGCAGCATTCCAATTTTAATGGAAGCTTGGGAGGAGCAAAAATGGAAAGTTATCAGATAAACCATTTTACCTTTACCTATCCAAATCAGGCAAAGCCCGCGCTCTTTGACATTTGCCTTTCCATTCAAAAGGGCACGTTTGTTACGCTGTGCGGCAAGTCTGGATGCGGCAAAACAACGTTTTTGCGGCATTTAAAATCGGTGCTTGCGCCGCACGGTGAAAGGGACGGTGAAATTTTATTTGAAGGAACGCCGCTTGCGGCACAGGACGATGCGGTGCAAAGCGAAAAAATTGGGTTTGTGATGCAAAATCCGGATAACCAGATTGTGACGGACAAGGTGTGGCACGAGTTGGCGTTTGGGCTGGAGAGTATGGGGCTTTCCACGGCTGAAATCCGCAGACGCGTTTCAGAGATGGCTTCGTTTTTTGGTATCCAGACGTGGTTTCACAAATCCGTGGCCGAGCTTTCCGGCGGCCAAAAGCAGCTTTTGAATTTGGCATCCATTATGGCAATGCAGCCGTCTGTGCTGATTTTGGATGAACCTACCAGCCAGCTTGACCCGATTTCGGCGGCGGCGTTTTTAGACACGATAAAAAAAATTAACCGGGAGTTGGGAACCACCGTGCTTCTTTCCGAGCATCGGTTGGAAGAGGCGTTCCCCATGTCCGACCGTGTGATTGTGATGGAGCAGGGACGGATTGTGGCCGACGGCACGCCGGGAGAAGTTGGCAAAAGGTTAAAAGAAATGGAACACGATTTGTTTCTTGCCCTGCCAACGCCTATGCGGGTGTACGCCGGTGTGGACAATCCATTGCCTTGTCCGGTGACTGTGCGGGAGGGGCGCGTGTGGACAGAACAGATGGCAAACATCCATCCGCCGGATGGTACGAAAATTCCAAAGGACATTGAAAAAGCGCAAACCCAGCCAATGCTGGAGCTAAAAGATGTGTGGTTTCGATACGAAAAAGACGCGCCCGATGTGGTAAAAGGGCTTTCGGTTTGCATACGGGCAGGCGAGCTGTTTGCCATTGTCGGCGGAAACGGGACGGGCAAAACAACCAGCTTGGCTTTGATGAGCGGGCTTTTAAAGCCCAACCGCGGCGAGGTGCTGGTGGACAGGAGACCGCTTGTGCAGATTGGAAACCGGGAGCGGTTTTGCGGCCTTTTGGGCGTGCTGCCGCAAAATCCACAGACGCTGTTTGTCAAAAAAACGGTAAAGCTCGACCTTTATGAGATGCTGCGCGAAAGCGCGCTGGAAACGGCAGAGCAGGACGCACGGGTTGCGCAGGTTGTGCGGATGTGCGCATTAGAGCCGTTGCTTGAAATGCATCCCTACGACTTGTCGGGCGGGGAACAGCAGCGTGCGGCGCTGGCAAAGGTGCTGCTGCTGCGCCCGCGCATTTTGCTGCTGGACGAACCCACAAAAGGGCTTGACGGCCACTTTAAAGAAACGCTGGCCGGCATTTTAAAACAGTTGCAGGCAAGTGGCGTCACCATTGTCATGGTGTCGCACGACATTGAATTTTGCGCAAGCTATGCTGACCGGTGTGCGATGTTATTTGACGGCGCGATTACCAGCTGTGATACGCCGCGCCGCTTTTTTTGCGGGAACAGTTTTTATACGACCGCGGCTAACCGCATGGCAAGAACCACCCTGCCAGATGCCGTGCTGGCCGAGGATATCATCCTCGCGTTTGGCGGGACAGTGTGGAGGCGGTGGGACAAACCAGCGGATGCGCCGCTGCCGCGATTGGATGATCGCCCGAAAGGCCTGCCGACAAAAAAAGGACCGGCGCCAACACGAAATTTTTTTGCGGGCGGGGTGTATTTGGCGCTGTTTGCGCTGACGGCATATTGGTTTTTAAACAAATTTGAAGATTGGCGAAATTATTTGGTGCAGTTTTTTTTAGTGTTGGAGCTGGGGCTGGCAATTGCCGCATGTTTCCCGGGAAAAGCGCGTTCTTCGGCGGCTTGTATGACAGGTGCTTCAAAGGGAAGCCGACGGATTTCTACGCGCAATATTGCCACAATGGCGGTGATGTTACTTGCCGTTTTAGTGACAATTTTGGTGGGAATCTACTATTTGGGTGACCGGAAATATTATTTTATCAGCCTGCTCATCCTTGTAGAAACCATGCTGCCATTTGCACTGATATTTGAAAGCCGCAAACCCCAGGCGCGGGAACTGGTGGTTATCAGTGTGCTATGTGCCATTGCGGTTGCCGGACGTGCGGCGTTTTTCATGCTGCCGCAGTTTAAACCGGTGGTTGCGCTGGTGGTGATTACTGGCGTGTGCTTTGGCGGTGAAACCGGGTTTTTGGTGGGCGCGGTTACAGGCTTTGTATCCAACTTCTTTTTGGGGCAGGGGCCGTGGACGCCGTGGCAGATGTTTGCCCTTGGTATGATTGGGTGTTTGGCAGGTGTGCTGTTTTACAGAGGTTTTCTGCCCAAAACACGCGGCGTGCTGTGCGTATTCGGCGGTTTTTGTGCCCTGTTTATTTACGGCGGCATTTTAAACCCGGCGTCAGTTTTGATGTGGCAGGCAAAGCCAAACGCCGCCATGATATTGTCGGCATATCTGGCAGGGTTCCCGTTTGATTTGGTACACGCCGCTGCCACAGTGTTTTTTCTATGGTTTTTAGCAGAGCCCATGCTAGAAAAGCTGACGCGGATTCAGATCAAATATGGGCTGGTTGACAAAACAAGTACGAAATTGTGATTTTAAATTTTTGGTGCGGCAAGTTTTTTACTTGCCGTTTTTAATTGCCTGTTGCCCTTCTAAAAAATTGGAAAAACTTGACATTCTATACGAAGCGATGTATAATAATGATGTGTTAATTTGCATAAAATAATCTGTTTTTAAGGAGGGAATTTATGAAAAATGCACAAAAACGAATGATGAGTTTTCTACTTGTTATGACGGTGTTGTTCGGCCTTGGATGTCCAGCGTTTGCAAGCGAAGTGACAACCGCAAATTCCTGGATGCAGGATTTTACCGGCTATGCAGCTGACACTGTGCCGGACGGGTTTGATGACACTACGGCAACTCAATTTGGAAATAAGGCAGCATTTATTACCGCGGTGGGAAGCGGCGGTGTATACGGGAAGGACGCTTCCGACATTGCCTATACGATGAAGAGCGCTGGGCAAACCGGGACGGCGCTTGATGGTAAGAAAGATACATATGAACTGCGGCGCCAGATATCCAAAGGGGCAGGCGGCGGTACAACCGGACTTGCGGAGACGGACTTTTTTCATTTCAGCTTTGAATATGCTACCGATAACTATGATGCTCAATATGGCGCGTGGCTAAGTGCGTACATTGATAAGAAAAACGTCAACATGAATGATAGAACGGCGCTTTTTGCTGTAAATGGCCCCCAGAAAACCATCACCGCTTTTGGAACCGACTTGGTGGCAGATTATCCGATAGAAAAGTGGATGAAGTTTGACTATTTGTTTTACAACCATTCTGGTGCGGCATATGTAGACGTTTATGTGGATGGTGTAAAAAAAGCGGATGCGGTTGCGCTTACGGATTATTTTGGGGCAGGCATGATTACGGGAATAAACAGGATTTATTTCTCTGTTGCAACGGCGGCAAGCGGCGGGAACTATTTGCCCGGCAATATTTATCTGGACAATTTCTATCATGCCCAGCTCACAGCCCGGCCGGAGATTGAGCCGCCCGCGCCAACCATAACACTTACGCATACAGACCCAAGCGTGGTGGTTGACCAGGCTCAAAAAACAGTGACCATTCCCGACAAAATGGACGCTGACGCATTTTTGAAAGGATTTGGCGGTGAAAATGTAAAGTCGGTTGCGGTGTTGGACAAAGCGGGCAATCCACAGACTGGCAGCGTGACAACTGGCATTGTGCGGGTAACAGGCAATGACGACAGCACGCTGGACTATTTGCTGATTGATTTGTCTGCAGTGGTGTCTATTACCCCTGCGGAGGGAAGCGAATATATGGTAGATGGAGAGGGGATGCTCATTTTCATTCCCGCTGCTGCTACCAAGGAAGCGTTTCTTAAAAATTTAGTGTTAAAAAACTGTACGTTTGGCGGTTTATATGCAGATAAAGACTGCACGGAAGCAGTTGCGGAAGATAGCGTGGCCGAAGGGCGCTTTGTCCAGTTTTTGGACGCTGCCGACCATACACCGGTGGTGTATGAGATTTTTTACTCCACCAGTATTTTGGGCATAAAGAGCGCCAGCTATCCATATGACGACCAGAACCGCACAATTTCTGTCATGGCGGGGACGCAGGTATCGGCCTTTTTAAACGGCATTACGCTGTATCCTGGGCACCGGGGCGTACTTTTGGACGCTTCTGAAAATCCACTTTCTGAAAACGATTTGATTCAGGGTTGCAAAAATTTGACCTACCGGATTTTGTTTGGCGGCCAAACGCTGGATTACCGGCTTTTGTGCGAATATCTTTACGAGCCGTTTGACCAGTTCCAAGGCATATCTTTAACCGGCAATAACGAGATGTTCGGCCGGTACGAATACCGCACGACGACAACCGGCAGCAGCGCGGCAGGTGTGACGCTGGATGGTGAAAACGTGCTTTTGATGCATTCCGTGCGCGGCTCAGATGGGGATACCATCCGGATTAAAGGCATGACACAGGAGGACACCGGCACAAAATTTGTGCTTACGCTGGACATGATGACTACCTCCAAGGATGCGCTCAACTCACTGGTGGCAGTGTATACCAACACAAGCGGTACGGCGAATAACTACTATAACCTGATAGATTTTAAACCCGACGGAAACGTATATGCGTTTTCTAAAAATTTGGGCAGCTATCAGGAAAATACGTGGTCGCGCATTGCAATCGTTGCCGATATTTCCGCAAGAAAAGGGCAGATCTATTTAAATGGCAAGCTTGCATTTGACGGCACATTGCCGTTGGTTTCCGCGTTGCGTTCCTTTAACGAGCTGATTATTAAAGCAGGGCACAACGGGGGCGAACGTAGTACGTGGGTGGACAATTTTGCCTATTATCAAATTACAAGTACATCCGCATTTGACGCAAGCTCCATGAGCTCGGAGCTTGCAAATCAAAGCGGCTATGAAATTTTGCAGCCGGATGGGTCGCTTTCGGGTTACGGCACGGCAACTGCGGCAGAGCTTTATTCCATGCTGAGCGTGGCAGCTGGCGCGGACATGCAGCTTTACAGCGGTGAAACACCGGTAGATGCGGCAGAAAAGGTTTTGCCGGGTATGGAGCTTTTGGTGACCAGCCCAGACGGGCATTATACCACAACATATCCTGTGAAAGAAGCGGTGCGCTATGTGCTGAAGGTGCACATTGACGGCACCGAAGCGGCATATTTGGTGGGGGGAAGCGAAGTTTCCGCAGTGGCAGAGGTGTATGCCGCTGTTTCTACCGAATTTTCGCTTGCGGCAAAATATAAAGCGGGCACAGATGGGTATACGGAGGTTTTGGGAGAGCCTGTGACAGTCAGCGGCGCCAAAACGCTGAAGCTTGTGATTGACGGCTTTTCGCCCAAAAATGTTCCGGGCGAAGAGGTGGCGGTGGACCTGCTTTCTAACGGTACGGTTCTTTCGTCGGTTTTGCTTCCATATTCGGGTGACCGCACCTACCAAAGCGAAATTTTGCAGGCCAAGGATGGAGCAAAAGCGATTGTGACCTTTATCACAGATGATGGCCTGCCCAATTCACTCACCAAATACAACTCATATTTATCTGCAAGCGGTATCAAGGGCACCAGCGCCATTCCGGCAAGCACTGCTCAAAAAGACCCGGCATTTTACCGCGGCTTGTTTGGACAGGGCAACATCGACGTGGCCAGCCACTCTTACAACCACGTCAAGCTGGATGGCAGTCAGAATGATGATTTCCGGTTCAATGAAACAGCTGGTTCGCGGACAGCGTTAAAAGCATTGTTTCCCGACCAGGAAGTGATGTGCTTTATTCCGTCAGATAACTCCATGGACTCCAAATCGGCAGAACTGGTGATGCAAAATTACTGGTCAGCGCGGCAGGGAACCAGAGGCTTTAACACGCTGGATCCCAAAGAGGGGAGCTCTGCTGGGCAGTGGTATAATCTCTATATCCAGGCGGCAGGCGACGACAGTAATCCCTTGACGCAGCTGCAAACCATGAACGGCTATGTGGACACGGCGATTGCACAAGGAAAATGGCTGATTGAAATGTGGCACGGTATTGGCGAGGGCGGCTATCAAGAGGCTTCAGAAAGCTATGCGCAGTCACATATTGCGTATTTGGGAGAAAAGCAGGCAAGCGGCGAAGCGTGGGTTGCAAGTTTTGCAGAGGCTACAAAATATATCCGGGAACGGCAGTTTACGCAGATAGAAGATTTCACAATCGACGGTGTCAGAACCGTGCGGCTTAATTTGGAGATCCCGGATAAAAACGAGGCTTATGCAAAGTATGACGTTTCATTTGATGCGCCGCTGTCGGTAAAGAGCGAAGTGCCGCCGGAATGGAACTATGTAAAAATTACGCAGGGCAGCAAGGTGCAAGGCTGCGAAGCGTTTATGGAGAACGGCAAATACTACATCATTTACGATGCGGTTCCCAATAGCGAAGCGGTTGTGTTGGAACAGGTGGATCAATTGCCGCAGGTTTCGGTTGAAAAACTGGTGCTTTCTTCAACCGGCGCGCTTTCGCAACAAGAAGATGCGACAAGCCCGGTGGAATTCCGCTTGTCGGTCACGCCGGCGGCCAATGCGGATACGTCTGGAATTGAATGGTATGTAAACAATGTAAAGCAGAGTGTGCCGGCTGGCAGCTTAACCTTCACTTACCAGCCCACGTTATCCAACTTATATAATGTGTATGCGGTTGATAGCAAATCAGGGGTGAAATCGGGCACTGTATCCATTTCGGTTGCGCCAACTGCAAAGCCGGGCATTTTATTCCGCGATTCTTTCAATCTTCAAACGGGCGCATTGGTGAGCACTGGTGCAGACAGCTGGGATAGAAACGTCGGCGACACACAGGTATATACCGAACCCGATGGAAACAAGACGGCAAAATTCCACTTTGGCGTTGGCGCATGGCCGGCCCTGCACAAAACGACAAGCACAGAAGAAGGCGTGCCCATCATTTACAGCGGCAGGATTAAGATTCAAAACGGCACACTCGACGGACAGCCGCTTTTGCCCCGGCACTATTTAGAAATCCGCAATGCAGACGAGACGCTTGGCAGCAACAATGATTTCCGGAAAGTAATCTTAAAAATTTCAACGGATGAAATCTCTTCCAATGGCATCACCAAACCGGGTGTAAAAAATGGAGAATGGGTGTATTATCAAGTGACGGTCACCCCCGCCGCAAAGGGCGTGCCCTCCCGGATTGTTGCCATGGTATATGGACCGGGCGTGGTGGATTCGGCTGGGCAGGAAACGGTTATTATCATGGAAAGCGAGCTTTTGATGGATGTGATTTGGTATAACGGAGAAACACGGCAGGATACTGTCAAGATGGTCTTTAACAACGAAAATCCATCCAGCCTTTCTGGCACTTCAGATGCGTGTGTATATTTTGATGACGTGCTAATCCGCAATCCGCTGTTTGAAATTTCTGGCATTACGCCTGATTTTATGGCAACAGGGATGGAAATGGCAGGAAGTGCAACGGTGACAGTTCAAAATTACAGCGGCACGGATGCGCATGCGGCAGTCATTTTGGCAGTGTATGATGCACAAGGGAATTTGCTGCATTCCCAGATAAAGCCGCAAGCCCAGCTGGCAACGGGCAGTGAAAATCTACTATTTGAAAACATCCAGTTTGAAAGCCAGACAGATACTTTAAAAATCCGGGCATTCTTGTGGGAGAGCCTTGACAATATGGTTCCAATGTGTGCGAGCCAATCGGCAGAGATCCTTCCAGAATAAAATTATGCAGCGTGGCAGACATCTGTCTGCCGCGCTGTTTTTAGCTGCAGCGGACAAGTTCCTGAGAGCTTGTTTTCAAAAAGCGCTGATCGCATCGGAAAGCCAAATCTCTAATTTAAAAAGAGAGGATTTTATCGCCTTAAAAATCTTGACATTTTAAAAAAAAGACATATAATAAATAAGTAGAAATTTCACCAAAAAGGAGTGCTTGCTATGAGTATTAAAATTGGAATTTACGGTTATGGAAATCTTGGACGCGGTGTTGAGTGCGCCATCAGCCAAAATGCTGACATGGAGCTGGCCGCAGTCTTTACACGACGTGCTCCTAAAACGGTTGAGACACAATTTCAAACTACACCGGTCTATAGCATCTCTGAGGCGGAAAAAATGGCAGATCAAATTGACGTTATGATTTTGTGCGGCGGCAGTGCAACTGATTTGCCAGAGCAAACCCCTGCGCTCGCCAAATTGTTTAATGTGGTGGACAGCTTTGATACGCATGCCAAAATTCCTGAACATTTTGAAGCAGTGGACGCCGCGGCAAAAGCAGCCGGGACGGTTGCCCTGATTTCTGTGGGGTGGGATCCGGGTATGTTTTCGTTAAACCGCCTGTATGCCGGTGCGGTGCTGAGCGACGGATGTGACTACACCTTTTGGGGAAAAGGCGTCAGCCAGGGGCATTCTGACGCGATCCGCAGAATTGACGGCGTAAAGGATGCAAAACAGTATACCGTTCCTGTAGAACAGGCGCTGGAAGCGGTTCGGAGCGGTGCAAATCCCAACTTGTCCACGCGGGAAAAACACACCCGCGAATGCTTTGTAGTGGCCGAAGAGGGAGCGGACAAGGCGCGGATCGAAGCAGAAATTAAAAACATGCCAAACTACTTTGCAGATTATGACACCACTGTCACGTTTATCACGCAGGAAGAGCTCAATAAGCACCACAGCGGCATCCCGCATGGCGGATTTGTCATCCGCAGCGGCAAAACCGGTGTCAATCTGGAGCATCAGCACATTATCGAATACAGTTTAAAGCTTGATTCCAACCCTGAATTTACGGCATCTGTTCTGGTTGCCTACGCAAGGGCAGCATACCGGATGCATGCAGAGGGACAAGCTGGGTGTAAAACAGTGTTTGACGTTGCGCCCGCCTATCTTTCCAACAAGAGCGGTGCAGAGCTCCGGGCGCAGCTGCTGTAAAATTGATTGATAACAATCAAAATGGCAGGCCGATTGGCCTGCCGTTTTTTGATGGGAAAAAGGATTACTGCGATTGCTCTATCTGAATTTTGCTATCTTGCTTGTGCGTATGCCTGTTTGCCAACCGGCACATGATTCCCACAACCATCATGCCGGCCAGGGGAAAGGCAGCCGCTGCCAGCATACCGCACTTAAATCCGGTTTGCTCCGGTGAAAGGGATGCGAAAAAGGGCAAAACACTGCCGCTTTTGGAAATGGCATCTGTGATGCTGCCCACAAGCTGCGGCGCAAGGGAACTGCCAAGATCACCGCCTGCTGCCAGCAGTGCATAGACGGCCACGCTTGTGGATGGAAGTGTATCCGCAGCATAAATCAGCGTTCCCGGCCAGAGCATAGACGTAAAAAATCCCGTCAGCGCACAGGCGGTAAGGCCTACTATGGCATTTTTGGAAAGCGCCGCGGTCAGATAGCACACCACTGCGCCCATAAATCCAAGCAGCAAAAATTTTGTGATGTGGGTTCCAAATTTCGCATACAGTGTTCTGCCAAGCCCCAGCATAATGGCAAATGCCGCAACGCCAAACACATCTCCAAACAGTTTTGGGATTTTAAGCGCTGCCTCCAGATAGCCGGAACACCATTGCGCCATTGTATTTTCCGATGCGCCTCCCAGAAAAATGCAAACAATACACAAAAATAGAGTGGGGTTTAAAAACAGTTTTGCCGTACCTGCACTGTCTTTTGGCGTTTTTAAGGGTGGGATTTTTGCGCGCATAAATAAAAATGCAGCGGACAACGGAATGAGCGCCCAAAACAGGGCGAGAAAATGCCATGCTTCTCTTCCAAATCGCTGCAGGAATAACGTGCTGACCAGCACCACAACCGCAACGCCCCAGGCATAAACCGAGTGCGCACGGCTCATGTCGCGTTCTGGGTGATCTGAGGGCAGGGCGGCAATCACCGGGCTGATGAGCACCTCTGCAAGCCCGGCGGACGCAGAGAAGATGACGGTGCCCGTCATCAAAAACAGATAGGCCTGTTTTGGAAACAGCGCCGGCATAATGGCATATATCAGCAAGCCAATCACTGTTAGCACAGGCATCAGCCGCACAGTTTTTTGTATGTTGAATTTGTGGGAGTAAAACGAAAATATAAAATCCACAAAAAGCTGCACGCAAAAATTGACCAGCACCAGCAGGCCGAGCAGCGTAAACGATATCCCATAAAGCTGACGAAATGAGATAAACAACAGCGGCGACAGGCTTGCGACGGCCGACATGGACGCGTTGGACAAATAGCAGGCATATTTTGTGATGGCGTATGACTGTGTCATAATGTGCAATCCTTTTTAATAAATTTTTCGGGGCCAAAAAAAATGAGCGCACGGTGGCTTTTGTAAAAAAGTCGCCGCAAGCGTCATATCGCTTGCGGCGGCGTGGTGGGCCTTCAGGGACTCGAACCCCGGACCGACCGGTTATGAGCCGGTTGCTCTAACCAACTGAGCTAAAGGCCCTTTTAAAACACATCTCAAACAGTATAGCATAATGCGCCAAAATTGTCAATAACTTTATAGACGAAGTGTGAAAGGTCTGCCATTGACTTTTAACTTTTAGAATGATATAATAAAAAAGCTTATAATAGTACACAAACCGCACAGTTAAGCGGGAAAGAAACGATATTGATAAAAATGAAAAAAGTATATTTTTTATCGTACAGATGATAGGATTTATACAATGCAGCTAGAAAGAGGAGCGCAGGGAATGTTTAAGGATACCAATCATTTTAAGGCATTTCAAAACCATCTGTATTTGGCAAGCCCAACCATGCACGGCCTGGAAATGGAGTACATAAAAGAAGCGTTTGAGACAAACTGGATGTCCACAGTCGGCAAGAATATTGACGAAGTGGAACGCTTAACCTGTGAAAAAGTTGGGAGTAAGTATGCGGTGGCTTTGTCATCTGGCACGGCGGCCATTCATATGGCGGTGAAGCTTGCAGGCGTTGTGCCCAACCAAAAGGTGTTTTGTTCTGATATGACGTTCAGCGCTACGGTAAACCCGGTTGTCTATGAAGGGGGCGAGCCAGTCTTTATTGATACCGAGTATGACACTTGGAACATGGATCCTGTGGCTTTGGAAAAGGCGTTTGCATGCTATCCGGACGGGAAGGTTGTAATTGTTGCGCATCTTTACGGTACTCCGGCTAAGATGAACGAGCTTTTAGAAATTTGCAACAGGCACGGCGCTGTAATGATTGAAGATGCGGCAGAATCACTGGGTGCAACCTATCAAGGCGCGCAGACAGGCGCGTTTGGAACATACAATGCCATTTCATACAACGGCAACAAAGTGATTACCGGTTCTTCTGGCGGCATTTTTTTGACGGACGATCAAGAAGCGGCAAACAAAGTGAAAAAGTGGTCGACACAATCCAGAGAACCAGCGCCCTGGTACAGCCATAAGGAGCTGGGCTACAACTATCGGATGAGCAATGTGGTTGCGGGTGTGATAAGAGGGCAGTTCCCGTATCTGGAAGAGCACATTGCACGGAAAAAAGAGATTTATGAGCGGTATCGGGAAGGGCTCAAAGATCTTCCGTTAAAGATGAATCCCTTTGACGCACAAAACAGTGATCCAAACTTTTGGATGTCCTGTATTATCATTGACGAAGATGCCATGTGCAAGCAAATCAGAAGCGAATGCGAGGCAACCTATCAGCCGGAGCCGCAAAAGAGCTGTCCAACAGAAATTTTGGAAGCAATCAGCAGCATCAATGCAGAAAGCCGCCCGATCTGGAAGCCCATGCACATGCAGCCACTGTACAGAAAAAATACATTTGTGACACGTGCGGGAGCCGTAAATATAAAACAGGATAGCAGAATGATTCATACGGACGGCAACCCGCTGGATGTTGGCATGGACATTTTTAACAGAGGGTTGTGCCTGCCAAGCGATATCAAGATGACAAAAGAGCAGCAGGCGCAAATTATACAAGTCATCCGGGCCTGCTTTGCATAAATGAGGGGAAGCACATGATAGAGGATAAAAATTTAACCTATCTTGGCACATTTGACGGTATTGATTTTTATCGGTACCGTACAAGGCTGTTTCGATATTTTTATTGTCCGATGGCATATTATGAGAAACTGTTTTCCAGAATGGTGAGGGAAACGATTGATTTTGTGCGCGGCGGCTACCATGTGATATATATCGCGCAAAACGACCGCCTGGTGGGGTACGGTATTGTGACAAAGGGCGGCGGAAGGAATCGGTTTTGTACGGCAGACGACATTGTGTTAAATTCTTTGTGGGTTATGCCAAAGGCGCGGGGAAATGGGTTTGCAAACCTTCTGTATCGAGTCCTTACTTCAGAGTTGGGGGTTTCGTATGACAAAGCGTATGCATATATCCGGCCTGACAACCAGGCATCTATCAAGGCCGCTTTGCGCAGTGGGTTTGTAAAAGTGGCAAATGCAAGCCGCAAAGGGATTTTGCGCAGTGTGGTTATCGACCCGAATGGCAGATTGGGTATCTATGAGAAAGTGCATCCAGGTACGGCGCATCGTTAAAATGAAATTATGGGAGAAAATAAAATTGTGGCAAATATAAAGCGGAAAAAAGGGCTCTATGAAGCCTATATCAAGCGTCCATTTGACGTGATTTGTTCCAGTCTGGCGCTCATTGTGCTGTCGCCGGTGCTTTTGGTCACGGCGCTTTTGGTCCGTCAAAAGCTCGGTACGCCGGTGATATTTAAACAAGAGCGGCCAGGGCTTTTTGGCAAGCGGTTTTATCTCTATAAATTCCGGACCATGACGGATGCGCGGGATGCGGACGGCCATTTGCTTTCAGACGACGCACGGCTGACGCCGTTTGGCCGCAAACTGCGCTCCACAAGCTTAGATGAGCTTCCAGAACTTATCAATATTCTCCGCGGCGACATGAGCATTGTGGGCCCCAGGCCGCTTTTGGTGGAGTATCTTCCGTTTTACACAGAGGAAGAAGCGCGCCGCCATGATGTCCGCCCCGGTTTAACCGGCTGGGCGCAAGTAAACGGCCGCAATGTGACTGCGTGGGATGAGCGGTTAAAGCAGGACATTGCCTATGTGGATCACTGTACTTTTTTGATGGATTTAAAAATTTTGCTCATGACGGTGACAAAAGTTGTAAAACGCTCTGACTTACTGGTCGGCGCGCAGCACGGCGCCGGACATGGACGGCTGGATGTTGTCCGGGCAGGGAAGATGCAAAAGCAAGCGGTACATAGAAATTAGAAGCATAGTGTGAAAGCGGGGAGTGCAGCATGCGCGGCACATCTGATTTAAAAGGGAAAAAGCTTTTAATCCTTGGCAGCGACTATGGAACGCTGCAGGTTGCAAGAGAAGCCAAAAAAATGGGGCTTTATGTCATTGTTGCAGATTTGATGAAAACATCGCCCACAAAAGAGTTGGCGGACGAAGCCTGGTATATCAGTACGACCGATATTGATTATTTATGTAAAAAATGCAGGGAAGAATCCGTTTTTGCGCTGATGTTTGGCGCAAGCGATTTTAATATCAACCACGCGCGCCAAATTTGTAAACGGCTGCAGCTTCCCATCTATTGTGCCGACGACTTTTCGTGGAAGGCCGCCAGAGACAAACGCGTGTTTAAAAATTTGTGTAAAACAGCCGGCGCACCCGTTGCGCAGGATTATGTTGTTTCCGATGCCTTATCAAAAACAGAGCTTGCCTCTGTTCAATATCCTGTGGTGGTCAAGCCTTCCGACCAAAGCGGCAACCGGGGAATGCGCTATTGCAGCAATGAGCAAGCGCTTATTGCGGCTTATCGCAATGCCAGAAGCATCACAGAGAAGGAAATCATTGTGGAGCGACAGCTTAGCGGTGCGGAATACAATGTCCACTATGTGCTTGCGGAGGGCGAGGCGCACTTGCTTTATTTCAGCTCCGCCCACCATGTGCCGGGAAAACCATCCAATCTGTATTCCTTTAAGTGCACAACCTCCCGGCATCTTAAGCAGTATTTGGAAGAGGTCAATGACAGCGTTGTGGCTGCGCTGAAGCTTGCGGGATGCAAAGAGGGCATTGCGTGGGTGGATTGTATGCGGGATGTGGACGGGCAGTTCTATCTGCTGGAAATGGGCTACCGTTTTGGGGGTGTTATGACCTATGTGCCGTATGAAAAGGTGACGGGGTTTAACACGGTTTTGTGGATGCTGGAATGCGCGCTTGGCATAACGCACAAAACGTGCGATTTGCCTTTGGCGCTTGATCACGCATTGGCCGGATGTGCTGCATCGTATCATCTGTTTTCCACCCAGGCGGGTGTCATTGGCGCCATTGAGGGATTGGATGAAATTGCAGCTATGCCAAATGTGTTTATTGACATGCCCAAACGGGCGGGAAGCGTGGTAAGAAGCGATGCTTGTATTGGACTTTTGGGAATTTACGCACAAAATATAGACGAGCTGTGTAAGACGCTGGAAAACATTAATTCTGTTTTAAGAATCAAAAACCAACAGGGTGAGGATATGATTCTCTATTTTAACGATTATCAGTCGCTGCGCGAAGAATATGCAGCAGGGCTTTTGGAGTTTAAATGATGACCAGGAATGCAAAGAGGGGCAGCCAGTGGAAGAAACCGTAATTCAAAGTGTTGAAACGTTTGAAACCAACAAAATATTTATAAAACGCGACGACCTCATCCCCATTTCCTTTGGCGGCAACAAGGCGCGCAAGGCGGCCTACTTTTTTAAAGAGATTGACGCTTTGGGCTATGACTGCGTTGTAACCTATGGCAGCAGCAGTTCCAACCACTGCCGCGTTATTTCCAATATGGCGGCAATGAGAAATTTGCCGTGCTGTATCATTGGGCCGCTTGAGGCATCCAAGCCGACCTTTAACCGCCAGATGATGGAGCTGTTTGGCGCAAAGTGTATCACAGTTCCGGTCGATGATGTGCATGAAACCATTGCGCAAACGATACAGGCGTTAAAGGATGGCGGCAAGAAGCCGTATTTTATTGCGGGCGGCGGCCACGGAAATTTGGGCACACAGGCCTATGTGGACTGTTATGAAGAGATCCGGCGGTTTGAGCAGGCACATCAAATCCAGTTTGATTTTATTTTTTTGGCCTCTGGGACAGGGACGACCCAGGCCGGGCTTGTCGCAGGCCAGCTCATACATGGTGATGATAGGAACATTGTCGGCATCAGCATTGCGAGAGCCAATCTACGCGGCCGTCAGGTGGTTCTTGACAGCATTTGGGACTATTTGAGAGAAACGAAGTGTTCTGTGGAGAAAAACTGCGTCGAACAGGCAACCATATTTGTGGACCGCTATACCTGCGGCGGCTATGGAAAGCAGGATGCAGAGGTTGGCCGGGCTATAAACACCATGCTTTGCCTGCATGGAATTGCTCTGGATGCCACCTATACGGGCAAGGCATATGCGGGAATGCAGCGCTACATTCGTGATTTTGGCATTGTGAACAAGCATATTCTCTTTCTCCATACAGGTGGTACGCCGTTATTTTTTGACTACTTGAGGGAGGGGACACGGTGAAACTTATTTACGAAGAAAACAAGGCGCTTCCACCGCTTGGATGGTGTGCTGCTATAAAAGATGGAACGGCCCATATCGTTCACGGCGTACAGGTGGAGACAAATCCACACTTTTTTGTGGACGGCGCGTGGGACGGCGACTTTGCCTCCGGCAATTTTGTGGATGCCGAATGGTTTTGCGGAACCGGTGCGGCGCTTTTGGATGGGAAAATTGTGTTTTCTACGCCCACGCATGTGACAGCAGGGCTTTACATGGCAAATATGGAAAGTGGCTATTTGGTGAGTAACTCCCTGCACTTTTTACTGGTCAGGGCGGGGCGCAAGCTAGACCCTTCCTATAAATATTATAAGCGTGATTTTAATACGATTATCGCTGGAATCCACCAGTATAAAGCGGAAATCCACACCATACCTGACGGTGAGCATGCACAACCGCCCGCTTCGGCGTGCACTTCGGTAACCATGCTTTTTTTCCGCAATCTTTCCATTGATGACAACAATGCCATTGCCATTTCCATAAAGCCTTGCGTAAGCCCATTTTCTTCCTATGAAAATTATAGGGACCGGTTGGTTGCAGCTATGGAACGGATGGCGCAAAATGCGGCTTATGCGGGCAGAAAACAGACATACGGTATGGTGACCACCATTTCAAAAGGCTATGATTCGCCCGCCTGTGCGGCGGTTGCAAAACAGGTTGGCTGTGACAGGGCCGTAACCTTTTGTGCGAAAGGCAAGTATGCGCAGGATTCCGGTGTGGAAATTGCAAAAAAACTGGGATATATCAACATCATTGAGCGGGATGCGATGTCTTTTCAAAACCGCACAGACTGCGTAGAAGCCATGTATATTTGCAGCGGCGATTTGGGCGCTTCCATTTCTTCTAGTGTATTTGACAAAGACTATGCGGGCTGCCTTGTATTTACAGGGGACCGGGGTGATTCGCTGTGGTCGCCGGACAGCGCACACAGAAACTGCGAATTTCGTTTTATTGATATTCTTTCCCATTTAGGCAATGGGGAAAGACGGCTTTGGACGGGATATATTGCCGTCCCTATGCCGCTTTATGGCGCAACTGCATGGCCAAGCTTATACACAATCTCAAATGCAAAAGAGATGGAGCCGTGGAGGCTCGGCAATGACTACGACAGGCCCATTGCCCGGCGGCTTGTGGAAGAGGCCGGCGTTCCCAGAGACTGGTTTGGAATGGAAAAGCACGGCGGGGGATTTTACTATCAATACGACTGGATGAAACGGCTGCTGTCCAGAATGTCAAAGGCAAGTGCAAAAAGCTTTTTTTCATATGTGCAGAGGAATAAAAAGCGGCAGATCCGATGGATGGGCGAATTGCTTGTCTGGCTCTTTTATACCTGGCCTGTGTATTGGAATGCGGCGTTTGGGAAAATCAAAAGAGTAAAAATAGATGTCGAAAAGCAAAATAAGGCTGCAAACCCAATGGCAGTGCGATATTTAATTCCATGGGCAAGCGAGGTTGTCTGCTTAAAATATCGGGCAGCGCTTGCCAAAAAAGAACTATGAAATTTTAAAAATTGGGGGAAAGCGAGGACGCTGCGTTGGTCAATCTTTTAATTCTTGGCGCGGGGACGCGGAATAAAATTGTGCAGTATTTCAAAAAAGCGCTGACGAAAAAAAACGGTGAGCGCATTGGATATGTGATTGCGGCAGACATGAGCAGCATTGCGCCGGCATTGTATGAGGCAGACAAATTCTACACGGTTCCCCGTATGACAGACAGAGGCTATTTAGATGCGGTGTTTAATATTTGTAAAAAGGAACGCATCACTGGGGTGCTTAGCCTGATTGATCTGGAGCTTAGCTTGCTGGCGGCGCAAAGGGATGCATTTGCCGCACTTGGCGTAACGGTGATTGGCTCCGATTATGCACTGTGTGAAATGAGCCTGGATAAAATGCGAATGGCGGCTTGGCTTACGTCGCACGGCTATCATACAGCAAAAAGCTATATAGATAAGGCGGCGTTTTACAAAGATATAAAAGCCGGGGAAATTGCGTTTCCCGTATTTGTAAAACCGGTACGGGGCAGCGCCTCGGCTGCCGCCTGCAAGGTGGAGGAGAAAGAGACGCTGGAACTTCTGTTTGCAAACTCTGACAATTTGATGATTCAAGAATACTTAGATGGGCAAGAGATTGGCGCGGACGTGTACATTGATATGGTGAGCCAAAAACCCGTGTCTATTTTTACAAAGAAAAAGCTGTCTATGCGTGCAGGGGAGACGGATAAAGCGGTGTCGTTTCAAGATAAGGCGTTGTTTGCGCTCCTTGAGAAGTTTGTGACGGAAGCCGGATACTGTGCCCAAATTGATATAGACCTTTTTCTTGTCGATGGGAAATATTACATATCTGAAATCAACCCGCGGTTTGGCGGCGGTTATCCGCATGCTTATGAATGCGGGTGCGACCACATGAAGCTCATTGTAAACAACCTTTTGGGATACGCCAATCAACCGCAAATTGGCGCGTATGACGAGGGCGTATACATGATGAAATATCCGGAAATACAGATCAAACGACAAGCGTGAGAGGGCGGGCCAAATGAATGTACTGTTTTTAACAACGGGGAGATTTAAAAGTATCCGGCAGCATGGGCTGTATCCCGATTTGCTTCGCGCATTTGTAAAGCATGGGCACGCAGTGTATGTGGTCAGCCCAAGGCAGAGACGGGAAGGCCTTCCCACTGAGCTGGTAGAAGAGGATGGTACAAAACATCTGCTCGTAAAAATCGGAAATCTGACAAAAACCAATTTAATCGAAAAAGGGATTTCAACACTTTTGATTGAGCGGCAGTACAAGACGGCAATCAAGCAATATTTTTCCGGTGCTTCATTTGATTTGGTGCTATATTCTACGCCGCCTATTACCCTGGCTTCTTTGGTTGCATTTATAAAAAAGCGGGATGGCGCAAAGACCTATTTACTGTTAAAGGACATTTTCCCGCAAAATGCGGTAGATATTGGATTGATGCAAAAATCAGGGATAAAAGGGCTTTTGTATAAGTATTTCCGAAAAAAAGAAATGCAGTTGTATGCGCTCTCAGACCGCATTGGATGCATGTCGCCGGCAAATGTTTCCTATGTGCGCTCGCACAATCCGAAGGTGGATCCAAATACTGTCGAGGTGTGTCCCAACAGTATCGAGGTGGTAGACGCAAGGCTTGACCAGCCTATGCGCGAGGCAATACGAAAAAAGTATGGGATACCGCTCGATAAAACCGTGTTTATCTATGGTGGGAATCTTGGAAAGCCGCAGGGAATCCCATTTTTAATCGATTGCTTAACGTCACAACTCAACCGGGAGGACGTATACTTTTTCATTGTGGGGGACGGCACGGAGTTTTACAAGTTAAAGCAGTTTTTTGACACGTTTGCGCCAAAAAATATGCAGCTGCGAAACCGCCTGCCCAAACCGGACTACGATAAACTGGTTGGCGCGGCGGATGTGGGCATGATTTTTTTGGACCGTCGGTTCACCATTCCCAATTTTCCAAGCCGGCTGCTTGCTTACTTGCAGGCGGGGCTTGCGGTTTTAGCGTGTACAGACATCCATACCGACGTGGGCAAGGTGATTGTGGACGGCGGATTTGGCTGGTGGTGTGAAAGCAAAGATGTGCAGGAATTTGAACATCTTGTAAATGCCGCCTGTAAGAGTGATTTAAAAAGGCTTGGCGATGTTGGATATCAATATTTGCAAGCACATTACAGTGTAGAGGACTGCTATCAGATTATCACAAATGGGATGTAGGCTTGGCGTACCTTTTCGAAAGAAGGAGACAGGGAAGGCGTGGGAACCGAATTTTTAAAAGCAGGAGTTTTATGCAGATGAAGGTTTTATTGGTTGCACCGCTTCCGCCGCCCTATGGCGGAATTGCAAATTGGACAAAGCTCATAACAGAATTTTCCAAAAAAACGGATGTGGACCTTTGTGTGCTCAACACGGCGCCCAAAAAACGGGGAGTGGACGGCCGTTCGTTTAGGAAACGGCTTTTGGACGGCGGGGTTTCTATGCCGAAAACGGCGCGCGCGCTTTTAAAGGCAGTGCGAAAAAGCCGGCCGGACGTCATTCATATTGCCACCAGCGGGAAATATGCGGTTTTGCGCGATATTTTGCTGTTAAAGCTTGCAAAGCGCAAACAGATTCCAGCGGTTTACCACTTCCACTTTGGCAAAATCAAAGTCATTGCAAATGACAATACACGAGAATGGCATCTTTTGAAGCGGGCAATTGGGCTGGCAGATATGCTGCTGCCCATTGACGGCCCTACCTATGAAACGCTGCGCCGGGAATTTCCAGAAAAGCCGTGCGTTTTTATGCCAAACCCGTTTGACGTTTCCGGCGTCCAGCCTGCCGGCCCGGCGGCGTGCACGAAAACAGTGCTGTATCTTGGCTGGGTTGTGCCTCACAAAGGCGTTGGAGAGCTCATTTCGGCCTGGCGCGAACTGGAAACGGCAGCGCATGGATGGACGCTTTCCATTGTGGGTCCCCAGCGTGCGGATTTTTATGAATCGCTCGCAAAGGACCTGCCGCAAGGCGTGCAATTTTTAGGAGAGCTGCCGCATGAAGCGGCAATGGAAGTGATGCGTACGGCGGGGATTTTTGTACTTCCCAGCTATACAGAAGGGTTTCCAAATGTGGTGCTGGAGGCTATGGCCTATGCAAAGCCTGTGGTGGCCACAGATGTGGGCGCCATTCCGGAGATGCTAAGCGGCTGCGGTGTGGTGGTTCCCAAAAAAGACAGCCATGCGCTTGGCACTGCGCTTTTGGATTTGATGGTGCATGAAGAAAAGCGCATTGTGCTGGGAGAGGCGGCCCGCAAAAAAGCGGAGCGGGAATATGACCTTGGCATTGTTTTTTGCCGGCTTGAGGAAGTTTGGCGCAACTTAGCAAATTAAATCAAAGAGGAGGTGTAAAAGGATGAAACAATGTTTGTGCGTGCTGATTGCAGCAACATTTGCAGGTTCTTCTTTTGTGCTGTTTGAAATCGGCGGCATTTCGTTTTATTTGTTTCGAATTTTATTTCTCATCTTTACAGCGGCGCATTTGTTTTTTTACACCAGGCAAAACGATATGCAAAAAAAAGTATCCCGCATCTATACCGGGCTTTTGACGGTGCTTTGCTTTTATCTGCCTATCACGCTGATCCTCACCCCCAGTTACAGCGCATGGATAAACGGGGCGATTGTCATTGCCATCAATGTTTTGCTCATTTATTATGTGGTGTATTATACCGAAACGGAACAGGATTTATCCCGCTATATAAAGGTATTTGTATTTGGCCTTTTAATCAATCTTTTGATTGCGGTTTATGAATATCAAACTGGCAACCATGTCGTTTCCAGCAACTACCTCAGCCCCTATGCAGAAGGGACGTGGGAGTATGAGACGCTTTCGGCTGCGCCCACCGCGTTTTTATTTAACCCAAACAATCTTGGTGTGGCGGCGGTTTTGGGCATTCCCTTTGCCAAAGCAGCCTTTGGCGAAGGCCGCACGCTGTTTTCAAAAGGCGCGTGTGTTCTTTTGCGGCTGCTTTATATGGTGCTGTGCTTATATATTGCCTTTGCAACCGGGTCGCGCGGCGCAATTTTATTGAGTGTTGGCTGCTTTTTTGTCACTATTTTTGCACAGCAGAAAACGTTTATCAGGCGCTTTTTTTCCATCCTTGGCGTGCTCCTTTTTGTGGTGATATTATACAACGGCTTCAGCGATTTTATATTAAAACAGCTTAACTATGCGCATCTTGGCGAGGGGCAATCCATCATCAGCACGGCTGATTCGGGGCGGTTTGAAATATACCAGCGCGGCTGGCAGTTGGCAAAGGACAGCTGGTTTTTGGGCACGGGCCCTCTGACGGCAGAAGCTGCACTGCTTCAAAGGTTTGGTTCTTCCCGGTTTATCCATCTGTTTTGGCTCGAAACACTTATAACGCTTGGGGCAGTTGGCCTGGTTTGCGTTGTAATTTTTTATGCGAGATGCCTGTTTGTTTCCTTTGCGGCAAGAAACACATGCCGCGCACTTTCTGGTGCGGTAACAGTGGCACTGCTGTTTTTTTCCATTGCCTGCATCATCCCACCCACCATTTTCACACAGCATTTTATCTGGCTGCTGTTTGGATTTGCAGTTGCGTTAGAAAAGCTTGGTCAAAAAGGGGAGAATGGCATTGAATGTCATGCTTTTAATCAACAGCTTTAACTTAGGCGGCGCTGAAAAGTTGGCCTATGATTTGGCAAAAGAGTTTGTAAATGCTGGGATTTGCGTGTATCTAACCAGTATGGGAAGTATAAAAACGCCGCTGGAACACCGCCTGGAAAAAGAAATGCGCCAAGCGGGCGTGCACACTTTATCGCTCGATAAGCCCGCGGGAAGAAAGCGGCTGCAGGTTATATGGGATATCCGCACATTGCTTTTGAAACACAAGATTGATATTTTACATACCAATGGGCAGTCGCCCGACTTTTTCGGCCGGCTTGCATGTGCGTTCTGCCCGGGTTGCAAGGCAGTTGTCACCATACATAGTACAGCCGGATACAGCAAAAAAAATGAGCGCCGGTTATCGGGCCTTACTGCGGCATACACGGCAGTGGCGGATCAAACCGCGCAGTATATGCACGAACATCTTGCGGTTACAAAGCCCATCTATGTCATCCAAAATGGGATTGACCCGGACCGCTATGCTGCAGATAGACGAATACGCGGCAATGCCATTCAAATTTTGACGGTTGCGCGGGTGATGAAGCAAAAATGCTTTTTAGAGGCTGCCGGCGGCATGCGGGATTATTTAACAGCGCACCCGCAGGCAAAATGGGTGATTGTCGGCGATACCACACAGGACACGGCTTATTATCAAGCTGTAGTACAGGCGCTGGCCGATGTTGCCGGCCAGGTAGTGTTTTTGGGTGCGGTGGAGCATCCGGAAGCGTATTACCAAACGGCAGACTGTTTTTTCCTGCCGTCAGCCTATGAAGGGTTTGGAATCGTATTTGTGGAAGCGATGATGGCACAGCTTCCCGTGGTGTGTAACCGGGTGGGCGTCATCCCCGAAATCCTCTCTCTTGGCGGTGCGGTTTCCCTGCTTGAGGGAACCTCTATTGCCCAGGCCATTGACAATGCATTGCAGCTTTCTTCGGAAACGCTTTTAAAAAACAGCAGCATTGTGCGGGAGCACTATTCCATCCGCGCATCTGCAAGGCAGTATGTAAACCTATATGAAGATTTATGCCGTAAAGCGCGGCGCTCATGAAATGATACAAAGAAGGTAGCCTATGTCAAAGGAAAATATCATCAATTTTACCGGGGCCTTGGTTGCATTTTTGGTGAATGTCGGCATCAACTTTTTTTTAAGCCCCTACATCGTTGAAACGGTCGGGGTTGAGGCGTATGGGTTTGTGTCGCTGGCAAATCAGCTGATTGCCTATATCACCATTATTACAGTTGCATTAAATGCGATGTCCAACCGGTTTATTACGGTATCGCTTTATAGGGGTGATAAGAAAAGCGCCAACGAATACTATGCCTCCTCCTTTTGGGCCAATGTCTTATTTGTGGCAATCGTTTTGCTCCCAGGCATATTGTTTGTCCTGTTTGCAGAAAAGCTAATCGAAATTCCGCCGGGGCTTATATCAGATGTCAAGGCGCTGCTTTTGCTGTTGTTTGTCAATTTTTTGGTTACGTTGTTAATTACAAATTTGAGTGTTACCTATTTTGTCAAAAACAAGCTTTACATCTCCTCGATGAAAACCATTATCGGCAATTTCTTGCGGGGGAGCTTATTATTATTTGCATTTGCACTGTTTGCGCCACACATCTGGTACATTGGCGCGATTACGCTGGTTGTCACGCTGTTTTACCTTTGCTATAATCTTTATTTTAAGAAAAAAATGATGCCGGAAATGACCCTAGGCGTCCGGTTTTTCAACTTTAAAAAAGTAAAGGAGCTCCTTTCTTCCGGCATTTGGCAGTCGGTCATTCAACTGAGCAACACGTTATATGACGGGCTGGACTTGCTTTTGGCCAACCTTTTTATCGGCGATACCATGATGGGCATTTTGGCGGTTGCAAGAACGGTGCCGCTTGCCATTATGCATATGATATCAAACCTCTCCAATATTTTTACGCCGAAGTTTACCATTTTATATGCGCAGGGGGAGCGGGCACAGCTGATAAAGGAAATTAAAAAGGCCACAAAGGTGATGAGCATTATGTGCTCTGTCCCGGTGGCAGTGCTGGCTTGCTGCGGCGATTTGTTCTTTTTGCTGTGGCAGCCAAGCCAGGATGCGTCCCTATTGCAGGCGCTCTCCTTTCTCACCATTGCTGCGCTGGTGTTTACCGGTTCCATTGATATGATGCGAAATATCTTTGTCATCACAAACAAGGTCAAAGCCAATTCTCTCATGATGTTAATTTCCAGCGCGATCAGCACAGGGATTGTGTTGATACTTTTAAAAACAACCGATCTTGGTGTGTTTGCCATTGCCGGCGTCAGCACGGTGATCGGTATTTTAAGAAGCGTATTTTTCACTGCGCCATACAGCGCAAAATGTTTAGGGGAAAAGTGGTATGTATTTTATCCTGAAGTGTTTAAAACGGTGCTTTCGTTTGGTATTATTGCGGCGGTCGGGTATTTGGCGAGATGGCTATTTCCGGCAGATAGCTGGATTGCGCTGATTGTTTTGGTGGCAGCCATTTGTGCCATTGGCGTTTTGATCGACCTCTTAGTGGTGCTCAGCAAAGAAGAACGGAGCTGGCTTTGGGGTATGGTAAAGGACAAGCTGCATCCCATTTTGGGCCGCAATGAAAAATAAAGGAGGCAATTTTATGTTTGAAAACAAGACGTTGTTGATTACAGGGGGGACAGGCTCATTTGGGCATGCGGTGCTAGACCGGTTTTTAAACACCGGTATTTCTGAAATCCGCATTTTTTCGCGGGACGAAAAAAAACAGGACGATATGCGCCATGCGTATCCCAGCGATAAGGTGAAATTTTATATTGGGGATGTGCGCGACCCATCCAGCGTGCGGGACGCCATGCACGGCGTGGACTATATCTTCCACGCAGCGGCGCTAAAGCAGGTACCTTCGTGTGAATTTTTCCCACTGGAAGCGGTAAAAACAAATGTAATTGGCACGGACAATGTTTTGTCTGCCGCCATTTTGGAAGGGGTCAAAAAGGTCATCTGCCTTTCCACCGACAAAGCGGCCTATCCAGTAAACGCCATGGGCACCAGCAAGGCCATGATGGAAAAGGTGGCAGTGGCAAAGGCAAGGACGGTGGATCCGGCAAAAACGTCCATTTGCTGCACGCGCTATGGAAATGTGATGTGCTCGCGCGGCAGTGTCATCCCGCTGTTTATTGAGCAAATTAAATCGGGCAAGCCGCTTACGGTGACAGAGCCGAAAATGACGCGGTTTATCATGAGCTTAGAAGAAGCGGTGGAGCTGGTGCTTCTGGCATTCCGCAGCGCTGAAAGCGGCGATATCATGGTGCAGAAAGCGCCTGCGTGCACCATCGAGGTGTTGGCACAGGCGGTAAAATCGCTGTTTGATGCGGACAACCCCATCAAAATCATTGGCATCCGGCATGGGGAAAAGATGTATGAAACCCTGCTCACCAACGAAGAGTGCGCCCACGCGGTTGATTTGGGCGATTACTATCGCGTGCCCGCTGACAAGCGGGATTTAAATTATGACAAATATTTTAGTACGGGTGACGAAACCCGCAGCGGGCAGATGGAGTTTAACTCCAACAACACAGAGATTTTAAATGTGGAGCAGGTCAAGCAAAAGCTTATGGCGCTGTCGTATATTCAAAAAGAGCTTTATGCGTGGAGGGAAAACAGAAAATGAAACCGATTTTAGTGACCGGTGCAAACGGGTTTGTGGGGAAAAACCTGATTTTAGAGCTAAAAAACCGCGGTTATGGTGAGATATTCGCGTACGACGTGGATTCCACAATGGAGCAGCTTGACATGTTTTGCGCGTCCTGCGGGTTTGTGTTCCACTTGGCGGGCGTCAACCGGCCAAAGGAAGAAGCGGAGTTTATGGAGGGAAACTTCGGATTTACGTCCACGCTTCTTAACACGCTGAAAAAACACGGCAACCAGGCGCCTGTGCTCATCACCTCGTCCATTCAGGCGGCGCTGGACAACCCCTATGGGAGGAGCAAAAAAGCGGGGGAGGATTTGCTGTTTCAATACGGTGCGCATACGGGGGTAAAGGTATTTGTTTACCGGCTGCCAAACGTGTTCGGCAAGTGGTGCCGGCCAAACTACAACAGTGTGGTGGCCACCTTTTGCCACAACATTGCGCGCGGCCTGCCCATTACCATTCACGACCCCAATGTGGATATGCAGCTTGTGTACATTGATGATGTGGTGGACGCGCTCATCCGCGCCATGGAAGGGGACGCGTGCATGGAGGGGGATTACTGCTGTGTGCCGGTGGTGCATGGGGCAAAGCTTGGGGAAATTGCCGCGCGCATAGAGGGGTTTTATGAGAGCCGCAAAACGCTTCGTGTGCCCGATCTTTCGGATGATTTTACGCGGAAATTATATGCCACTTATCTAAGCTACCTGCCTGAGGATGCGTTCTCCTACGGCTTGACCACACACAAAGACCAGCGCGGGTCGTTTGCGGAGGTTTTAAAAATGCAGGGCTTTGGGCAGGTGAGTGTCAATATTTCCAAGCCGCACATTGTAAAGGGCAATCACTGGCATCACACCAAAAATGAAAAGTTTTTGGTGGTCAGCGGGCATGGCGTCATCCGTTTCCGCAAGCCGGGCGGTACTGAGGTTTTGGAATATGCGGTGAGTGCAGACCGCCTTATGGTGGTGGACATCCCGGTGGGGTATACCCACAACATTGAAAATTTGGGCGATTGCGACATGGTGACGCTGATGTGGGCCAGTGAGGAATTTGACCCGGAAAAAGCGGATACCTATTATTTGGAGGTGTAGGCATGCAAGCATTAAAGGTGATGACAATCATTGGCACGCGTCCGGAAATTATCCGGCTTTCCGCTGTGATCAAGTGCTGCGACCGCTATTTTGACCACATTTTAGTTCATACCGGGCAAAACTGGGATTATACGCTCAACCAGGTGTTTTTTGAGGACTTAAAGCTTCGCCAGCCGGATTTGTATTTGGACAGTGTGGGCGAACATTTGGGCGAAACCATGGGCAATATCATTTCCAAATCGTATGCGGTCATGCAAAAAGAGAAACCCGATGCAGTGCTGATTTTGGGCGACACCAACTCTGCGCTTTCCGCCATCAGCGCCAAACGGTTAAAAATCCCCATTTTCCACATGGAAGCGGGCAACCGCTGCTGGGACTGGAACGTCTCTGAAATGATTAACCGCAAAATTGTGGACCATATCTCGGACATCAATTTGCCTTACACAGAGCACTCACGCCGCTATCTGCTAAACGAGGGGATTGACGGCAAGACCATCTTTGTCACCGGCTCTCCCATGCGCGAGGTGCTGCGCGACCACATGGAAGACATTTTAAAAAGCGACGTTTTGACGCGGCTGGGATTAAAAAAGGGAAACTATATTTTGGTGTCGGCCCACCGGGAAGAAAACATCGACCATGAGGAAAACTTTATGTCGCTTATGAACGCCATCAACCATGTGGCTGAAACCTATCAGATGCCGGTTATCTATTCCACCCATCCGCGGAGTATGAAGTTTATTGAAAACCGAAATTTCAAGTTCCATCCGCTGGTAAAAAATTTAAAGCCATTTGGATTTTGCGATTACAACCAGCTTCAAATGAACAGCTACTGTGTGCTCTCCGACAGCGGAACCCTTTCAGAAGAGAGCGCCATGCTGGGCTTTTCGGGCGTACTCATCCGCACCTCCACTGAGCGGCCGGAGGTGCTGGATAAGGGCACGGTGGTGGTTGGCGGCATTAAAGCAAAGGATGTGGAGCAGGCGCTTGCCCTTGCGGTCTCCATGCAGCAAAACGGCGAGGAAACTGTGATGGCGGAGGACTATGCCGATACCAACGTGTCGGTCAAGGTGGTAAAGCTTATCCAAAGCTATACCCACATTGTCAATAAAACCACGTGGCTTAAAAGCTGATTGCAAAAGCCCGTCCAGAACACGCTGGACGGGCTTTTTATTGTGCACGCATCTTTTTTTGCCGGGCAATGGAAAACTCTGTGAGCGGCGTGTCAATTTTTATTTGCACCAGCATTTGCGCATGCGGTGCAGCTTCGATTTCACTGCCGTCTTTGTCGAGCATCTGATCTATGCGGTAGGTGTAGGTTGGGCATCCCGGCGTCAAAAATTCCAGCTCACCGCCGCGCAAAAAGCGGTTGCGCTGCTCAAGAGTTGCGGTTTTGGTATTCGGGTCGTAGTGTTTTACCACGGCTGCAATTTCATAATCTTGTATATATGTGCTGCTGTCATACACCTGTTCGCCGCCATCCGGGCGGCCGGCAAAAAATCCTGTGGTGTAGCGCCGGTAGCTGATTTTATGAAGCTCTTCCAAAAGCGAAGGGTCCACTGGCTGCGCGGGATTTTCATAATAGCGGTCAATGGCCTCGCGGTAGCACTTGACAACGGTTGCCACATAAAGCTCATTTTTTACCCGGCCTTCAATTTTAAAGCTGGTGATACCCGCGTTTATCAATTCGGGAACATGCTCAATCAGGCATAAATCTTTGGAGTTGAAAATATAGGTGCCGCGTTCGTTTTCATACACCGGCAGATATTGGCCAGGCCGCTTTTCTTCCATTAAATAATATTTCCAGCGGCACGGGTGCGCGCATGCGCCCAAATTGGAGTCGCGCTGTGCCATATAGTTGGAGAGCAGGCAACGTCCGGAATAGGAGATGCACATGGCGCCGTGCACAAAGCATTCCAGCTCCAGCGATTTTGGCGTTTTTTCGCGGATTTCGCAAAGCTCTAAAAGGGACAGGTCGCGCGCCAAAATGACGCGTTTTGCGCCGAGCTGATGCCACATTGCTGCAGATTTGTAGTTGACGTTGTTGGCCTGGGTGCTGATGTGCACTTCTAAGCCTGGCGCAGTCTCGCGCACTGCGGCAAACGCGCCCAGATCGGACACAATCACCGCATCCGCACCCAGCGCCTCCACCTGCTTGATAAATGTGGGGAATGCGTCCATATCGCGGTTGTGGGGGATGATATTTGCCGTCACATACACGCGTTTTTTGTGCTGGTGCGCAAACGCAATGCCCTCTGCCATTTCGGCATAGGAAAAATTTTTTGCCGCCACACGGAGCGAAAATTCTTCGCCGCCGATATAGACCGCGTCCGCACCGTAGGCGATGGCGTATTTTAATTTGGAAAGGCTGCCCGCAGGCGCCAAAAGCTCGACACGTTTCATAACAGGTTCTCCTTTTTTTCGGTTCGCACAGACAGCGACAAACCGTCTCCAATGGGCAAAATAGAGGTTGTCAGCCGCGGGTCATGGGAGATGGCGGACAAAAAATCCTGCAGGTTGTGCACAAGCGTGCGTTTCCGCCGTGCTGTGGCACCGCCCGGCACCATGCCGCGGTAGAGCACATTGTCCGCCGCCAAAATCCCGCCGGGCGCCAAAATGCGCAAAACGTCGGGCAGGCATTTCATATAAAGCGACTTGTTCGCATCTAAAAAGATGAAGTCAAAGGTTTCGTCCGTTTGACGCAAAACATCCGCGCCGTCGCCAACAATCTGCTTGATTTGAACCGCGCCCCCGCGCGCAAAATTCTGCCGCGCTAATTTGGCGCAGTCCTCGTTGGACTCCACGGTAATGATCTTTCCGCCCTCTGGGATGTATTCGGAAAACACCAGGGCGGAGTAGCCGATAGCGGTGCCGATTTCCAGCACCTTTTGCGGCCGCTTGACGGCGAGCAGGGTGCGCAGCAGGCACATCACCTCCGGCTTGATGATGGGCACATGGTTGTCTTTTGCAAACTGCTCCAGTTCTAAAAGCAGACCGGTACTTGGTTTTAAAGTTTGACGGATATAGGCTGTAAGCTCTTTATTTAAAAATGACATCATCGGATTCTCCGCTTGCATGTTTGGAAATTTTAGGGTATACTATCAGTAACAACTCCTTCATTTTATATCAACCGCCCAAAATTGTCAAATTCTTTGCGGCGATTTTTAGAAAACACTTGACAAGGAATGGGAATGTATGATATATTCTTTATGCTGGCAATTAAGAGGTCTTTTTTTTTTATGTCAAATTTTAGGTCTTCTAAAAAGGAAGGCTGGCGGCACATTAGAAAGTCCGGCATACATAAGGAGGTGTATCTTAGAAGTGAGAACGAGAATTACATTGGCCTGCAGCGACTGCAAGCAGCGCAATTATAACACGATGAAAAACAAAAAGAACGATCCAGACAGGCTTGAAATGAAGAAATACTGCCGTTTTTGCAGAAAACACACCGTTCATAAGGAAACAAAATAAAGCACATTCCTGCGGTGAAAAATGATACAGGATGAGGTGAATGTTATGTCGGATGCCACAGTGGCGAAAAAGTCTCGCAATCCTTTTAGAAAAATTGGAAAGTTTTTGAAAGAGGTAAAAGCGGAGCTCAAAAAGGTCGTTTGGCCCACTAGAAAGCAAGTGCTCAACAACTCTTTGATTGTTGTGGTGCTGGTCATCATTATCGGGCTGTTTATCTTTGGACTTGACAACCTGTTCCAGTTCGGTCTGTTCCGGTTTTTGCAGTAACGACGAATAAGGAGGGTTGGAAGCGGAAGCTTTGCTTACATTATGATTGATAGCGCAAAATGGTACGTTGTTCATACCTACTCTGGCTATGAAAACAAGGTAAAAACCAATTTAGACAAAATCATTGAAAACAGAGGCCTGGAAGATTTAATTTTAGATATCCGGGTGCCTGTGGAAGAAGTCATAGAAAAAAAAGACGACGTGGAAAAAGCCGTCACCCGCAAAGTGTTTCCGGGTTATGTGCTCATCAAAATGGTGATGACAGATGAAACCTGGTATGTCATCCGCAATACCACTGGCGTTACTGGGTTTGTCGGCCCCGGCTCCAAGCCTGTGCCGCTCACCGAAGAGGAAGTGGATTCCTTAGGGGTGGACGTCAAGGAAATTCATGTGGATTATGTTGTGGGGGACAGCGTTAAAATTGCAAAAGGCCCGTTTGCAAACCAAATTGGCATTGTGGACGAGCTTGATTTGTCAAGCGGCAAGGTGAAGGTGAGCGTCATTATGTTCGGCAGAAAAACGGTTTTAGAGCTGGATGCCGATCAGTTAGAAACGCTTTAGACCATATATAATAGCGGCTTTGGCCGTTTATTATAGAGTGGGAGGAAGGGCATGGCTGCCACTTCCGCCATACCACATTTTGTTAGGAGGTGTTCTTTAACATGGCACAGAAAGTAATGGGTTACATCAAACTGCAAATCGGCGCGGGAAAGGCCACTCCGGCTCCCCCTGTCGGCCCGGCATTGGGCCAGCATGGCGTCAATATCATGCAGTTCTGTAAGGAGTTCAACGAAAAAACCGCAAAGGACGCAGGACTGGTCATTCCGGTTGTTATTACGGTTTATCAGGACCGCTCGTTCTCGTTTATCACAAAAACTCCGCCAGCTGCCGTACTCCTCAAAAAGGCGTGCAAAATCGACAGCGGTTCGGGCGTACCGAACAAAACCAAGGTTGCGACCATCAGCAAAGACGCGCTGCGCCAAATTGCAGAGCAGAAAATGCCCGATTTAAACGCGGCTTCGGTTGAAGCGGCAATGCGCATGATTGCCGGTACCGCGAGAAGCATGGGAATTGTTGTGGAAGACTAACTGAGGTTTAAAACAGTGGGAGGATGTTATCCGATAAACCACAGAAGGAGGAAGGAAAGTGCATAAAGGCAAAAAGTATCTGGAAAGCGCAAAGCTGGTCGACCGCTCAAAGCTGTATGAGACAGACGAGGCGTTCGACACCGTCATTAAAACTGCAAAAGCAAAATTTGACGAAACGGTAGAAGCGCATATCCGTTTGGGCGTTGACTCCCGTCATGCTGACCAGCAGGTCAGAGGCGCGGTTGTACTGCCCCATGGGACGGGTAAAACCGTTCGCGTTTTAGTGTTCGCCAAAGGCGACAATGTTAAAATTGCACAAGAGGCTGGCGCAGACTATGTTGGCGCAGAAGAGCTGGTGCAAAAAATTCAGAGCGAAAACTGGTTTGAATTTGACGTGGTTGTTGCAACTCCCGATATGATGGGGGTTGTCGGACGGATCGGCCGGGTGCTGGGCCCGAAAGGTTTAATGCCTAACCCCAAAGCTGGTACCGTGACGCCTGACGTTGCAAAGGCTGTCAAAGACATTAAGGCTGGTAAAATTGAGTACCGTCTGGACAAAACCAACATCATCCATTGCCCCATCGGCAAGGTGTCGTTTGGCGTGGAAAAGCTGTCCGACAACTTTAACACCTTAATGGCAGCTGTAATCAAAGCAAAACCGGCCGCTGCAAAGGGACAGTATTTAAAATCCGTGGCAGTTGCCTCCACCATGGGCCCTGGCGTCAAAATTAACCCGCTCAAACTGGGCTAATTGGCATAAAAAGGTTGACAAACCATTGAAAATATGATATAAATGGTAAAGGCTCCCAAGACAGCAGGTGCCAAAAGCATAAATCCTGCCGAGGACCAGTGTTTACAAACTGATTTTGTAGATCAAGGTTTCTCGCGCGCTTGTGAGAAACCTTTTTTATATTGTAAAACTGGTTTTGTTGGATACAAATTTCTAGGAGGTGACAAATATGCCAAGTGCAAAAGTATTAGAACAGAAAAAACAGGCAGTTGCCGAAATGGTTGAAAAGCTGAAAACTGCACAGGCTGGCGTTTTGGTGGATTACCGCGGCCTTACGGTCAGTGAAGATACCGAGCTGCGCAACAAGCTGCGTGAAGCGGGTGTGGAATACAAGGTTGTGAAAAACACCCTTACCCGGTTTGCGGCAAACGAAGTGGGCTTTGGCGAATTGGACAGCGTGTTAAATGGACCCACGTCGCTCGCACTGAGCTTTACCGACCCGGTTGCGCCTGCAAAGGTGATTGCAGATTTTGCAAAGAACAATGAGAATCTGGAAATTAAATCTGGTTTCTTAGACGGCAAAGTAATTTCTTTAGATGAAATTAAAACTTTGGCCAGCACGCCTTCCAAGGAAGTGCTGATTGCGAAAATTATGGGCAGCTTAAATGCACCTGTGTCTGCTTTGGTTAGAACCTTGCAGGCAATTGTGGACAATGGCGTAGAGCCCTGTGATTTAGGGAAGGATGCGCCTGCGGAGGAAGCTGCTGCTCCAGAGGCGGAAGCGGCTCCGGCTGCGGAGGAAACGCCTGCAGCAGAAGAAGCACCCAAGGCAGAGGAAGAGCCCTCTGCTGCAGAAGAAAAAACGGAAGAATAATTTAAACTTTCAATAGGAGGTTGAAAAGAATGAGTAAAGTGGAATCGATCCTTGCGGATATCAAAGAATTAAAGCTTTTAGAAGTTGCTGAACTGGTAAAAATGATGGAAGAAGAGTTTGGCGTTAGCGCGGCTGCTCCGGTTGTGGGCGTTGCTGCTGCCGGTGGCGCAGAAGCTGGCGCTGCAGAAGAAAAGAGTGAGTTTGACGTTGTTTTGGCGGATGCCGGCGCTGCAAAACTCAAAGTTGTTAAAGTGGTTCGTGAAATCACCGCTCTGGGCTTAAAAGAAGCCAAAGAGATTGTTGACAACGCTCCGAAGACTGTAAAAGAAGGCGTTTCGAAAGAAGACGCTGAGAAATTCAAAGCGCAGCTCGAAGAAGTTGGCGCAAAAGTGGAGCTCAAATAAGATTGCGGTTTAAAAATAGCGTGCAGATACAATCTGCACGCTATTTTTTTATTAATTTGCATAAAATGCTTGACAAATAATATTATATAATGTATAGTATTATATGAAAGATAAATGTTGAAAAAGGCGGTGGGAGTATGATTTTTACCATCAACGCAGCTTTGCTGGACGCGCTTGTGCTTGCTGTGGTTTCTGACCACGATACTTACGGCTATGAAATCACCCAAACGCTTCGGCAAGCTGTCGGGGTTTCCGAGTCCACCCTGTATCCAGTGCTGCGGCGGCTCCAAAAGGATGATTGCCTGGAGGTTTATGACAAGGAATTTTCGGGGCGGAACCGGCGGTATTACCGGATTACCGACAAGGGCAAAAGCCAGCTTTCCTTGTACCATGAAGAGTGGAAGCTGTATAAGAAGAAAATCGAACTTGTGTTGGGGAGGGAACGGGTATGAACAGGCAGCAATATTTGCATGCGCTCCGGCAGGAACTGCACTTTTTGCCGCACGATGAGCTGGAAGCCGCCATGGCATATTATGAGGAATACTTTGACGACGCGGATGGAACGGACGAACAGGTGATGAGCGAGCTTGGTACGCCGGCGCAGGTGGCAAAGGGCTTTCGGGAAGAATATTACGCACAAAATGGCACTTCAAATGAAGCGGTTCCCGCTAAAGTAGACCGTCCGGAGAATGCGCCTTTGCCGCGCAAGTGGAGTGTTTGGATGATCGTTTTGGCTGTGGCTGGATGTATTTTACTCTCACCTGTCATTTTTGGCGCTTTCTCTGCCATATTTGGTGTGATATGCGCGGTCGTATTTGGCGCTATTGGGATTTTTATCGGCCTGTTTGCACTGGGGCTGGCGCTTGTTGTTGGCGGTGTCGTGATGTTTGCAATGGGCTTGTTTAGCATCTTCCAACCGTTAAATGCCGCACTGCTTTGCGGTCTGGGTTTAATCGCCCTGGGCGGCGGAATTTTAGTGCTTTGGGCAACTGGTACAGCGGTGTATTATCTATTCCCGGCTGTTATCCGCGGCATTGTCACACTTGGCAGGCGGTTATTCGGAAAGGGGGATGCCTCAAAATGAAAAAGGGAACCAAAATTGTACTCTGCATTTCAGGTATTTGTATTACGCTGGGAATCATTTTAACTGTAATTGCCTTACTGTTTGGAGCCACACTTGGCCGGTTTGGACAATATTTTGCCTATTTTACCAATCCTGCTAATCCCGTCCGCCCGCCGCAGCAGCAGGCATACTCCAAAAGCTATGACGGAATTGAAGAGTTGGATTTTGAGCTGGCAGGTGGAACAGTGCACATTGTGGATGGCGACACATTTAAAATTGAGGTGAGCGCCGCCCGTGGATATCAGCCGGAGGTCAAGGTAAAAAACGGCCGGTGGGTGATTGCGGATAACCAGCAAGGCATTGTTCCAGCCATTGTGGAAGACCGGGTGGTCACTATTTATCTGCCTGTGGACTTTACGGCACGTTATATGGATTTGGAATTTGCCGCGGGCGAAATTGATATTGACCGGTTGACAACACAGGCGCTTGAGCTTGAAATTGGAATGGGTAGTTTAACCATTGGCGAACTTACGGCAGACACAGCAAAGCTGCAATGCGGAATGGGGAACCTGGTGGTGGAAAGTGCAGGGCTTGGAAGCTATGAAACCGAATGCGGAATGGGCGCGGTGACGCTCAATTTAGCGGGAAGCGCTACTGATTACAATTTGAATGTGGAGTCGGGTGCAGGGGATGTTACTGTTGGAAATGAATTTTACGGCGGGCTTGCAACCGATTTTCACCAATATAACGGCGCACCTTATACCTTGGAAATTGAGTGCGGCGCAGGTGCAGTTACTGTTAACTTTAATGAATTTATTCAAGAAGGAGGAACGGAATTATGAAACGGCTTTACAGAAGCGACGTTGATAAAAGGATTTGCGGGGTATGCGGTGGAATTGCGGAATACTTTGTCATTGACCCAACTGTGGTGCGGCTGGCCTGCGTAGTATTAACCTGTTTTTCCATGGGGACTGGCATTTTGGCTTATATCATTGCCGCAATTATCATCCCAAAAGAATCGGAAATTCGCAGGGACTAACAAAAACCCCGCTTTAGCGGGGTTTTTATTATTGTTCTATGGCGGCAGGCGTCGTTAGGATTTTGCGGATGACGCCCGGGTCAAACTTTGGTTTGCGCGCATAGGTGTAAAGGCCGTTGACCTCCTGCTCCACATCATAAAGCTGGGTATAACAAAGGGCGCAGATATTTGGATTTTGCAAAAGCGTCAAGGTGAGGGAACGGAACCGCTCAATAAATTCCTCTTCTGTTTTGGGCGCATCGCCGTAGCCCCAGCCCTCCTGGCTGTCTGCCGCCCAGCGGATGCCGCCGTATTCGCTCACAAAATAGGGCTCGCCGCGCCACTGCTGGCGGTCGGCGAGATGTTCATAAAAAACTTCGCCCGTATAGTGCCCGGCAAATTTGGCGCCGTCTTGTGTGTAGTCGTGTACGTCGTAGATATCGGTAACCACATGGTAGTTGCCGCTGGTGTCAATCACCGGGCGGGATGGGTCAACCGCTTTGGTCGCCTGATACACAATTTGAAGCACGCGGTCGTCCTGCCGCTTTTTGCCCGGGTTGTCATCCCAGGTTTCGTTAAACGGGCACCAGCCGATGATGGACGGATGGTTATAGTCCCGCTCCACGCCTTCTATCCATTCGGGCAGAAAATTGGCAAGGTTGGAAAAATCGGAAATTTTAAGTCCCCAGTTGGCATGTTCCCCCCATACCAAATATCCCAGTTTGTCCGCCCAGTATAAAAACCGCGGCTCAAATATTTTTTCGTGGAGACGCGCGCCGTTAAAGCCCAATGCTTGCGAGAGCAGAATGTCCTGTTTGAGTGCTTCATCGGTGGGGGCGGTGTAAATGCCGTCCGGATAAAACCCCTGATCCAGCACGTACCGCCCAAAAAACGCACGTCCGTTTAACATCTGTGATTTCTTAGAAAGACATACGCTGCGAATGCCAAAATAACTTTCCACCTGGTCGGATACCACACCGTTGTTTGAAATGGTAAGCGTTACATCATATAAATTGCCTGCGCCGATATCCCACAAATGGAGTTCGGACACGCGGAAGGAAATGGGGTGGGAAAGGGACTGTATGGTTGTCTGCGCGCGGCCCACCTCTTTTCCATCCCAATATGCCGCAACATCCAGCGTCCTGCCCAGCGCCTCAGGCGATGCATGCACTGTGATGCTGACATCGCCGGTGACAGCATCGGTTTGCGTGCGGAATTTTACAATGTGCGCCGGGTCTATAAATTCTAGCCACACCGTTTGCCAAATACCGGTGGTGCGGGTGTAGAAGCATCCGTGCGAATGCAGCTTGGCACTCTGCTTGCCAGCGGGCTGGGTTCCCAGCCTGCAATCGTCTTTTGCCGCTAGTACAATGCGGTTTTCACCGGGCTTTAACAAATCGGTAATGTCCGTGCGGAATGGTGTATAGCCGCCCCGGTGTTCACCTGCAAATTCCCCATTGATGTATAAAAACGCATGATAATCCACAGCGCCAAACGTGAGCAGCACGCGCTTTTGTGCATGCTCCTTTGGCACGGTAAACGATTTTGCATACCAGACACAGTTTAAAAATTCCGTCTGCCCAATGCCAGACAGCTTGCTTTCTGGACAAAACGGCACGGTGATCACTTGACGAAACGACTCCCGTGCAGGATAACCGGCTTCAAACCCAACAACGGATTTGTCCACTTCAAATTCCCATTCCCCATTTAAATTCTGCCAGTGCTTTCGCACAAACTGTGGATTGGGATGTTCCGGTCGAGGCTGGTTCATCAAACTTCCTCCCTTAATTTCATTTTCTTTGAGTATATCAGTCTGTACCCGGATGTGCAAGGGTGGATTCTATCAAAAAATTGCACTTTTCTCCAAAGCGCGCGGTCAATTCCAGTATTGAAAAATGTTGAAATGTATGGTATAATCACAAAAAGGGGGGTTATTATGAACAAAAAAACAATCATATGGATTGTGGTGCTTGCTGTGGTGCTCATTGCGGTGTTTGCACTGGTAGGAAGCTACAATTCGCTCGTCTCACTGCGTGAGGGCGTATCGGGAAGCCTTTCCAATATTGATACGCAGCTTCAGCGCAGAAACGATTTGATTCCCAACCTGGTCAATACGGTAAAAGGATATACTACACATGAAAGTGAAGTGCTGGGGGAGGTTTCTGAGGCACGCACAAAGCTTGCCGGCGCTGCTACCACCGAGGAGATGGCAGCGGCTGATGCACAGCTTTCCAGTGCGTTGAGCAGGCTGCTTATGATTGTGGAAAATTATCCTGACCTAAAGGCTGACACGCAGTTTACCGCGCTCAGCGATGAGCTGGCAGGAACGGAAAACCGCATTGCAGTGGCGCGCAAAGACTACAATGATGCGGCAAGAAGCTACAACACCAAGATTCAAAAGTTCCCGACTGTGATCCTTGCAAACCTGTTTGGGTTTGACAGCGTGGCCTATTTTGAAGCGGAAGAAACTGCGTCGCAGGTTCCGCAGGTGCAGTTCTGATGCGGCGCAAGTGGATTGCCCTTGTCTGTGCGATACTGTTGCTCCCAATTTTTACAGGTGCATATCCTGCGCCCAGCCATGAATTTTACGTGGCGGACTATGCAAATGTGCTCTCAGAGGCGACGCAGCGTTATATGGTAGAGCAGTCGCAAGCTTTGCAGGAGCGCACTGGTGCGCAAATTGTGGCGGCAACGGTGGAATCGCTGGAAGGGGAGGAGATTCGGGAATATGGCATTGCGCTTGCGCGCGAATGGGAAATTGGCAGCGAAAAAAACGACGGAATTTTAATTTTGCTCGCCACCCAGGACCGCGCGGTGACGGTGGAGGTGGGCTACGGGTTAGAGGGGCTCATCAACGACGCCAAGGCTGGGCGGATGATTGATCAGTACGCTGCAGACGCGTTTTCTGACGGGGATTACGACGGCGGCATGAAGGCGCTGTATACCGCCATTTTTGATGAGGTGAACCAAAATTACGACGGTACGCCCATCCCTGAAGAATCGGATTACAGTGCCATATTTGAGGCTGTTGTCGCGGTGGCGCTTTTAATTTTAATCCTATTTCTTAGCCGGAAGCGGCGGCGTTTTGTGGGGCCGTTTACCGGCGGAAGAAGGAACTTTCGGGGCGGCTTTTACGGCGGCGGTTTTGGAAGCGGAACCGGTGGCTTCGGCGGCGGTTTTGGCGGCGGTGCGTCCGGCGGTGGCGGCTCCTTTGGCGGCGGCGGTGCATCCCGGAATTTTTAAAAAACAAGGCGATTGGATAAATGGCAATCGGAGAGAATTGAAAATGATTGCCATTTACTGACGGGCAGATTGGAAAGAAAAAGAGATACTGGCATTTATTGCCAGTATCTCTTTTGTTTGTATGGTTGCTAAGTTGTGCGCTCACACACTTTCCCTTAACCGGTCCACAACGCTTTGACTGCACATATTCCGATCGCAAAGCACGGGGATAATAATTGACAGGATGATGAGGGCAGGAATACACCACAAAATCGGTGTTATCATAAAATGATAGGTGAAAAACCATATCTGGTATGCAATTCCCATCACGATACCATAGGTAATCAGGCTGCCAAGGGTAAGCGTTATGGCGACGGTGATAACGGTATACCAAAGGCCCTCGCCGATAAGCATTTGTTTTAACTGTTTCCCCGTCATGCCAATGGACTGTAAGACTGCAAGCTCTTGCCGTCTTATTTGCACCGAAGTAATCACGGAGTTGATGAAATTTAAGATTCCGATGAGTGCGAGGATAAAGCTTAAAAGCCCGCCTACCGTCAGATACATATTCTGCATTCCCTTAAATTCCGACGCAAAGGTCTCGCGGGACTGATATGCCATATCGGGATTTACGGTTTCACAATAGTTTTGAATCCATGTTTCTATTTCAGGAACTATAGACGGTTCCGCATTAAATGCTGTTTTTAAAGCTCCTGTTTCACCCGTTTGAGAGATAAACTCTTCCGCAGGCAGCGTCAGGTACAGATCAAAGTAATGGGTGTGCTGCGGCCCCAGCGCATAGGGGATATCGCCGATCGCCATAACCTCATATTCCTTCACGTTTCCGTTTCCGAAATCAATCGGAACTTTATCGCCGATATCATAATACCTGCCTTCGCCATTGTCCACATAGGAGGAGGCAATCACATAATTTCCTGTTTTAAATGTTTCCAAGTCAAATTTGCCGTCTGCAATTTCCAGCTTGCCGGTGATGAAATCATCCACCCCATACAGATGCGCGTCGATTAAGGATTCCTCCGTAAGACGTCGGGCTTGTTCTTGTGCATAAGGCATTGGCAGCGTTTCCTTATATTCTTCATAGACCTTTTTTGCATGCTTAAAACCTGTCTCATTGAACTTATGCTGCGTCTCCTGCATATAAACGCTTCCAAGATCGGTTATCCCGCCTAGGGCTTTTATCTCATTTTGCAGCTCGCTTGACACGCCATTATAGATTTTTACTGGGGCATTGATGTTTATGACAGACGCATCCGTAATATAAAAATCGGATACCGCCCTGTTTGCAATATATTTATCCATGTCGAAGCCGCTTATCAAAGTAAAGGTTCCGTTTAGAAGAATCATCGAAAGAGACAGCGATATTATTACGCTGGATGTTTTTTTGGGCGTTCTTTTCATATTGTCCCATGCCATGGAAAAGGGCGTTACCCGCTTTGTTTTCTTTTGTTTTTTGCGTGGCGGAACCGTGCTTTCGGTATATCTCACAGCCTCTACCGGCGATATTTTGCTCACAAAACGGCAGGGCTTAATGCAGCTGACCCATACGGTAATCAGCGTAAACAGCCCACCGCCGGCAAAGATCAGCGGATTTACGGAGATCACCTGTTCGCTTGCCACCGAGGTAATAGACATCACCACGGGAGCGACAAAGACAGAAATGGCGTAGCCCAAAACCAGGCCGATCGGCGTTCCCAGAATCCCCAGCAAAAGTGCCTGCCTGTGTACCAGCTTTTTTAACTGGCGGTTGGTTGTGCCAATTGCTTTTAAAAGGCCGTAAAAGCGGATATCCTTTGACACCGAAATATAGAAGATGTTATAGATAATCATGTATCCAGAAAAAATAATCAGCAGGAGAATACCAACGAGTAATGCAATCGTGGTAAAGTCCACCTCTGAGGAAGCATACGCCCAGTTTACACCTTCGTTTACCTCATTGCCAAAACCGCAGCGTTCTTTTAGAGCTTCCATCTGTCCTTCAATGTCCCACGGGGTGCGAAACCAAATACTCGGGTTGATAGCGCCCGATATCCACCAGTTTCCTTCCTCAGCAGAAGCGGTTTCCTGCCACACTGGCGCAACTTCGTCGCTGTATTCCCTTGACAAAAATGCCTCGCATACCAGGCTTACTGCATCCTGCTCCCAAAAGCCGCACAGCGTAAAGGTTTCATTGTATTTTACCCCGTCTGCCGCAGTAAACGTGAGCGGCACCTGTACACCCAGCTTATGCGGAAGCCCCAGCATGTCAAGCACCTTGGTAGACGTGGCAACATCCAGCCTGTTTTTGGGGAGCGTTCCAGTTGTCGGCATGGTAAAACCCCACTCGGCATTTTTCTCTTCGGTGTAACGGATTTCAACCGACATCTTTTTGAATTCGGGATTTTCACCAAAGCCGATGATTATGTTATAGGAAATATCCGCTATCTTTGGATCAGCCTTTACAATATCATACTGCTGCTGCGTTAAAAACTTAAACCCGCCGTGTGCCTTGGTTCCCACCTGCCGCATGGTGGAAAGCTGAAAGGAATCCATAATGCTGGCGCCAATCGTAAAAAGCGTTGTAAACATTACAGCCGTTAAGAGGATTGCCATCACTGCAATGATATTTCTTGTGCGGTTATTTTTGATGGAGCGCCTTGAAAGACGGCCAATGCATTTTCTGCTGTTTACATTAAGCATGATTCCCACCTACAATCCTGCCGTCCTCGATGCGGATGATCCGATCCGCCATCTGTGCAATTTCTTCATTATGGGTAATCACAACCATGGTCTGCTTGAATTTGTCGCTTGTTATCTTTAAAAGCCCTAATACGTCAAGGCTCGTCTTGCTGTCTAAGTTTCCGGTCGGCTCGTCGGCGAGGATAATGGCTGGCTTGGTTGCAAGGGCGCGGGCGATTGCAACCCGCTGCTGCTGCCCGCCGGATAGCTGGTTGGGCAGGCTGTTTACCTTTGATGGAAGCCCCAAGGTTTCAATAATGTTATCAATGTGCGCCTGATCTACTTTGTTCCCATCCAATTCAATCGGGAGGACAATATTTTCGTAAACATTTAATACCGGCACAAGATTATAGCTCTGAAAGATAAATCCAATCTTCCTGCGGCGAAATATGGTGAGCGCATCCTCTTTTAATGAGAAAATTTCTTTTCCTGCAACGGTTACCGTTCCCGAAGTCGGCCTGTCCAGCCCACCGATCATATGTAAGAGCGTTGATTTACCGCTTCCCGATGTGCCGACAATTGCGACAAATTCTCCGTCATCTACGGAAAAGTCCACGCCGTCAAGCGCCTTTACCATTGTGTCGCCGGTTCCGTAATATTTTGTTAAGCGATTTGTTTCAAGGATTCCCATACTGATACCTCCACGTTATTTATAAAAAAATGGGATTATATTTGATATAATCCCATTCTAGCAAGAAATTCTGTCTAAAATCTTTCTGAAGTCTTACAGTTTTGACACATTTTGATTGATTTTCGGCAAAAATAAGGAAAAGGTTGCGCCTTCATTTACTTTTGAGGTGATTTTCATATAGCCATTTTCTCTGGCAAGGATCTCACGGGCAAGATAAAGGCCGATGCCTACGCCCTGTTCTTGTGCAACGCGGGGCGAACGGTAAAATCTTAAAAACACCTTGGCGCTTTCCTCTTCGCTTATGCCAATGCCTGTGTCTTTTACGTCAATCCGTATAAACAATTCATATTCCTGTGCCGTGACGCTGACCCTGCCGCCCGCAGGTGTATATTTTATCGCATTGTCAAGAATATTAGAAAGCGCTTCCAGTGTCCATTTGAAATCAAAATATGCGGTCAGATGCTCTGCATTGCCAATGGATAATTCAATGTTTTTTGCCTGTGCCTGTGCTGTGAAATCAAGGCTGCTTAGCAATTTTTCAATGCTGTTTTTTTGTGGCAGCACCGCAAGAATACCATTTTCAAGCCTGGCAATTTTTACCAGGGATCCAATGAGAAAGCGGAGTTTTTCAGCCTGCAGGCCAATCTGTGCCACAAGATTTTTGGCAGGTTTATTTAGCTCCGGTGCTTCCAAAAGAAGCTGCGTATACAAAAGGATATTGGAAACAGGTGTTTTGGTCTGATGGGAGATATCGCTTACCAAGGTTTGAATCTGATTCTTTTCATTGGTAATCTGCCGGTGTGCTGTTTTTCCCGCTGTGAGATAGCGATACATTTTCGACTCTAATTTGGACAACCGTTTTTCACTGTACTCGCTTTCTAAAAAACTGCCGCTTGCCGCCGCTTCTATCATGCTGTCTAGGCTGGCAAGCAATTTTGACATTCGGATATAAACCACCCAAAGCACGATCAGCAAGACAACAATAACTGCTATTAAAAAATAGTTCATATTCATTTCTCCCATATATAGCCGATTCCGTACACCGTTTTCAGCGGTATTCCCGGAAGTTTTTGCCGCAACCGTTTTATGGTAACCGACAGTGCGTTTTCCTCCACAAATTCCGCTCCGCCCGTCCACACCCTGTCAATCAGCATGTCCCGCGAAAGGGTTGTACCCCGGTTTGCAACCAGGATTTTTAACAGCCGCTGTTCTGTTTTACTGAGCTCTACCGGGCGATTGCCGGCAAAAAAGAGCATGTTGTCAAAATCAAAGGAAAAATTCTCGGTTTTAAATATATTATGATCAGGTTTTTTGCGGCGGGCAACGGCGTTTACCCGTGCCCGAAGCACCGCCAATGAAAATGGCTTTGTGATATAGTCGTCCGCACCGCTTTCAAGGCCTGTTACAATGTCTATTTCCATATCGTTTGCCGTTAGAAAAATAATCGGGATTTTACTTGTTTTTCGTATTTCACAACAAAAATCAATCCCGTTTCCGTCTGGCAAATTGATGTCGAGAATGATGAGGTCAATACTGCCATCCAATTTTTTCCGGGCATCCTCTATGCAAAAGGATTGCAGAACCGTATCCGTATGGAACGATAATGCAATGCCATTGTTTAGCGCAATATCATCTTCAACAATGAGTAGCTTCATGGTCTATATGCTCCTTTGCGTTTTAAATCTTGTGTCAAAAGGGCTTTTTGTGCCTTTGGATATGTATTTTTCTAAATGGAAATGGAACAAACGATGCTTGATGATAAATAAAAAATTCCGCAAGACAATGTTAAGCCTTGCGGGATGTTTTATCTACTTTTTTAGCGCGTTTTTATGGTCATTTTTTTGTTCCAGCGGCATAAGGAGTGTAAACGGACGTTTATTGATATGGATAAAAAGGAATAGACTGCCGAGCAGTCCGCTCACATTGCCCATGATGATATCCCACATGGTGTCTGTCAAATCTGGCTGGGAATGCATGCCCAAAAGCGCGTCTACCGTAAACTCATAAATTTCCCACACGCCTGCCGCGCCGGATGCAAACAGGAAGCTGAACCAAAGCGCCAGCCGAAGGTGCGTTTTGGGATTTCCCCCCAGCCGGTTAAACAGAAAATAGCCAAAGAGCGCCAGCAAAAGCCCGGACAAAAAGTGCAGGATTTTATCATAGCCAAAAATGACAGCGTAAACATTACATACCTTGCCAAAAAGCATGGCGGCAATAATAAACAGTACGATGCCCAGCCGAAGCACCACTGGCACAAATGCGCACAACCGAACACCAACAATGAGTGCAGCGGCAAGCAGTGCAATCAAAAAAAGTTCCATGTCTCCCTGATAAAACCGAATAATGCCTGCTATGAGCAATGCAATACAGGATATAATGGTCAAAACAGAGTAGGAACGTGGAGTTTTTTTCATCATGATTCCGCCTTTTTGTAAATCAATTTTTAAGAGGCAACCGCTTTTAATATTGCAATAAATAAAGAAGCAACAACGCGTACGGATGTTTTTCGAAAAAAGAGAAACAGAGCAGCAAGGAAGCGGCGACGGGTTTTGGGCCCCCCGTAAAAGCGGTGCTTTTGTGGGGAAAAGGAGGAACAGTGAAGCGGGCGGTTGATTTTTTATATAAAAATCGGAACAAGCGAAACTTGTTCCGACGTGGTGACCCGTACGAGAATCGAACTCGTGTTTTCGCCTTGAGAGGGCGATGTCTTAGCCGCTTGACCAACGGGCCGTATGGTTATAATGTCGATGACCTAAATATTATAACACAGATAAAAGCAGATTGCAAGAGATTTTCAAAAATTTAATCCAAAAAAATAGTAAGTTTACAATCCATGTGAGACCAAAAAGAATAAAAAAGTGATTGAGTGAAAACAGCACCCAATCACTTTTAATAAAATTACATCAAAATGAATTGCTATCTTGCCCACATGGAATTACAGCAAAAATTCATTCCGCCCAAATTTACCGTGTCAAAAGCGTTTTCATCGCCTCGTAATACCTCTCTCCCAAAAGAATCTGCGACGAGCGGTCAAAGTGCGATTTATCGGCGTCCGGAGTGGAGGTCCCTTCTTGAGATACGACAAGGCAGTTTGGTATAAACTGCGGCGCTAGGTTCAGCCGCTCGTTAAAGCCCACTGAAGCGGCATAGCTGTTATCGCTGCGCTCATTCACCTCGCCGCACACGAACGGAAGGTCAGGCATCCCTAAGTCAGCACGCAAATCCTCGACAAGCGTATAGAGCTTTTTCAAATAGTCCAAATCATTGCGGTTGGACTCGCCCTGATGCCACAAAATGCCCTTTATAACTGCGCCGTCTAAAATTGCAGCCTGGGCGCGGCGCACAGCCTCGGGGTACATGTTGGATCCGGCGGGCGGAACTTTCGTCCAGTTGTTGATGTTGGAGCCGCTGCGCGGATTGACCACCAGACCGAGCTTTTTATAGTCCGGCATAGTTTCGCGCATTTTCAAAGAAAAGCTGTAGGTCATGCTGATTTGCGAGTTTGCCGTCTGGGATTTGTTGTTTTCCATTGCCGTAGAATACTGCGAATAGCTGTGTGTGGCCGGCACAAATACATCGCTCTTGTTGGCCAGGTAGATGCCGTCCGGGATGGGCAGATCGGACGGGTCGGCCTCTTCGGGAATTTGATTTTGATAGCCCGCCATGTTGGACTGCCCGATACACAGGTAAAATTCCATGCCGTCAAAATCCACCATATTGCGGCTTGCCGGCAATGCAGTTTCGCCCATCCCAATAGGCGAAACGACCGGCGCAATGGTCGCCGCATCCCACAAAAATGCCTTCACATATCCGCTGCCGGAAACCGCTGCAGGCAAGGTAAGCGATGCCGAAACATCCGTGTAATCCTCGGAGACGGGAATTTCCACTGGTTCCATTTGAATGGCCTTGAGCGCGCCGTCCTCATAATACGCTGCAAACATCTGCACTGCGCCGCCCGGCAGGCTGGAGGTCCTGCGCACCTTGGCACTGGCAGTCACGGTTTTGCCCGCTTCCAGCGTGCCCGCGTCGAACTGGAAGTTTTTCACAGAGACCGTTTGACTGACCAGAATGGTTTTGGTGTCGGATGCGCCGCCAAACGATGCGGAAATTTCCGCCGTCCCGGCCGGGCAGTCCGCTGCTGCGGTCAAGATGCGGCCGTCAAGGGAAAGACCGGCATATGCCGTCGCATAAGAGGCCGCGCTTGTGACGTCAGTGGTAACACCCTCGCCATCTGTTACGCTGGCAGAGAGCAAAATTTCTTCGCCGTCGGACGGGTTTATGCTCGCCGGCAGGTTGAGGGTGATGCTTTTGGCGCGGGTGTTGTACACACTCAGGCTGGAAAGCGTTGCCCAGCGGTTGCCGGAGGTTTGCAGCACTGCGCTGTATCTCACATAGCGCGCGGTGACCGGCGCGAACAGATACACATGCTCGCCGTCGGTGCCCTGTGCAAACTCGGTGTCCTTCACCATCTGCCAGGTTTTGTTGTCGTTTGAAACCAGGATGGAGAAGGTATTGATGCGGTCTGCGCCATTGTTTGAAACGGTGTGATGGATGACCGCTTTGTTGATGGTTACAGGCGTTTGCAAATCCACCGTAAGATACTGCATTTGCTCTGCAATGGTGGATGGATTGGTGATTGTGCTGCTTACCCAGGCGGTTTGCGTATTGCCGTCCACCGCGTTTGCGCCGGAAGAGCCATCCTGGCAGGTGGACTGCACGACTGGACGGAACCGGGCCAAATCGCTGGTAAACACCAGGGTGTGCGGCGTACCGTCCGCGCTGGTAAATTGTGCGGTACTTCCCGATGCAACAGACGCCGCAATATGGAGCGTGCCGTCCTGATAGTCAACACCCTCCGGCAGGCTGTCAAAGGTGACCGGAAGTTCTTCAAACGCATATCCGTCTTCATTGACCCTGGGGAGCTTAAACGGGATGCTGGCCTCGACACCGTTCAAATAGAGGACTGCCGCGCCAAAGCTTTGGCCTGAAAGTGACGGGATCAAACTGCCGTCCGCTCCATACACCGCCGTTGCTGCCTCAGGATTCCAGTCTGCTTTTGTATCTGCTTTTTCATCGATGGTGGCAATATTGATGTCAGCAAGCATTGCGGCCACGCGGTCGGTCATACCTTGCGTCCGATTGCCGTAAAATGTCACCATGATGTATTTTGCAGTAACCTGGTCAAACACATCCCGCACGATGCCGGACCGGAGGTTGTACGGACGATCCGCCACTACGGTCCAGGGGTCGGATTCCTCTGCCTTCACTGATATTTTGTAGGACGGCACAGACGTCAGTACATTGAGCGCGGTGGCGTTAAACGACTGCGCCGATTCCATGGCAAATGTGATGCTGCTCTCCCCGTCAGAAGCCGCTTCCCAGTAAGTGTCTGCATAGCGGTCGTTCGCATACGCGGGGGCGGATTCGGGGGCGGTGGAAGTTGCGGTTACTTCCGCGCCTTTGATGGGCACGGTGGAAATCGTGGTAAACTCAAATTCGCGCGTGCCGGTGATGGCTGTTTTGAAAATATCCTGCACAGCCGCATCCACAATAATTGTGTAAGTCGCCGGCGCATCCAGCATCTCGCCGGAAATAAAAAGTGTTTTGTGCTGTTCTGCGTCTACCGAAAGCATGGACATGGGGACGGGCACACTTACACTGCCGTCCGAAAGTGTGAGAAGGCTGTCTTCCGGATTTGTTGGATCCGCAAAGGAGGATAATTCAATTTCATTGGAGAATGTCAGGCAGACGTCCTCGTTCAGGGCGTCCACAACGGTGTTTTCCAGCGCCGCCGTAAGAGGCTGTGCAGCGCCGATCACAGTGTACATACCAATGCTGCGCACTGCGCCGACTCCGTTTGTATCGTTTTGGAACCGCGCACCGGGGCGGGCCTCTGCAAACACGCTTTTATCAAAGGAGGTGGTATATTCCGCCCCGTTTAAATACAGCGTCATGGTGTTGGTGCCGTCGGTGTCGGTCACGTCAATTTTAAACAATACATCTGTGTATTGATCCGCGGATACTGTGGCAGCCGTTGTGATTTTATCGTTGCTCCCGCCGTTTGTCTGAAGCGACACCACAGAGGTGCCGTCGCCCTGGTTACGCAAATGCAGCAGGGTTGCAACCGTACCTTTGCCCTCGTTTAGCAGGCGCAGGCCAAACCCGCCGTTGATTGCGCGGATGCTTGCCTTGCCTACAACCGAAAACGGCGCTTCACTTGCGGCCGGAATGGCGCTGGTCATCATCCGTCCAAACTGCTGGGAGCCCGCTGTGTCCTGCGTAAAGAATTTTACCGCGTGCTCTTCGGGCAAATATTCGGTGACCGTCTTGCTGTTCCACGGCCTCCAAGCCGTAGTACTACTGTTGGAGACAATGGGCGAATAGCCGTCATCCTCCGAGGAAAATGCCGTAAAGGGGAAGTTTGTCAAGACTTCGTTTTTCAAGGTTTCAAAGGTGAGCACTGTTTCACCCGTAAGCGCGGTGCCCAGCACGTCCTTCACTTCGCCGCGGATGGCAACCTCATAGGACGAACCATCGGTGAGATAGGAATTGTCAATCAAAAGCGATTTCCCATCCGCACCCACAGTCAAGCTGTCCATGGGAAGGATGGTTTCCTCGCTGCTGCTCCGCTTAATGGTGAGCACGCTGTTTGTTTCATCATCGGGATTTGCAAAAGCGGTTTTTTCAATTTCGTTCGAAAATACAATTGCTACGCGGTCCTTTTGCGCATCATACCGCTTACTGCTGTCGATGGACGCGGTAAACGGCGGCAGATCGTTTGAAGAAACTGCGTAAAGGCCTAAGTTGCTCACGGCGCCCACGGACGCAGCGCCGTTTTGGAACCGCACATACGGATGCCGGGCCGTGATGACTTCCTTGGAAAATGCGGTGGTGCCAGCCTTTTTACCATTCACATAATAAGTGGCAGTGTTGGTGCCGTCCGCAGCCGTCACGTCAATTACATAAGTGACGTTTACCCATTCGTCAAGCGCAATTTCGGCAATTGGGGTGGTCGCCGTCACATCTGTTGCGCCCTCTTTGGGCATCCCGACCAAAACCTTGTCGCCGGATTTTGTGAGGGCAAACAGGGTTGCGGCGGAGCTGGTATCCTGCTTGATGAGCCGGTAGAAAATGCCGCTGCCGTCGGACAGCTTTGCGCTGAGTGTGCCCACAAGCTTGTAGGGCGCATCACTTGCTGCCGGGAAGGCGTTGTCCAGCTTTTTATGATAAAACTGGCTGCCTGCAATTGCATCTGTGCCGGACAAATTTTTCGCGGAGAAAATTTGCATGCCATCCGAAAGCTTTACAAGGCTGCTCTTGGTATCGGCATTGGAAGGCGCCCACACCGTTGCATCCGCAATGCCGACAATATCCATCGAATAGGTATTATCGTCCGAAAAATCGGTGAACAGCAACAAATCGGTTTTATAAACCGGGTCGGGTATGACGGGTGTAACCGTTACGGGAAATGCGGCCTGCCCTGAGAGCTCCGTGCCCAAAACGTCCTTTAACCCCGCGCCTATGGCCACTGTATATTCGGTACCGTCTGTAAATGCCCCGGGCGCGATGGCGAGCGTCACATTGTCGCGCATAACCGATATTTGGCTCATGGGCACGGCTTTTGCCACACCGTCCTGGCCCGTTACAGTCACAATACTGTTTTCTGGATTGGCAGCGTCTTTAAATGCGCCTATAAAGACTTCGTTGGAAAATTCAATATACACCGCGCCGTCCTTTGTCTCAGCTTTTGCAGTAAGCGCGGGCAAGCTGCTGCTTTTTGCAGTATAAATGCCCAGGTTATCAATCCACGCCTTGGCGTTGACGCCGTTTTGAAACCGCACCTTGGGATAGGCCGCGGTGATGATGCTCTTGTCATACGTGGTGGTATAGGTTTCGCCATTAATGTAATAGGTTGCAGTGTTGGTGCCGTCAGATGCTGTCACGTCAATTACAAATACGGCGTTCACCCACTCGCCGGGTGTGAGCGTGGCCACCTGCTTGACATCCGTCGCACCGCCGTTATCCCTTTGAATACCTACGTATCCGCTGGATCCCACCTGCAAAATGGAAGCCTTGCTTCCGCCCGCCGACCCGCTGTTGCCTTCGTCGGTGAGCCGGAAATAGGTGGCGCCGGATACCGGCTTGACATTTAACTTGCCCACAATTTTATAAGGGGCCTCGTCCAGCGCCGGCACATCGTTTAAAAAGCGGCGGCCGAACTGCTCTGACCCCGACACTTCTGTGCCGCTGAAAATGGAGACCGCCCCTTCATCCGGCAAGTATTCAGATGCCGTTCCCGGCAGCAGGCTTGCCCATGCATTAGACGGATTGATGTTGCTCCCACTCGAATATCCGTCTGTAGCGGTGTCAAATCCGGTGAATGGGATGTTTATGATTTTCCCCGCGGTATTGTCGTCCGCAAACACCGGCGCAGCCGCGCATATACTGAATATGTACACAACTGCGAGCAATAAAGACAGAACGTTCTTTTGTTTCATCTTCCTTCCCCCTATATAATAT
>JAJXRJ010000078.1 GCA_021629085.1 Oscillospiraceae bacterium | reverse complement strand
TGCATAGAATTTTGAAATCAACAAACAATAATTGTGATTCAAAAAAAAGGAGTTGTATTGAACATGGAACATCAGGCGAGAAAAATTGACGGAATCAAATGCGAAGCGGAACATTGCATTTACCACACCGCCAGCAACGACTGCACCGCAGGAACCATTGAAGTGGAAAACCGCAACGCGAAAAAAGAAGTGGAAACCTTCTGCAAAACATTTGAATCCAAAAAAGACTGCTGCAACTAATTGACAGCAAAAAACGCTTACAACCAAAAGGGTTGTAAGCGTTTTTATTATACCGGCAGATCCGCCGCCGCAGGTATGCTTTGTTGCTTTTGCCGGCGGTAAAAAATAAAAAAGCAGATTAGATGTGCAGCAAAGGTAATCAGCCAAGTGACAGGATAGGACAGATAGAGCATAAACAGCGACCGGTGCATGGCAAAAATGGTGAACACCCACAAAATACGCAGCCCACATGCGCCGGCCAGCGACACAATGGTGGGGGTGACCGAATAGCCCAAGCCGCGGATAGAGCCGCAGGCGACCTCCATGGTGCCGCACAAAAAATAAGGGAGGCAAACCACAAGCAGGCGTTCCATGCCAAATGAAATCACCTCTGGGTCAGCCGAATAAATGCGAAGAAGCTGATGCCCAAACAGCACCGCAGCCGCGCTCAGCCCCGCGCCAATGACCGTGACACACCCAATGCAGCGCAGCAAGATCGGAACAATGCGATGCGTCTTGCCGGCGCCGACATTTTGGCTGGTAAAGCTAAGAGACGCCTGATAGAGTGAATTCATAGAGGTGTAAACAAAGCCTTCAATGTTTGACGCGGCAGTGTTTCCCGCTACAGCAACCGAGCCAAACGAATTGATGGAGGACTGGATGAGCACGTTTGAAATGGAAAACACCGCGCCCTGCACCCCTGCAGGCAGGCCAATCTGCATAATTTGCACCAATTTATCTTTTACAATGCGAAGCTCTTTTAGGCACAGCTTGTAATAGCCGTCGCTGCGCATGAGGCAGAGCACAACCAGCGTTGCCGAAAGGCACTGGGAAATCACAGTTGCCAGCGCTACGCCCGCCACACCCATGTGAAAGGCAATGACAAAAAACAAATTGAGCACCACATTTAACACGCCGGCAATCAAAAGGTAAATCAGCGGGCGTCGGGTATCCCCCACCGCGCGCAGGATTGCCGCGCCAAAGTTATACACCATCATGGCGGGCATGCCGGCAAAGATAATACGCATATACAGCACCGCCTGGTCGAGCACGTCGGGCGGTGTCCCCATGGCGCTTAACAGGATTTTTGCTAAAGAAATGCCCAAAAAAATTAAAACCACGCCGGAAAGCAGGCTGAGCAGCATAGAGGTGTGCACCACCTCGCGCACATTTTGCCAATCCTGCGCGCCGTAAAACCGGGCCACCAGCACGCTGCTACCAATAGAAAGGCCCAAAAAGACATTGATAATCAAGTTGTTTAACGAACCGGTGGATCCCACCGCCGCCAGCGCACCTCTGCCGGTAAACTGCCCGACAACGACAATATCAGCCGCGTTAAATAAAAGCTGCAAAATGCCCGACAGCATGAGCGGGATGGCAAAATGCAGGATTTTTTTCAGCAAAGGGCCGTTGCACATATCAATTTCATAGGTTTTACTCATCATCTCACCCTTAATCATGACCGGTTTTATGTGCGATATTCCATTTTACCGCTTCTCTATTATAGACTTGAAATGTGCAGTTGTCAACAAAACGGGAAAATTTTTCTGCCTGTCAAAGCGTTTGGGATTTTAGAGAGAATGTTACCGCTGTTGTCCCTCCAGCTGGTTTGGGGTCAAGGGGTGGAACCCCTTGACCCCAAAACCAAATATCTCGTCAAGTTCTTTTCAATTAAGTGTCCTCGGATTTAAGGCCTTATTTTTCTAATTCGTCTAATGCCGCTCTCACTGCTTCCACCACAAAAGCAGAAAAAGTACAGTTTTTCCCACGAATAGCATCTTCTACTTTCTCTATCACATCATTTGGAAACCGTATCGATTTTTGCGTAGATGGTGGAATTGACGGAATTTTGAAACCCATTTAAAATCACACTCGCATTATTTTTATAATACAAGTGTAAACCAAAATTATATTTTTTTATGTATTTCATTTGTGATTCATTTGCATTGCAAAACCAAAACAGCTATGATATAATAATAAAAAATTCCTGAAAGGAGCTTGCATATGCATC
>JAJXRJ010000077.1 GCA_021629085.1 Oscillospiraceae bacterium | reverse complement strand
TGTTGTAGACTGGGATGACGCTACGCAAACTGTTATTATTACTTATGAAAGCACCGGCGTATCCAAAAAACTCACATTTGATGACCTAGACGCACTTGTGGAAAACACCGATTTTGTCACTGGTGCAGAGTATGGTGCGAAAAATGTGTCGCTCTCGACTGAACAGGATCACACCACCGGCAGCGGTAAGAGCGTGAAAATGGCAAACCGCGAAGCATCAGACCATCGTGTGAAGTTTTTGAATATGTTCTCGGCAGCGGATGTTGGCAAAACCTTCACTGTGTCCGCTTGGGTATATTCTCCCGACGGCCCCGCAGAAAAAGTGGGTCTGGGAACGCACAGCGAGCAGAACACGGAGTTTGCTTTTACGCCTGCAGCGGGAACCACGATGGACGTACCGCAGGGTATCTGGACACAGATCTCTTTTGAATACAAGCATGAAAATGCAATTGTGACCCAGGTGGGGATTGACCAGCGTCCAAAAAGTGTAAAATTGGCTCCCACACTGTATGTAGACGATGTGGAAGTGGTAGAAAAGACTGGTGCTTCTAACACCACTACACCGTCTGGTTCGCTTTTGCCCATCAAAACAGTTGAGGCAAAAGAAGGCCGTCGCCCGACTCCCATTGTGGAAGGCGGAAAAGGCTATGACGATTTAATTTTCTACGAGCGTACATTTGTTGACCCGGAAGAACGGGGCGATCCGGAAGAACTGTTTGCCGCACTGCCGGAAGGCAGGGTTGTCGTTGACCAAAACGATTTGATGGCCGCTTCTGTCACCGGCGCGCAATACGGCAAACTGGAGCAGGTGAATGTAACGGATGCGCCGTTTGAGGGTGATACCGCTTGGCAGGCGACTGTTACAACCATCCCAGCAAATCCGTATGAATACCAGCTGGTGCTGGAGAGCATGAAAGAAGGGGAAGACTTTAAGCACGGCGATATGATGTTGCTGGTCTTCCACATGCGCACAGTGGACACTGCTGCGGAAGATGGCACTGGCCAGGTGCAGTGTATCGTTGAGCAGGAAGAAGCACCCAACGACAAAGCATTGAAAGAGGACGTCACTTCTATTTCCGGCGCAGGATGGCACACGGTATATCTGCCGTTTGTAGCGCAGTCTGGATACCCGCGGCTTTGCATCCGCCTGGGATATAAGCTGCAGACTGTACAGTTTGGCGGCTATGAGCTGATTAACTACGAAGACAAAGTAAAAGAAGAAGATATGCCGTCTTCTTCCATCATGGAAGTCTATGATGGCCGCACGGTGTTTGAAAAAGACGACCAGTGGCGCAAAGATGCTTGGGATCGGATTGAAAAAATCCGCAAAGGCGACATCAACGTTATCGTAAAAGACGCTGCTGGAAACCCTGTTCCGAACGCAACCGTGGATGTCAACATGTTTGAACACGAATTCCAGTGGGGTACTGCAATCAACGGCAACGTCATTAGAGAGGGCGAAAATTCTGATAAATACAGAGCTGCTATCTCTTCACTGTTCAACGAAGGCGTTTTAGAGAGCGAGCACAAATGGACAGAGTATGAAAAAGATCCGGAGCGTACCCGCCAAATGGTAGATACCATCAAAGGATTGGGCCTTCCCTATCTCCGCGGCCACGCGCTGATTTGGGACCGTTCCTTCCCGGATGGCTGGGCAGACAATACAACGGTTCCGGAAGATTTGTACAACATGCTTCTCAATAACGACAAAGCCGGCATTGACAAGCGCATTGAGGATCATATTAAACAGGTTGCAGGCGACTATAAAGGCGAGCTGGTGGATTGGGACGTTGTCAACGAGCTGCTTAACAACAATGCCATCCGTACCCAATATGGCAACGAAGTGTTAATTGACTGGTATAAATGGGCAAGGGAAGCAGATCCGGATGCAAACCTCTTCATCAACGAAACTGGTATTCTTGGACTTGACCAGGGCAGATTAAATGCCTTCAAAGTTGTTCTCGACTATATGCGTGACAACAATGTCGACTATGACGGCATTGGCATTCAGGGGCACTTTGGTAACAATATGGTGCACCCCATGGACTTCTATGATGCTTTAGATCAGCTGGCGGCGTATGGGAAGATTATGAAAATTACGGAATTTGACCTTGGCGAAGCAATGTCTTCCCTGGACCGTGAATATGAAGCAAGCTTTACGCGTGATATCCTTATCACTGTTTTCAGCCACGAAAGCATTAACGGTTTCCTCATGTGGGGCTTTTACTCTGGTTCA
>JAJXRJ010000076.1 GCA_021629085.1 Oscillospiraceae bacterium | reverse complement strand
ACCACATTCTATTTGTCATTGTCAAGGGGTTTTTGGAGTTTTTTCGCAATTTTTCCAGAGAAAGCGCCTTTCAATCAAAAACATTAAACAGGAAGCGCATAAAACAAAACAAAAAAGTAGTGTAAAATGCTGCCCCCCAAAACAAACAGATGCCATACATAATGCATGTAGCGGTGATGTTTCATTTTATAAAAAATGATGCCCACTGTATACAGCACGCCGCCGCCAATCAAAAACCATAAGCCAGACGCAGGTACTTTGGAAAGAATTGGCCGGATTGCCAAAAGCACGCTCCACCCCATAAGAACATAGAGCACTAAGGATACCTTGTGCCAACGCTTTAAATCAATCGCGTTAAAAACAATTCCAACAACCGTCACGCCGGCGTTGATGCCGAATAAGGTCCACCCCAGCGCGCCGCGGATCAGCGACAACGCAACCGGCGTAATGGTTCCCAAAATTAAAATAAAAATAGAACAGTGATCGAGCACACGGAACACTTTTTTTGCGAGATTGTTTGCCAGTGAATGGTACAAGGCTGAAATAAGGTAGAGCAAAATTAGGCTAAAGCCAAAAAGAGACGCGCTGACAATGCCCATCGTATCACTGTGAAAACAGGCATATACGATTGCAACCGCCGTGCCGGCAATGGAGAGCAGTGCACCAACGCCATGGGAAACTGCGTTTGCGATTTCCTCCCCAAGCGTCTGGTCATTCACCCGTTCCATTTCCATCAAACGCGCCTCCCTCTCACAACATTTGTTTCTATTTATATATCATATTTTCCACATTCTGTCAATTTCATTCAACGAAAGAGTTTTGACAACGCTTTGATGCAAAAGTATACCACAGCAATGACAATAAAAATGCCTGCCATGCCATATAAAGAAATTGGCAGCGATTGTAAAAATGCATTGATATCCATTGAATCGTCCCCTTTCCTTAGGATAACAGGCCGATAATCAGCCCGCCCGCAATAACAGAAGAAATCTGTCCCGCAACATTGGCACCGGCCGCGTGCATGAGCAGGAAGTTTTGCGGATCCTCTTTAAGCCCCATCTTATGTACAACCCGTGCAGACATAGGGAATGCCGAGATGCCGGCGGCGCCAATCATGGGGTTCATCTTTTTGCGGGAGAACAGATTGATGACTTTTGCAAACAAAACACCGCCCGCCGTATCAAAAATAAAGGCGACAAGCCCCAAGCCCATAATGAGCAGCGTATTTAATGTAAGAAAGTCTTCTGCTCTCATTTTGGACGAAATGGTGATGCCCAAAAGCAGTGTAATAATGTTGGCAAGCTCTTTTTGCGCACTTTGCGACAGGGAGTTGAGCACACCGCATTCCCGCAAAAGGTTTCCAAACATTAAAAATCCGATGAGTGCAACACTTTTTGGTGCAACCAAGCCGGCAATCACAGTAATCACAATTGGGAATAAGATTTTTGCCATTTTCGATACTTCACCGGGGTTATAAGGCATGCGGATGAGCCGCTCTTTCTTTGTGGTCAACGCCTTGATGACTGTGGGCTGAATGATGGGCACCAACGCCATATAAGAATAAGCCGCAACTACGATGGCACCTATGTAATTGGAATTAAAAAAGTTTGCGACAAAAATGGAAGTAGGGCCATCTGCCGCGCCAATGATACCAATGGAAGCAGCATCTTTTATGTCAAATCCAAAAAGTGATGCCATGCTAAACGTGAAAAAGATACCAAACTGCGCCGCTGCCCCGAAAAACAACATTTTGGGATTGCTCAAAAGCGGTGTAAAATCAATCATTGCGCCAATGCCGATAAATAATAGTAATGGGAACAGCTCATTGGCAATACCCGCATTAAACAGCGTATCAATAACGCCAACCTCTGTTGTGCCATTTGTAATCTGTGTGACCGCCCCCGAAAGCGGCAGATTGACCAAAATGGCGCCAAATCCTAACGGTAAAAGCAGTGTGGGTTCCATGTCCTTTTTGATGGCAAGATAGATGAGAATTCCGCCAATCACCCACATTACCACCTGCTGCCATTGCAGGTTTCCCAGGTTTTCAAAAATTACTTCCATGTTTCCAGTCCTTTCTAAGTCAATAAACTCCGGAGGCGCATGCAAAAAAAGACTTTTGTGTTATGCGGCAGCGCACAGCAAAAGTCTCGCTTTTTAAAACAACGGCGGATATAAAAACCGGATTGACGCCAGTTGTTACAATTGAAATTGCAAGCTACTCCCTTTTCCTTGAGTGCCATTATATCATGCATTTTAAAAAGATGCAACCGTTTTCTCATTTCTTTTCAAAAATAACATTTTATTGTTGACAAACCAAAAGGGATGATGTATAATAGCAAAGGTATCGGGGTGTAGCGCAGCTGGTAGCGCACATGACTGGGGGTCATGGGGCCGCAGGTTCAAGTCCTGTCACTCCGACCAGATTGAATGTTCATAACGACATTCAGTAACAAGGATAGTCTTTGGGGACTGTCCTTGTTTTCTTTTTGTGGGTTACAGAGGTTGCCGTAAATGTCTTTTGGGGACAAAAGACGATGCTTGCTGGTACTAGAAAAGATAAAGATTAGTTATTTGAGTATTGTCCCGTATAACTTTGTCCGGAAAAAGTCGGAGGTTTTGTTTTGTTTTTGTTAAAATCATGGTAGTGTAAAGTAAAAATGAAAGAATAGCATAATGATTTCACAAAACAACATAG
>JAJXRJ010000010.1 GCA_021629085.1 Oscillospiraceae bacterium | reverse complement strand
ATTATTCACATAAATATTCAATAAAGAGGCAAAATATTTATGAAAAATGGGTATTGCAATTGGGGGCGATTTCGCTTATAATGGAGCGTATATAAGGAATGAAAGGATCAGTAAGCCATGACAGATTTAAAAACCGTCATGCAAAATGACGAGACGTATTATATGAATACATTCGGCAAGCGGTGCCCGGTGTGCTTTACGCACGGCCGCGGCATCAAGCTGTTTGCCACCGACGGGCGCGCGTATTATGATTTTATGGGCGGCATCGCGGTCAATGTGCTGGGGCACTGCCACAAAACGTTCACCGACGGGCTCAAAGACCAGCTGGGAAAACTGGTGCACACCTCGTCGCTCTACTATGTGGAGCACCAGGCCGCACTGGCAAAAAAGCTGTGCGAATCGTCCGCGTTTGACCGCGCGTTTTTTGCAAATTCGGGGGCAGAGGCCAACGAGGGCGCCATCAAGCTTGCGCGCAAATATTTTTATAACCAAAAAAAAGACCGGTATGAAATCATCACGCTAAAGCAGTCGTTCCACGGGCGCACGCTCACCACCGTCACCGCAACCGGGCAGGAGAAATACCAAAAGCCCTATGCCCCCCTCACCCCCGGGTTTGTGCACGTGCCCATCAACGATATCGACGCGTTAAAGCGCGCCGTAACGCCGCACACCGCGGCTGTGATGCTGGAGCTTATCCAGGGCGAAAGCGGGGTGCACGCCTGTACCAAAGAATACGCGGCGGCGGTGCGCAAGCTGTGCGATGAAATTGGCGCCCTGCTCATTGTAGACGAGGTGCAGACCGGCATGGGGCGCACAGGCACGCTGTTTGCCTATGAGCAGTATCCCATCACGCCCGACATCATGACGCTGGCAAAAGGGCTGGGCGGGGGCGTGCCCATTGGCGCGGTGCTTGCCACAGAGGCCGTTGCAGCAGCCTTTACGCCGGGCGACCACGGCACCACGTTTGGCGGCAACCCGTTTTGCACGCGGGCCGGGCTTTTGGTGATGGAAATTTTAGAAAAGGAACATTTAATCACAAACGCGCGGGAAACGGGCGCATATTTTATGGAACAGCTAAACGCCCTGGGCGGGCACATCAAAGAAGTGCGCGGCAAGGGGCTGATGATTGGCGTGGAGCTTAAAGTGCCGGCTGCGAGGAAACTACAGACGCGCCTGTTTGAACACCAGTTTCTGGTGGGCGCGGTGGGCGATTCCACCCTTCGCCTGCTGCCGCCGCTCACTCTCACGCGCGAAGATGTGGATATGTTTGTCCAAACGCTTTCAAACCTGTTAAAGGAGGGGCTTGTATGAAGCACTTAATCAGCTTAAACGATTGTACCACGGAAGAAATCCATCAAATTTTAGGCCTTGCAAAAAAGCTCAAGGCAGAACAGAAAAAGGGCGTTGCCCACCCCATTTTAAAGGGCAAGACGCTGGGCATGATCTTTTCCAAATCGTCCACCCGCACGCGGGTGTCGTTTGAAGTGGGCATGTCGCAGCTGGGCGGGCACGCGCTGTTTTTAAACGCGAACGACATCCAGCTGGGGCGGGGCGAAACCATCTACGACACGGCAAATGTGCTGTCGCGCTATTTAGACGGCATCATGATCCGCACCTTCTCGCACCAGGACGTCATCGATCTGGCCAAATTTGGCAGCATCCCGGTCATCAACGCGCTCACCGACCATCTGCACCCCTGCCAGATCCTGGCGGACCTGCAGACCATAGAGGAGCACAAGGGCACGCTTAAGGGGCTCAAGCTGGCGTATCTGGGGGATGGCAACAACGTGGCAAACTCGCTTTTGTACGGCTGCACCAAGGTGGGCATGGACATCAGCGTGGGCACGCCCAAAGACTACCAGTGCCCGGAGGAAGTGGTGCAAAACGCCAAACGCAATGCGCAGGAAACGGGCGCAGGCGTCACCATCACCAACGACCCTGCCGAGGCAATCGCAGGGGCGGACGTGGTGTACACCGACACCTGGGTGAGCATGGGGCAGGAGGCCGAAAAGGCGGAGCGCGTAAAGGTGTTTGCGCCCTACCAGGTAAGCGCCAGGCTGTTTGCGCTGGCAAAGCCGGACGCCATCTTCCTGCACTGCCTGCCGGCCTACCGGGGGTATGAGGTGGCCGAAGCGGTGATTGACGGGCCGCAGTCGAAAATATTTGACGAGGCGGAAAACCGGCTGCACGCGCAAAAGGCCGTAATGGCGATGCTCATGGGCGGCATACAGTAGCCGCATGCTGAACGCACAGCAGTGTATTTTTGCGCTGCACAAAAGAAAGGGACGAAACCAAATGATCAATCAAGGCTTTGAAATCCGCCAGGCGTCAATCGAGGACGCGGAGCAGATTCAAAAAATCACCCGGGAGGCATTCCACTCCTACATAGAGCTGGCGGGCATCGGCGCAAACATCCCGGCGCTCACCGAAACGCTGGACGACATCAAGCGCGACATTTTAGAAAAAACCGTGCTGGTCGCCTACATCAACGGGCAGGTGGTGGGCAGCGTGCGCTTAGAGCTGACAGACCCCGAAACGGCATATTTAAGCCGGTTCGGCGTGAGCCCCCGGTTCCAGAACCTGGGCATCGGCAAGGCGCTGATGAACCTGGTGGACATCAATATGAAGGTTTTGGGCGTGAAAAAAATCACGCTGCACACCGGCGCAAAAATCCGGCCGCTGGTGATCTTCTATTACGGGCGCGGGTTTTATGTGGATTCCACCACCAAAGACCGCGGCTATGTGCGGGCCGAGCTATGCAAAGAATACAATTAGAGAAAGACAACACCGCGTTAAAAGCGGAAATCAAACGCTACCTGGGCTATCAGTCCGCGGCGCTGGATCCGCAGACCGACCAGCTGGTGGAGAGCTGCCTTAAGGAGCTCTCGTGTGCAAAATCGGGGCTTTTTGCGTATGACGTGTTTCCCATCGCGGCCAAAAAAGAGGGCATATTAATTGCGGATTCGGGCATTTTTCTTACCGGGGACGACATTGCAGCCCACTTAAAAGGGTGTAAAAAGGCGGCGGTGATGGCGGCAACGCTGGGCCCGGCGGTGGACTACCTCATCTATAAATACAACAAAACCGACCTTTCGCGCGCGCTTGTGTTAGACGCCTGTGCGACGGCGTGCATTGAGGCGGTGTGCGACCGGGCGCAGGCGCAAATCGCCCAGGTTGCCAAAAAAGAGGGCTTCCAAATCACGCCGCGTTTCAGCCCGGGCTATGGCGATTTGCCCATTTTACTGCAATCGGATTTTTTAAGGCTGTTGCGCGCCGAAAAGCGCATTGGGCTGACCGCCACAAAGGAGAGCGTGCTCATCCCGTCCAAATCGGTGACAGCGGTGATCGGGTTTACCAGCCACCCCGCGGCGGTCTCCTGCACCAACCGGTGCGGCACGTGCAAAAATTATGAAACCTGTCTATTTAAAAGGAGGGACGCGTGATGCTATCTTTCAACAAGGGCCGGCTGTTTTTCGACGGCGGCATGGGCACCATGCTGCAAGCATCGGGGCTTGCGGCGGGCGAAGCGCCGGAGCATTTTATGCAGGCGCACCCCGAATGTATTGTTGCCGTCCACAAGGAATACCTGCTTGCGGGCGCGGACGTGCTCACGCTAAACACCTTTGGCGCAAACCCCCTAAAGCTCCCCGGCGGGGCGCTTAAAGACGCGGTTTTCTTAGCGGCACGCTGCGCGCGGCAGGCCATGGAGGAAACGGGCAGGCAGGCGGCACTGGCGCTGGACATCGGCCCGCTGGGGCAGCTGTTGGAGCCGGTGGGCGCGCTTCCGTTTGAAGATGCCTATGCGCAATTTTTAGAAGTGGCAAGCCTGGGCGTCCTGGCGGGCGTGGATTTGATTTTAATTGAAACCATGTCAGATCTCTACGAAGCCAAGGCGGCAGTGTGCGCGGCGAAAGCGGCGGGGGACTTGCCGGTTGTGTGCTCCATGACCTTTTCTGACAACGGGCGCACGCTCACCGGCAGCGACGTCAAAACGTGCGTGGCCGTCTTAGAGGGCCTGGGCGTGGACGCGCTGGGGCTAAACTGTGGATACGGCCCTGCACAAACCGCGCCTTTGGCGCGGGAATTTGTGGCATACGCATCGGTGCCGGTCATTGCGCAGCCAAACGCCGGCATGCCGCAATACCGGGACGGCGAAACGGTGTACGACGTGGGCGCGGCAGAGTTTGCACAACAGATGCAGGCCATTGCGCAGTCGGGCGTGGGCCTGCTGGGCGGGTGCTGCGGCACCACGCCGGAGCACATCCGCCTGCTTCGGCAAATGGCAGCGCCGCTCCCCTTTTCCCCCATCCGGCAAAAGCACCACACCCTGGTGTGTTCGGCGTCGCGGGCAGTGGAAATTGCGGGCGCGCCGGTCATCATTGGCGAGCGCATCAACCCCACCGGCAAAAAGCGGATGAAAGAGGCGCTTAAAACCGGCGACTTTGACTATCTTTTAAACGAGGCGCTGAGCCAAAAGGAGGCCGGGGCGCACGTGCTGGACGTAAACGTGGGCATCCCGGGCATTGACGAGCCTGTGGTCATGCGCCGCGCCATCCAGGAGGTGCAGGCAGTGGTGGATTTGCCGCTGCAAATTGACAGCTCGGATGCCGAAACGCTGGCCGGGGCGCTTCGTATCTACAACGGCAAGCCCATCTTAAATTCGGTCAACGGCAAGAAAGACGTGATGGACGAAATCTTCCCGCTGGCAAAGCGCTACGGCGCGGTGGTGATTGGGCTGACGCTGGATGAGGGCGGCATCCCGGAAAAGGCGGAAGACCGGTTAAAAATTGCCCGGCGCATTGTAGATACGGCGGCAGAATACGGCATAGCAAAAAAGGATATCCTGATCGACTGCCTGGTGCTGACGGCAAGCGCGCAGCAGGAGGCGGTGCTGGAAACCATCAAAGCGGTGCGGCTGGTGCGCGAAACGCTGGGGGTAAAAACCGTCCTGGGCGTGTCCAACGTGTCGTTTGGCCTGCCCGCGCGCGCGCAGCTAAACGCGACGTTTCTCACCATGGCGCTCACAGCGGGGCTTGACTGCTGCATCATCAACCCCAAGTCAGACGCCATGATGCAAGCCATCCGTGCGTATAACGTGCTCGCCGGGCACGACTTGGGCGCGGCGGGCTACATTGCCGCGTTTTCGGCACAGGAAGCGGCGGCGGAAAAAGGGAGTGCAGCGCGCGATTTGCGCTATCTCATCACGTCAGGGCTCAAAGAGGAGGCGGCGGCAGAATCCGAACGCCGCATGGATGCAGGGGCGGGCGCAATGGAGCTGGTGGAAACGGCCATCATCCCCGCGCTGGATACCGTGGGGCAAAAATTTGAAACGGGCACAATGTTTTTGCCGCAGCTTATAAAGAGCGCCGAAAGCGCCAAAGCGGCGTTTGCGGTCATTTCGCGCCGCGCTGCCAAAGAGGGGCGCGAGATAAAGGGTAAAATTGTCATTGCGACGGTTTTGGGCGACGTGCACGACATTGGCAAAAACATTGTAAAGCTGCTGTTGCAAAATTACGGGTTTGAGGTGTTAGACCTTGGGAAAAACGTGCCCATTGAAACGGTGGTGGATGCGGTCAAAACGCACAATATCCGCCTGCTGGGCCTAAGCGCGCTCATGACCACCACAGTGGTGAACATGGAAAAAACCATTGCGGCCGTAAAGCGCGAATGCCCAACCTGCCAGGTGATGGTGGGGGGCGCGGTGCTCACAGAAAGCTATGCAAAGAGCATCGGCGCCGACTTTTACGCGCCCGACGCGCTTAAAAGCGTGGACATTGCCAAACGCGTGTTTGAATAACTTTGGCAAATTTGGGGAATGCTAGCGGTAGAAGGGGCATTTGACAAAAACGCCGTTTTGTGTTATACTATAAGAATTCCAGGAAAAGAGAGTTGAGGTGTTGCGTATGGCAGCAGCTTCCCAAGTGGACCTCATCAGAAGCAGTTTGGAGCGAAAAGTCGGAAGAAGGGTGCGGCTGATAGCAAGAAGGGGCAAACGGAAACTGGTCATCAAAAAAGGCGTTTTGGAGAGCACATATCCATGCGTGTTTGTCGTCCGCTTAGAGGGCGCGGACGGCGAAACCGGAAGATGCGGCAGAGTATCCTTTTCCTACACCGATATTTTAACCAGGACTGTGGAACTGGCGGTCATTAAACCGCCTGTGGAAAAGACCGGCTGATGCAAAAAAAAGCGGCCGCCCGAAAAAAGAGGGCGGCCGCCTTTTTTTAGGCGGCCGCTTTTTTTCGTATTATTCAGATGTTTCAATTTTTGCATGGCTGCGGTCGTGCAGCTTTATAAATTCCTTCCCGTTTTTGCAAACGCTCTTGTAAGCGGGGCGCAAAATCCGGCCGCCGCTGATGAGCTCCTCCAAGCGGTGCGCGCACCAGCCCGCACACCGTGCAACGGCAAACAGCGGGGTGTACATCTCCTCCGGGATGCCCAGCATGTTGTACACAAAGCCGGAGTAAAAATCCACATTGGCCGAAATGACCTTGGCGTCCTTTTTCACATTTTGAAAGGCCTTGGGCGCGAGCGCCTCCACCAGCTGGTAGAGCTGAAATTCGTCGCTGCGGCCCGTTTTTTTCGAAATCGCCTCCGCCTGCTCTTTCAACAGCAGGGTGCGCGGGTCAGAGAGGGTGTACACCGCGTGGCCCATGCCGTAAATCAGGCCGGTTTTGTCGCCGGCGCGTTTTTTCACAATTTTTTCCAGATAGGCAAGCACCTCCTGCTCGTCCTGCCAGTTTGCCACATGCTTTTTAATATCGCGCATCATGCGCACCACCTTGACGTTGGCGCCGCCGTGCTTGGGGCCCTTTAAGGCGTTGATGGCGCCCGAAATGGCAGAATAGGTGTCGGTGCCCGACGAGGTGAGCACGCGGCAGGTAAAGGCGCTGTTGTTGCCGCCGCCGTGTTCGGCGTGGAGCAGCAGGCACAAATCCAGAATTTCCGCTTCCTCTTTTGTAAATTTGCTGTCGTCGCGCATCATATGCAAAAGGTTCTCGGCAATGGAATATTCAGGCCTGGGCTGGTGCAGCACCAGGCTTTTGCGGTCAAACGAGTGCGCCTTTGCCTGATATCCGTATGCGGCAAGCACGGGCATTTTGGAAATGAGCGCAAGCGACTGGCGCAGCACATTTTTGGTGGAGGTAACGTCCGCCGCGTCGTCGTAGGAATAGAGGGTGAGCACCGAGCGGGAGAGCTTGTTCATAATATCCCGGCTGGGTGTTTTTAAAATCATGTCCTCCGTAAAGCCCTCTGGCAGCTCTGCATTGTTTGCCAAAAAGCCTAAAAACGCCTGGAACTCGTCCGCACTGGGCAGATGCCCAAACAAAAGCAGATAGCATGCCTCCTCATAGCGGTAGCGCCCGTCTATGCCGCAGTGTTTGGCAAGGTCGTTGATGTCATAGCCGCGGTAGGCAAGCGTGCCGTAGTCCGCCGTCTTTTCGCCCTCGCTCACAATATACCCGTGCACCTCGCTGATTTGTGTCAGCCCGGCCAAAACGCCCGAGCCATCCAGGTTGCGCAGGCCGCGCTTGACGTCGTAGTGGGTGTAAAGCGCGCTGTCAATGCGGTATGCGTCCGCAGAAAAATGAAAAATGTCGTTTTGTTTCTCCGTATCCATTGCCAACCCCTCTTCCAAAGCTTTCTATATAGTTTAGCACGATTTTTTTAAAATAGCAATAGTTTTGAAATTTTTTTATCAACAAATTGCAAAAACAGTATATTTTGTAATACAAAACTGGGTATTATGCCAATAAATGAATTTCGGTTTTTGTAAAGTTTCAAAAACAGAGGGGGTTCTAAAAATTTTTGACCTGTGATATAATAGTAGTAACGCCAAGCGGCGAAATAACGAATCATGCCTGAAAAAAGGGGGGTTGGCGTTTGCCGGGTTTATGAAACAGCTACTCAAACAGCTTGTGTGCTGGTTTGTTGCAGTGGCCTTTGTGGTGGTGCTCATCCCGCTTGCCATTGTGACCATCAACGGGTTCGGGCCGTTTCAAAAAAAGGAGGCGCCGCCCGATTTTAGCGCGTCGGGCGAGGTGCGCGTGTACCAGGCCGACACGGGGGAAACCGTCACCATGCCGCTGGAGGAATACATCGTGGGCGTTGTGACGGCGGAAATGCCGGCCTCGTTTGAAACAGAAGCGCTAAAAGCGCAGGCGGTATGCGCGCGCACCTACACCATATCCAAAATGAACGCGCAAAAGGAGCCGGACGACGCGCACCACGGCGCGGATGTGTGCACCAACCCGGCGCACTGCCAGGCCTATACGGGGAAGGAAAAAGCCTATGAAAACTGGGGCAGGGACGCGGATGCCTACTACAAAAAAATCACGGATGCCACGCTTGCCACGCAAGGGCAGATCATGACGTATGACAACCAGGTGGTGCGGGCGGTGTTCCACTCCTCCAACAGCGGCCGGACAGAGAGCGCAAAGGACGTGTGGGGGGGCGATTTCCCCTACCTGACCAGTGTGGAAAGCGGCGGGGAGGAGCTCTCGCCGCGCTACCAGTCCACAGTGGAGGTGAGCGTATCCGATTTTCAAAATAAAATCCTAAAAACCTACCCGGACGCAGATTTTAAGCTTCCCATTGGCAACATTGTGCGCACAGCGGGCGGCGCGGTGGGCACCATCGACGTGGGCGGCAAGACCATCAAAGGCACCGAAATGCGCACCCTGTTCGGCTTGCGGTCCAGCAATTTCACGCTGGAAGAAAAAGACGGGAATATGGTGTTTTCGGTGACGGGCAACGGCCACGGCGTGGGGATGAGCCAATACGGCGCCAACTATATGGCGGCGCAGGGCAAGGCGTGGAAAGAGATTTTAAAAACCTATTACACGGGCGTAGAAATCACCTCCATTTCAGAATAACCGGCCGGCGCAAGGGTGCGGTGCGCGGCGGCCGGCGCGCACAAGCGGGAATTTCCTCCATTTTCAGAATAAGCCTGCCAAAATGTGGAAATACTACCGCATGAGGTGATACGAAATGAGGAAAATAACGTTTGTGGATAAAAACACGCACAAAAAGAACCGGAAGCCCTCGGACCGCAAAATATTTTTCAGCCTGATCCTGGCCGCGGCGGTGCTGGTGAGCGCCGTGACCTGCACAGTGCGGGAAAGCGGCATGTTTGCAAACCATTCCAGCGTGCCGGCGGAGCAGGAAAGCGGGGGGCAGATGGCCGCCAAGCCATTCGATGCGGATGAAAACGGGCCCGAAACGCCGGCGCTGCCCGATTCTGAAACCAGCGCACTGCCCGATTCTGAGACCAGCGCACTGCCCGATTCTGAGACCAGCGCACTGCCCGATTCTGAGACCAGCCCGCTGCCAGCCATAGAGACGCCGGCACTGCCCGATTCCGAAACCGCTGCCGCGCCCGCAGAGGAGCCCGCGCCCCCCAAAGAGGCGCAAAACGCGCAGGCGGAACCGCAGGCCGAACCACAGGCCGAACCACAGGCGCTCACTAGCATTTTAAGGCCGGTTGCCGGAAGCGATGTGATGACGGCGCACAGCGGGCCCAACCTGGTGTATTCCAAAACCATGGAGGACTGGCGCGTGCACAATGGGGTAGACCTTTCGGCCAAAATTGGCTCCACCGTCTGCGCGTGCGCGAAGGGGACGGTAAAAGAGGCGTATTATGACGACAACATGGGCGTGACCATTGTGATAGACCACGGGGGCTTTGAAAGCCGGTATCAAAACCTGGCCTCTACCGCCATGGTGGAAGTTGGGCAGGCGGTGATGCGCGGGGACGCCATCGGGGTGGTGGGCGACACGGCGCAGTATGAAATTGCGGACGGCGCACACCTGCACTTTGAACTGTTGGAAAACGGCGTGAGCATTGACCCGGAGCCCTATTTTGCAAACTGAAAAAACCAGAGCCAGCTTATTTAAGCTGGCTCCATTTTTACCCGGGCAGCGCGTCTAAAAAGTGCTGCCAATCCGCGTCGCTCATGCTGCGGGGGCAGTTTTTCCCGCTCGCGTCGCGATGGCGCACCACGTGGTCCTTGTCAATGGAAAGCTCCTCCATAAGGCTTCGGACCAGCCGTTTGGCACGGTTGACCGCCGCGGTATAGTCGCCGTCCGAATTGACGCAAATCTCCACCCCAATGCTGTTTTGGTTGTTGATTTTGGCGCCCTCCCCGCCGTCGCCGCAGTGCCAGGTGTAATAGCGGTAATAGTCGTTTACCTGGAGCGTGTCATGGTCGTCCACAAAAAAGTCGGCGCTGGATTTCTGGTCGCCCGAATTAAAAAACGAATAGTGCTTGCTCGCATCCGCGCCCACGTCGGTGTTGTCGGTGTCGTGAATGACAATGTACTTGATATCCCGCGCGCTCCGGGACATGGGCGTCCGGTTGTATGCAATCTGAAGCCCGGTGTGCGGCGGCGCGGACGGGCTGTCAAAAACCCGGTACAGCTTTATGGCAGCAGACACTGCAAACACGCACAAGAGGACTGCCAAAAAAACCTTTGCCCTGCTTGCCCGCCGCCGCCTTCGCCGCCGCACGTTTGGCGCAAGTGCCGGCATGGTGTTTCGCCCCCTTTTTCCCCTCATTTTTTTATTTTACAAAATTTTTGCGTTCACTTGGTGAACAAATTATGAATTTTTTCTTAAAAAACGGCAAAATTTTTTTGACCTTTCTATCGCAAAATGCTATAATGTCAGATATAAAAAGGGATCCGGCGTTTCGGGCCGCATGCGGCGGGTTTTGTAAAATTGCGGCGGATTTTCTAAAAACCAGAAAGGAATTTGGATATTTTGGAAGAATATATTTCGGTAAGCAGGCCATCGTGCACAGAAATCACAGAGAAAAAATCAAAGTTTATCGCAAACATTGCGCACGCAGAAACCGAGCAGGCGGCAGAAGCGTTTATCGCGGGCGTGAAAAAAGAGCACTATAACGCCACGCACAACGTGTTTGCCTACCGGCTTTTTGACGGCGCAAAAAAATACAGCGACGACGGCGAGCCGGCAAAAACAGCGGGCTATCCCATCTTAGAACTTTTGGAAAAAGAGCGCATCTGCGATACGGTCTGTGTTGTAACCCGGTATTTTGGGGGCACGCTCTTAGGCGTGGGCGGGCTGATCCGCGCCTATACCCGCGCGGCAAAAGAGGGGCTTCTAAAAAGCGGCGTTTCACAAAAAACCCTGTGCCAGGTGCTTCAAATTTCGGTGGATTATACATGCTTCGACCAGCTGATGCACATATTAAAAGCAAGCCGGCACCAGGTGCTTCAAACCGAATATTTAGAAGCGGTCACCCTGACGGTTGTGCTGGAACTTGAAACTGCGGACGCGCTTGCCGAAACGCTTTCGGACGCTTTTTTCGGCGCGGTGCGCATAGAAAAAAAAGAACAAATTTATTTTGATTTAGAAGGAGATGTTTAAAGTATGGCAGGAAAATCAGTGGTAATGCTCACAAAGGACAATTTTGACCAAGTGGTAACCGGCAGCGGCAAGCCGGTACTGGTGGATTTTTATGCCGACTGGTGCGGCCCGTGCCAAATGATCGCGCCCATCATCGACGAGGTGGCAGAAGAGATGGTGGATAAGGCAGTGGTGTGCAAGGTCAACGTGGACGACGCAAAGGATCTGGCAGTGGAGTTCCAGGTGGCCACCATCCCCACGCTCATGGTGTTTAAAAACGGGCAGGTGGTAGAAAAAGTGGTGGGCGCACGGCCCAAAGACGACATCATTTCCATGCTGGAATAGTGGTTTTCAAAACCAAAGGGGAAAGGAGTGGCACCGGCATTTATGCGCAACAAAAAAATATTTTACGCGCTCACCTTTTTTTCCGTGCTGTTCCTCACCCTCATCACCTATCTGACAGGCATTGAGGTCATCTACGGGGACGAATATTCGGCCAACACGCACAACGCCAGGAACTATGTCAAAGAATATAACGTGCTGCGCGGCAAAATTTTCGACCAGAACGGCGAGGTGTTGGCGTACAGCGAAATCGAGGGGGAGGAGCACAAGCGCTACTACCCCTATTTGAATTTGTATTCGCACGTGATTGGGTACTGCTCGCCCATCTATGGCAAATCGCTCATAGAAAGCGCGTATGACACCGAGCTTTTGGGCGACGCGCTCATCACGGGTTTTTTCAATTTAAAAGACACGCTAAGCGGCGAGCGCCGGAAGGGCAACGACTTGACGCTCACCCTCGACCACAGCCTGCAAACGCGCGCAAGCGAGCTTTTGGGAAGCAAAACCGGGGCGGTGGTTGCCACAAACCCGCAAACCGGCGCCATCCTGGCCATGGTGTCCAAACCCGATTTTAATCCCAACCAGACCGCGCTTGCAAACGAGTGGGAGTCGCTGTCCACCGACGAGCGCTCCCCCCTGCTCACCCGCGCAACCATGGGGCTGTACCCGCCCGGGTCGGTGTATAAAATTGTCACCTCGGCGGCCATGATTGAACAGGGGCTATCCGGCTTTGAGGCGGACGACAACGGCAGCATCGAGGTGGGCGGCATCACCATATCCAACGCCGGCGGGCGCGCTTACGGGCATTTAGACCGCACCGAGGCATTTTTGCACTCCAGCAACGTCTATTATTCCTTAGCAGGCGTGGAGCTTGGGGCGGACATCCAAATTGAATACGCGGAAAAATTCCTGCTCAACAAAAAGCTGGACTTCCCCCTGCCCTATAACCGCAGCCGGTTTGAAACCGGCCGGTTTTCCAAGGAGGATTTGGCGCTCACCGCCATCGGGCAGGGCAAAACGCTGGTCTCGCCGCTTGCCATCAACCTCATCACGTGCGCGGTTGCAAACGGGGGGAATATCCCAAAACCCTACCTGGTGCAGGAGGTCACCGCCAGCAATGGCTTTGTGCTCCGCTCTGAAAAGCCCGCCACCATGGCGCAGGCCATTTTGCCCACGACCGCGCAAATTTTAAAGGACGACATGGCCGAAACGGTACAGCGCGGCACGGGCACAGCGGCGCGCATCCCGGGCATCACGGTGTGCGGCAAAACGGGCACGGCGGAAAACGAGCGGACGGATAAAACCCCAGGCGCCACCCACGCGGTGTTCACCGCATTCGCGCCCTATGACGACCCGCAAATCGCCGTCACGGTGTTTTTGGAATACGGCGGCTCGGGCGCTTCGGCGGCGGCTCCCATTGCGCGGGAGCTTATCGCGCAGTATCTTGGCTAACCCATTTTTTTAGAAAGGACAATCCATATGGAATTTATCACAGAACCAAAGCGGCAGCTCCCCATAAAAAAGGAATGCGACGTGTTTGTTGCAGGCGGGGGCATTGCAGGCGCGGCGGCGGCCATTGCGGCGGCGCGGTGCGGGAAGCGGGTTGTGCTCGCAGAAGCCGAATGCGCGCTGGGCGGGCTTGCCACCCTCGGCCTTGTCACGATATTTTTGCCGCTTTGCGACGGGGAGGGCAACCAGGTCATATTCGGCCTGGGCGAAGAGCTGCTGCGGCTCTCCATCCAACACGGCTTTGAAAGCCGGTATCCCAAGGCGTGGCTTGAAAACGGCAGCCGGGAGGAGCGCATCAGGCAGCGCTTCCAGGTGCAGTATAACGCGCAGATGTTTGCCATGCTGTTAGAACAGCTGCTCTTAGAAGAGGGCGTGGAAATCCTGTACCGCACGAAGGTTTACGGCGTGGACTGCCCGCAAAACACCATCAACGCGGTATTTTTAGACAGCAAGGAAGGCCGCTGTGCGCTTCGCGCAAGCACAGTGGTGGACGCCACCGGCGATGCGGACATCTGTGCATTTTGCGGCGACGAAGTGGCGCACTATACCAAAAACCGGTTTGCCGCCTGGCACTATATTTCCGGCAAGCACGGCTACCAGTGCGTGCCGCACGCCGTTGCAATCAACTGCCCGCTGCCCGAAACGGAACGTACATACGACGGCTTAAAATCAGAGGACGAAACGGCGCTCATCATCCGCGGGCATCAGGAGATTTTAAAAAATGTAATCAAGCTGCGGGGCGGCAAGTGCGACGGGTCGGTTGTGCCGGCCACCATCCCCACCGTGCCCAATGTGCGCATGACGCGGCGCATCATGGGGCACTATACCCTCTCAGATACCGAGGCATTTCAGCGTTTTTCCGACTGTGTGGGGCTCACAGGCGACTGGCGCAAGCGCGGGCCGGTGTATCAAATCCCCTACCGCTGCCTGTACAGCAAGCACGTGTCAAACCTCATCACCGCGGGCCGGTGCATCAGCGTGGACGAAGGGATGTGGGATATCACCCGCGTCATCCCCACCTGTGTCGTGACGGGGCAGGCGGCGGGCACGGCGGCGGCATTGGCTGCGGACGCCGGCACGCCGTTTGGCCATCTGGATATCCGGCTTTTGCAAAACCGGCTCAAACGCGACGGCGTGCTTTTGAGCTATCCGAGCGGCATCCAGCAGCCAGAATAAAAACCACCCAAACGGGGCGTTGGGATGGGGAACCATCGTGCAGGGGGCGGCTGCCGCGCTGTTTTGCCCGCTGGATTTGGCAAAAAAGGAATAAAGTTCCGCTATAAAATGCAAAATTTGAGTAGAAATTTTCTTATTTTTGTTGTATGATAAGGTTAGGGAAATTATCATGAAAAAAGGAGTGTGTATCATGAAAGCAAAACGGCTGGGTGCGCTGCTTTTGGCAACCGTCCTTGTGCTGGGCCTGTTCCAAATGCCCTTTGCACAGGCGGACGGCGCCATCAGCATCACCATCAACGGCGAGGCAAAAACGTTTGACCAAATGCCCGTCATGGTAAACGACCGGGTGCTGGTGCCCATGCGGGGCATCTTTGAAGCGCTGGGCGCACAAATTACGTGGGAAGAGGCAACCGAAACGGTGACCGGCACGCGGAACGGCACAACTGTAACGCTTGCCATTGGCGATACCAACGCCTACATAAACGGCACAGCCACCACCTTAGACGTGCCCGCACAGCTCATAAACGACCGCACCATGGTGCCCGTCCGCTTTATCTCCGAGGCGCTGGGCGAAACGGTGGACTGGGTGGACGAAACCCAAACCGTTGTGATTACCAGCGGGAAAACCTACAATTTTGACAGCGGCACGTTTGAAGAAAAAACCGATTTTTCATTGGGCGGCGGCTATAAAGCCACCGGCGTCAGCCTGTCGTCCGACTTTGACCACACCACGGGCAGCGGCAAAAGCTTAAAAATGGAAGGCCGCAGCGAGGTGTACCACCGCGTTAAACTGCTCAATGCATTCCCGGAAGCGGATGTGGGCAAAACCTTTGAAGTGCGCCTGTTTGTGTATTCGCCCGACGTTGCCACCACCGTGCGGCTGGGCGCCTACGGCGACACCGGCAGCGAGTTTGCCGGCGACCCGGCCGGAAGCGTAGAGACGGAGGTTGCCAAGGGCGAGTGGAAGGAAGTGGTGTTTGTCTACCAGCATGAAAATGCAGTCGCGTCCATGCTTGGCATTGACCAGCCCAGCAACGGCTGCGTGCTTGCACCCACGCTGTATGTGGACGATATCCGCATCGCCTATCAGGCAGATTCGGGCGTATCGGATGTGCCCGGCATGGTGACCGGCGCGGTGGACGGCAAACGCCCTGTGCCCACCGAGTTTGAGAAGAGCAGCGATCCGGAAGATATGCTCTATTTTGGCACAGAGGAAAAAAACCCCGACGAAGTGTTTGCATCCCTGCCCGAGGGCAAAGTGGTGCTCACAGATAAAGACCTCTTTTCTGCAAGCTTAAAAGGCACGGCCGAACTGGAAACCGTAAAGGTGGACGGCATGCCGTTTTCCGAGGCGCTGCGGGTGACGGTGGAAAACCAGCCTGCCAACGCGTATGACATCCAGCTGGAAATGAAACCGGAGGGCGTGTTCCAAACAGGCGACGCGGCGCTGATTGTGCTCTATATGCGGCTTGTAAGCGGCGGCGATTCGGACACCGGCACGGGCAAAATCCAGTGCGTGGTGGAGCAGAGCATCGACCCCTGGTATAAAACCATGCAGACCGACGCAACAGGCGCAGAGCAGTGGACCAAAGTGTATATGCCCTTTGTGATACAGCCCAAGCTGGGCGACCAATACCAGTGCACGGTGCGGTTTGGCTACTATGCGCAGACGGTGGAAGTCGGGGGCTACCAGCTCATCAACTACGGGCCGGTGGACGTCAACACCCTCCCCTCCAGCGCAGGCTCCGGCTACGACGGCGCAGAGCCCGACGCACAGTGGAGAAAGGACGCACTCTCCCGGATTGAAGAAAACCGCAAAGGCGACATCTGTGTGGTGGTGCAGGACGCAAACGGCAACCCGGTTGAGGGCGCGGATGTGAAAATTGACATGTTCGAGCACGAATTCCAGTGGGGCACCGCAGTCAACGGCAACCTGCTCAAAGAGGGGAGCGACGGCGACCGCTACCGCGCGGAAATCATCAAAAACTTCAACGGCGCAGTGCTGGAGAACGACCACAAGTGGAACATGTATGAGCAAGACCCGGGAAAATCGCGCCAGATGGTTGACCTGTTAAAAGAGATGGGCATCAAATACATCCGCGGCCACGCGCTTGTTTGGGATACCGTTTACACCGAGGGCAACACGCGCATGCCCAAAGACGTGGCGGACATGGTGGAAGCGGGCAACCGCGCCGGCGTGGACCAGCGGGTCAAAGACCATATCTTTAAAATTATGAACGACTTCAAAGGCGAGCTGGTGGACTGGGATGTGTCCAACGAGCTGACGCGCACCGACTATTTCCTGCGCAAAACCTACGGCAACGACGTGGTGCTGGATTGGTACAAATGGGCCAACGAGGCGCGCGGGGACGACGATGTGAACCTCTATTTAAACGAACACAAGCTGGTGGGCACCGACAACACCTTTGACGAGCTTTTGCCGCTGTTAGACTATTTTAAAGAAAAAGGCATGCAGTATGACGGCATTGGCGTGCAGGGGCACTTTGCGGTCCCCTGCCACCCCATGAAATTCTATGAGCAAATCGACACGCTTGCCACAAACTACGACAAGCGCATCAAAATCACCGAGTACGACTTCACCACGCCAAAGCCCGACCTCATGGCAAACTTCACCCGCGATATCATGATTGCGGTGTTTAGCCACGACGCGGTGGACGGGTTCTTCATGTGGGGCTTTAAAGACGGCGACGAGGTGCGGAAGACGCTGTTTGACAAAGACTGGAACATGAAAGAGTCGGGCAAGGTGTATCAGGACTTAGTTTACAACAAGTGGTGGACGCGCGACGAAGGCAAAACCTCGGCCGACGGCACATATCGCCTGCGCGGCTTCTATGGCGACTACACCATCACCGCCGAGAAAGACGGCAAAACCGCAACGGTGGACGCCTGCCTCTACCGCGCAAGCGACCGCACGGTGGTGCTCACCCTGCAATAACAGGCATGTTGTTTTAAAGCACACGCAGCCATATGCGTGTGCTTTTTTTATGCGTTTTACATTGCTATTTTTTCCCACCTGTGATATAATACAAAAAGAATCCGACAAGGGGGAAATTTTATGCAAAATCACAAGCTGCGGGAATTTGTGGAACTGTCCTTTTTTGTGGCGCTCATCTTCATCATGACGTTTGTGCCGTTCACCGGCTACATCCCGCTCGGCCCCATCAACGCCACCACCATCCACATCCCGGTCATCATCGGTTCCATTGTGTTCGGGCCCAAAAAGGGCGCGCTGCTGGGGTTTATGTTTGGCCTTTCCAGCCTCATCAAAAACACGTTTATGCCCTCCAGCGCAAGCGCGTTTGTGTTTTCGCCGTTCTATTCGGTGGGCGGCATGTCGGGCAACGGCTGGAGCCTGGTCATCTGTTTTGTCCCCCGCATTCTGGTTGGCATTGTGCCCTATTATGTCAATGTGGGGCTTAAAAAACTCAAAACCCCGGAAACGGTGTCCATGGCATTTGCAGGGCTTTTGGGCTCGCTTGTCAACACGCTTTTGGTCATGCATTTTATCTACCTGTTTTTCGCCTCCGGCTACGCCACTGTCATGAACCAGCCCCTGCAAACACTGTATCTGTTTATTATGGGCATCATTTTGGCAAACGGCGTGCCTGAGGCTGTGGTTGCCGCGGTGCTCACCGTCATCATTGCAAAAGCCATTCTCACATTCCAGAGGAGGCGCGTATCATGAGTCAAAAAAACACAAAGGCAGCGCAAAAACAGGCGGACCAGCTCTTAAAAGCGTGGTGCGACGCGTTGGCAGGCCTGCAAATCAAAAGCCCGCACAAAGGGCTTGACGGCGGCATATTGTGCCCGTCGTGCGCCCGGGTGCACGGCAGGTGCGGCGACGCCATCTACCCCATGCTCTACATGGCCAAAAAAACCGGCGACAGCCGCTATTTAGACTGTGCCAAAGCGCTGTTTTTGTGGTGGGATAACGTGTCCTGCCACGACGGCAGCTATGTCAACGACGTGTTCCAGGATTGGAAGGGCATCACCGTGTTTTGCGCCATCACCCTTTCCGAGTCGCTTTTGGAATTTGGCGATTTGCTGGATGGCGAAACAAAAGCGGCCGTTTCGGCGCGCGTAAAAGAATGTGCGGATTTCATACTAAAATGGCCCGGCCTAAAAAATGCCAATATCAACTATATCATCACCGGCGCGGCCATGCTCGCCTATGCGCATGCAGTGCTGGGGGATGACCGCTACCTAGACTTTGCAGATGCGCTCATTAAAAATTTGGAGGACAATTTTACCAAAAACATGCTCCTAAAGGGCGAGGGATGGAAGGACGGCAAATACGAAGGCATCGACCTTGGCTACAATGTGGAAGAGTCGCTGCCGTCGCTTTTGCAGTATGCCAGGCTCACAAACAATGAGAAGCTGCGCTTGCTGTGCGCGCGCGCATTGGAAGCGCACCTGTATTTCATGGCGCCGGACGGCGGCTGGGACAACAGCTGGGGCTCGCGCCGGTTTAAATGGACCTATTGGGGCAGCAGGACGTCAGACGGCTGCCTGTACGCCTATGCCGCGCTGTCCGGGCAAAACCCCGCGTTCCTCACCGCGGTGGAGCGCAATTTAGACCAGCTTGCAAAGTGCACCCACAACGGCATCCTCTACGGCGGGCCCGACTACTTCGCGCACGGCGAACAGCCCTGCATCCACCACACGTTCTGCCATGCCAAGGCGGTTGCAGAGCTTTTAAACCAGACAAATTACAAAACAGCGAAACCAGAAAACCATCCGCTGCCGTCCGAACAGGCGTCCGGCGTGCGCTATTATCCCGAAATCAAAACCTATTTTGTGCGCACGGGCATATGGAATGCAACCATTTGCAACAACGACTATGTCTATCAAAATATCAACCCGGCCAGCGGCGGCACGCTGTCGTTCCTGTATCACAAAACGGCGGGGCCGGTGTTTGCCGCAAGCCTCACCAAATATTTGCGCAATGAATCGCACAACATGCAGATGCCCATAAAATTTGACGACGCCCCGCTCACCGTGCGCGTAGAATCCGGCGAATTTGTGAGCACCAACGACACATTTGCGCAGGTTAGCCTGGATGAGGAGGACGGCATTCTGTTTACAGTGACCGGCCGGCTGCGCGACTATCAACAAAAGGGGTGCGGCATTTCTTATAAGCTTTGCTACCGCATCTTGGAAAACCGTGTGCAAATCCGCGCCGAGGCCTCCTCCCCCGACGCGAAGCTGTGCGTGCCGGTTATCTGCAAGGGGGTTCAAAAGGACGGGCAGTTTCTGGCGCACAGCGAAAAATGCGCCGTTTTAGTGGACGCAAACCATCCCTATACCTGCACGCCGGCGTTTAGCTATGCGCCCGGGTTTATGGCACAGCAAATCACCCTGCCGGCAGACGGCGCGGCGCTCACGCTCACCGTTTTGGGCTGACGCTTATGTTGCACTTCCTGTGAAAAATTACGGCAAAGCAAATTCGGCAGCGCCCGGCCACTCTTTTTCGAAGAAAAAAGCGCCCCCATTGAGGCGCTTTTTTTGCTGTTTCAGGGGCGGCGGACGCCGCCCCTATTTGCCTTATCGCCCCTTACGGGCGTTTTTTTATGCTTCTTTTGTGCGGTAAAGCGTGGTTTCGTCTATGGCGGCGCGCAAAAACGGTTTTAGCCGGATGGCAAACTGCACATCCTGGGCCTTTACCCAATATGGTTCCAGCGGCTCCGACCCGCAGCTTTCGCTGCCCACGCCCGAAACCCTGTGGTCAATGTGCAGCGTGATGTCGTCCGACCATTCCAGCTCGTTGGTGTGGCTGGCCGCTGCAAGCGCCTCGTCGGTGCAATAGCGCGCGCTCACATGGATGGGCTCGTTCCCGTCCACAAACAGGCCAAGCCCCTGCAAATCGGTGAAAGACGCCCAGCGCACATCCGATTTGTTCCCGTTTTCCTGCGGGCGGACGTAGTGCACAAACTGCTCCTGGACTTGCCCTTCATAAAGTCCAATGAGCGCCGCCTCGCACTTGTCCGGATAGCTCTCCTGCGGCCCGCGCCCATACCATTTCATGGTGGAGAGCGCGCCGGGCACAACCAGTTTGAGCCCCAGCTTGGGAAGCCGCGGCAGCGCCGTATCGTCATAGCGCGGGCTGTGCGCCGTCACGTTTGTGTCAAGCGCAATTTCGCCGCTTGGCCGCACGGTGTAGGTGTAGGACACCGAAAACATGGGACGGTAGGTGGGCGCGCAAAGCTGCGCGTCAATTTCCACCACTGCCGCGCCGGCTTTTTCCAACACCCGCATGCCCTTTACGTAGTGGCGCATCCTGTGAAGGCCAAACTTTTGCCACGCCGCCGCAATGCCATTGCCGTTGTGGTCGTCGTTGTCGGTGGGCGCCCAGAATACGTTTAGCAGCGGGCCGGATTTTACAAGCTCCTGCCCGTGATACACCGCACTTGTCAGCGTGCCCAAATTGCGGCCGAAGGTGTAGCAAAACCCGTCGCCGCAAATGGTGATGCAGCCGTTTTGCTCTGATGTGCGAAGCGGCCCGCATGCGGATACAGGCAGTCCGCCCGCCGGCGCTGCCGCGCCCTCTACGGGGATTTTTAACTGGGTGTGCGCCACCTCGTGCCCCGCCTTTGCCCAAAGGGTGTCCGACTGCAAGAAAAACCGGAAGTTTACAAAATATTCGTGCCCGCAAATAAGCGCATCCCGGTCAAACGGCACGTGCAGCGGTTTGGTTTGGTGCGGCAAAACCTCCGGGATAGAAAGCGCGCCGCTTTGCACTAAATGCCCGTCGCGCATAAGCTCCCACCGGCCAAAAATGCCGCTCAAGTCCACCATGTCAAACCGGTTGGTGATGGATACGCGGCCCGTTAAAATGCCGTCGTCCGAAATATTTACAGGCGCAATGACCTGCTTGAAGTTTAAAAGCCCCGGCCGCGGCGCCCGGTCGGGCGTGCAAAGGCCGTCAATGCAAAAGCACCCGTCATGGGGCCAGTCGCCGTAGTCGCCGCCATACCGGAAATAGACAGCGCCGTTTTGGTCTGTCTCGCGCATGCCGTGCTCCGCCCACTCCCAAATAAAGCCGCCCATCATGGCGTCATATTGATAAAAAATCTCCTGATACTCTTTTAAAGTGCCCGGGCTGTTGCCCATGGCGTGCGCATATTCGCACTGCACAAACGGCTTGTCGTGCGCGGGGTTGGTGGCCCAGTCCAGGCACTGCTCCACCGAGGCGTACATGTTGGAGGACACGTCCACCGCCGATTCATCGCCGTCCCGCGTGGCGGCTTCATAGTGGATGGGCCGGCTGTTATCGCGCGATTTAATCCAGCCGGACATGGCCTTCTGGTTGCACCCAATGCCCGATTCGTTCCCCAGCGACCACAACAGGATGCAGGGGTGGTTTTTATCCCGCTCCACCATGCGCACCGCGCGGTCTAAAAACAGCTTCTCCCACGCAGGGTCGTCCGAGATGCGGTTGCACTGCCCCGTCTGCCAAAAGCCGTGGGTTTCAATGTCCGCCTCGTCAATCACATACAGCCCGTACTCGTCGCACAAATCTAGCCAGCGCGGGTCGTTGGGATAGTGCGACGTGCGCACGGCGTTTATATTGTGCTGCTTCATCACTATGATGTCCTTTACCATGGCGTCATATGGCACCGCATAGCCCAAATCCGGGTGCGTATCGTGCCGGTTCACGCCCTTTAGCTTGATGTTTTGGCCGTTTACCAAAAACACCCTGCCTTTAATTTCAATTTTCCGAAACCCCACCTTGATTTGCACGCAGGAAACCAGGCTGCCCCCTTTTTTCAGCTCCAGGATGAGCGGATAGAGGCAGGGCGTTTCCGCCGACCACTTGTCCGCCTTTGGCACGGTGTGGCAAAACTCCATGGCGTTTGCCGCCGCCCTTTCCTCGCTCCAAATTTCCGCGCCATGCGCATCTTTGAGCGTTGCGCGCAAAGCATACCCGTCTGTGGGGCCCGAAATTTCCACCTCGGCGCGCAAAAGCCCGTCGGTATAGGTATCGTCCAGCGTGGCATGCGCAAATACGTCCCGGATGGCCGTGTTATCCTCGGCAATGAGGCACACGTCGCGGAAAATCCCATTTAGCCGCCACATGTCCTGGCTTTCCAAATAGGAGGCGTAGCTCCACTGGTACACCTTTACGGCAAGCACATTTCCGCCCTTTTGTATGTAAGGGGTGATGTCAAACTCCGACGGCAGGTGGCTGCCCTGGGAAAAGCCCACCAGAAGGCCGTTGACCCAAACGTGGAACGCGCTGCACACCCCGCCAAACGAAAGGCGGATGCGCTTGCCCGCCCAGGCATCGGGCACCACAAAGGACGTACGGTAGCACCCCACCGCGTTTTCATAGGGCACATCCGGCGGGTCCACCGGGAACGGGTAGCGGATGTTTAAATAATTTTTCCTGCCATAGCCATAAAACTGCCAGCAGCCCGGCACCGGGATTTGACCCCACCCGGCATCGTCATAGCCTGGGGCAAAAAAATCGTCCGGCGCATCCAGCACATAGTCGCAGTAGAAAAACTTCCACGATCCGTTCAAAAGCCTAAAAAAGGGCGACTGCCCGCGGCTGCTTGTTTGCGCGGCCGGGACGCTTGAAAAAGGCATCAGTGTGGCGTGCGGGCGCAGCACATTCCTGCCAATGATCTCCCTGTTTTGCCAGTCTGGTAGATTTGTCATCATAAGAATCCTCCTATGTATTTTGATAGCAATTATCCTATCACACACGCAAAAAAAATGCAAGCAGATTATGGCAAAAACGGGTCAAAAAATTCCTTGCTCGACTTCCCGTACGGGCGGTTGTAGCGCTTCATTTTAAACAGGCACTCCGGGTCGCGCGTCACCTGGTTGGTGCCAGTTTCGCAAGAGAGGCTGCCCTTATAGCCCAATTGCTTTATGACCGCCTCGGAATCCTTGCTCATGCTGCCAAACGGATAGGTGAAAATGGAGGGCGACACGCCGGTGTGCTCCACAATCAAATCGTGGTTGCGCTTTAAATCGTCAAACAGAAGCTTCTGATACACCTCGGTGCTCTCCCCCTTTTTCTTGGCCGCGCCGGTGCGCTCCTTGGTGTTGGAGTGCAAATCGTAGGAGTGGTTTTGAATCTCCACCAGCCCGGACGAGAGCATCTCGTCAATCTGGCTCCAGGTGGCGTGGGTGTAATAGGCGTTTGCCTCGCCGGTCTGGGAGTAGAGGTCGGCATATTTGCCAATCACCGAAAACACCGCCTTGCAGTCGTATTGCTTTAACACCGGGAAGGCGTAGAGGTAGTTGTTGTAATACCCGTCGTCAAAGGTGATCATAATGGGTTTTTGGGGCAGCGGGGTGCCGTTTTCCACATAGTCAATGAGCTGGGAAAAAAAGATTGGCTCATAGCCGCGCTCCTTGATATAGGCAATATCGTTTGCAAACTGGTCGGGCGGCAAAATAAACTTGCCCCACTTGGAGCTGTCCTTTAAAAACAGATGGTACATAATGATGGGGACATTGACCGTGTCCGCGCCATACACGTTTGTGGTGGACGCCAGAAGCGAGGTTTCCACAAACATGGCGCACAGGCTGTAGCAAATAAACACAATGGAAAATAGCACCATCAAAAGCGTGCTGCATAATTGTCTCATCCCTACCCCCCGTATTCCATAAGGCTGCGCTCGGTAAAATCGATTGTCCGGTTGTAGTTTTTGTCCGCTTCATCCTTCTCCACTGCCGAGCGGTTTTGCTGCAAAAATTCCACAATGTCATACACGTCAATCCATATCTCATTGTTGCCGTCCTTTTGCGATTCGTCAAAGATAATCTGCATGCCAAAGTGCAAGTGCGGCACATTGATGTTGTTGACATTTTCCTTGGTGCTGTACCCTGTCATGCCCAAATATCCAATCACATCCCCCGCCTTTACCACCGACCCCTCTTCTAAGCCGGTGTGATAGGGGAAATCCTTGCGCAAATGCGCATAGTAGTAATAGCGCTGCGTATCAAAGCTCCGGATGCCAATGCGCCAGCCGCCGTACCGGTTCCAGCCAATGGCCTCCACCACGCCCGATTCCACCGCAACCACCGGCGTGCCAATGCTGCCCATCAAATCGTTGCCCAGATGCCTGCGCGCAAAGCCGTACGACCGGCTGTTTCCAAAGTCGCGGTAGTGCGAAAACCCAAACCCTTTCGCAATGGGCGAAAAGCCCTTGAGCCCGTAAACCTCCTCCCAGCCCGTTTCCGTTTTCTGGTAGTAATAGCCCAAAAACCCGCCCAAAACCGCGGTGTAGGCGTCTTTGTAATACTGGAAATATTTCTCGCTGGTGATAAGCTCAGAAATGGGCGTGCCGTCTTTTAGCTGTGCGGCCATGGCGTCCAGGTCGGCTGTGTTAAAATTTTTAAAATTGCCGCCGCACTTTACCCCGCACAGCGCCAAAAGGTCAATCCAGTCAATGTGCACTTCCTCCAAATGCGTCTGTATGTCATAGTCCATGGCCTTTTGCATGGCCTCCTTGGTGACGTTAAAATCCACCCACTTGATAAAATCCCCGCCCTCCCCGCTGGTGTGCACAGCGGCCGGCGCGGCAAACAAACGCCCCGCCGCAAAAAAAACTGCCGCTGCGCCGCACGCCAGGGCAATCCATTTTATCAAAGGCCGCCGCATGTTTTTGCGGCTGAAAACACATTTCATTTTGTCCTTTAACAAAAGCATCGCACCCCATCTGCTACATGTTCAATAATGTATATGATGGGGTGCGGCAATTTATGATTTTTAGATGTTTATGGCTTTAACAGCAAAAACCCGTTTTTGTGCAGCAACAGGCCCTGTTCTGTCCGTTCCAGCCCGGCTTGTAGCAGCGCCTCGCCCGAAAACGGCAGTAACACCGGCGCATCCCCCGCATTGGCGGCGGCAATCACCGCGCTATCCTTCGCGGTGCGGGAAAACGCAAGCGCGCGCCCCTTTGCAAACACCGGCGAAAACGCGCCGTCCTTAAGCGCCGTAAGCGTATTTTTATACGCAGCCAGCGTTTTGTAAAAGGCAAAAAGCGCCTCATCCTTCCTGTCCCAGCGGTAAAACTGCCGGTTAAACGGGTCCTCAAACCCGTCCATGCCAATTTCGTCGCCGTAATAAATGCACGCGCACCCGGGCAGCATAAACTGCAAAAATGCGCACAGCTTCACGCGCAAAATGGCCGCTTTATAGGCCTCATGGGAAAATGTGAACGCCGCCTTCTGGTCGCGGCTCAAATCGTTTGGCACATCCCCCACCGCGTTTATCACCCGGATGGTGTCGTGGGTCGAGAGGCTGTTCATCACGCAGTCCAGCACCGGCTTGGGATAGTTTTCGCAAATGCGCCCCACACTGTCCATCCACGCATGCGCGTCCATATGCCCGTTTACAAAGTCCAAAATGGCCGTGCGGAACGGATAGTTCATCACGCTGTCCAGCTCGTCCTTGGTAAAGTATTCGCGCCGCTTGCCATAGCTTATTTTGTTGGACGCATCCTCCCAAACCTCGCCGATGAGCAGTGCGCCGGGCTTTAGTTGCCGCATGCGCGCCTTTAAGGCGGCAATAAATTCGTCGGGCAGCTCGTCTGCCACATCCAGCCGGATGCCGTCCGCCCCCAGCGCCAAATAGTGCGCAACCACGCTGTTTTCATTCCAAATAATGTAGTCAAGGTAGCTTTTGTCCATCTCATTGACACAGGGCAGCGTCTCAATGCCCCACCAGCTGGTGTACTGGTGCGGATACTGCGTAAACTGATACCAGCTTCTGTACCGGGAGCTGGGGTCGTGATAGGCGCCGCCGCCAAAGCGGTTTTGTTTGTCAAAATACACGCTGTCGCTGCCAGTGTGGGAAAACGCACAGTCCATCACCACCTGCATCCCAAGCTTGTGCGCATCGTCGCAAAGGGCCTTAAAATCTTCCTCTGTGCCCAGCATGGGGTCAATGCGCATATAGTCGGCCGTGTCGTAGCGGTGGGAGGAAAACGCCATAAAAATGGGGTTTAGATAGAGCACGCCCACGCCAAGCTCCCTAAGGTAGGGCAGCTTTTGCCGGATGCCGGAAAGGTTCCCGCCAAAAAAGTCGTTGTTGAGCACCTCGCCGTGCTCGTTGGGCAAATACACCGGCATGTCGTGCACGTCCTTGTGCACGGTGTACGGGCCAAGCTTGCCTGTGCAGTCGGCCGCCTCGCCAATGGCAAACCGGTCGGGGAAAATCTGATAATACACCCGCCCCTTAAACGCGTCCGGCGTGTCAAAGTGCTCGTCAAAGCAGGTGATTTGCCACTTGTCGCCCGCACCGATGCTGGCGGCGTCCCCCGTTTTTGACACCTCAAACCCGCCGTGTTCGCCCTCCATGTAGAAATTGTAAAAGTAAAGGCCGCAAAGGGGCAGGCAAAACGTGCACCCATAGCGGGCATAGCCGTCCGGCCCGTCCGCCCTTTGCATGGGCACGCGCATCAAAAACCCGGTTTCGCCCGAGATGCAAAGAAAACACGCCTTTACAAAAAAATGCGCCGGGACCTCTATAAAGATGCTGCACTCCTCCTTGCGCCGCAGCGCGCCAAAGGGGGTTTTATAGGCAGTATCCCGGCTGTGATAGCGAATGTCTGTCAATGTTGATCACCCTGAAATAAAATTTAGGGCGGAAAGCTGCCGCCCTAATACAAGTGTTCCGCAATGCTTACAATTTTATATCCCAAATATTTTTTGCATACTGCGCCACTGCGCGGTCGGACGAAAAGACGCCCGCCTTTGCAATGTTTATAAGCGACATGTCGGTAAACCGGTCGGTGTCGCGGTAGGTTTCGCCCACGCGCGCCTGTGCCTTTACATAGGCGTCAAAGTCCGCCAGCGTCATATACGCATCGCTCTGGCCATAGGCGTCTGTCAAAAGCGACTTTGCAATGTCGCCAAACCGCACGCCCAAAACGCCGGAGGTGAGCATGTCAAGCACAGCCTTTAGGGCGGGGCTTTTTGCCACATACTCGTGCGGGCGGTAGCCCTTTTGCCACAGCGCCTCCACCTCGGGCGCGGTCAGGCCAAACAAAAAGATGTTGTCCTCCCCCACCTGCTCGTAAATTTCCACATTCGCGCCGTCCAGCGTGCCCAGCGTCACCGCGCCGTTGATCATGAGCTTCATGTTGCCCGTGCCGGACGCCTCCTTGCCCGCAATGGAAATCTGCTCGGAAATTTCGGCCGCCGGGATGATGATTTCGGCCAGCGACACCTTGTAGTCCTCCAAAAAGATCACCTTGAGCCGGTCGCGCACGGCAGGGTCGTTGTTCACCAGGCTTCCCACTGCAGAAATCAGCCGGATGATCTGCTTTGCCATCTTGTAGCCCGCCGAGGCTTTGGCGGCAAAGAGGAAGGTGCGCGGCGGAACATCCAAATGGGGGTTTTCCTTCATCTGGTTGTAAAGGTGCATGATGTGCAGCGCGTTTAACAGCTGCCGCTTGTATTCGTGCAGCCGTTTGATCTGCACGTCAAATATGGATTCCGGGTCCACATTGACGCCGTTTGCCGACGCAATATAATCGGCAAGCCGCCGCTTGTTGGAAAGCTTCACCCGCCGAAGCTCCAAAAGCACGTTTTTGTCGCCGTGATATTTTAACAGCCTGGCAAGCGCCGTAGCGTCGTGCAAAAAGGCGTCCCCAATGAGGTTTGTAAGAAGCCTCGTGAGCTCCGGGTTGGACTGGCACAGCCAGCGCCGGTAGGCAATGCCGTTGGTGACGTTTAAAAACTTCTCAGGAGAGACGTAATAGTAATCTTTAAAAATGCTGTGGATGAGGATATCGCTGTGCAGCTTGGACACGCCGTTGATTTTGTGGCAGGCCGCAAGGCACAAATTTGCCATGCGCACCTCGCCCTTTGCAAGCACCGCCATATATTCCAGCTTGGCAAAGTCGTCGTGATACACCGCCCGGAGCTGTTCCATCAGGCGGCGGTTAATTTCGGCCACAATCTGGTACACGCGCGGCAGCTCTGCGGAAAACAGGCTCTCCGGCCATTTTTCCAGCGCCTCGCTCATCACCGTGTGGTTGGTGTAGGTGAGCGTATTTTGCACAATCTCCCAGGCCGGGTCCCAATCATAGCCGTGCTCGTCAATGAGAAGCCGCATAAGCTCGGGCACGCACAGCGCAGGGTGTGTGTCGTTGATGTGGATGGCCACCTTGTCGGCCAGATTGTCCAGCGTGCCGTAGCGGTCTAAGTGCTGCTTTAGGATGCTTTGCAAAGACGCCGACACCAAAAGGTACTGCTGCTTAATGCGCAGCCGCTTGCCCTCTATGTGGTCGTCCGCCGGGTAGAGCACCTTGGAGATGACCTCTGCCATGGTGTTTTCCTCCAGCGATTTCATGTATTCCCCGCGGGAAAACGCGTTCATATCCATGCTGTTTTTGGATTTTGCACTCCACAGCACCAGCTTGTTGACCGCATCGGTGTCATAGCCGGAAATGAACATGTCGTAAGGGATTGCCATCACGGAATTGTACCCCTCGTGACGCACATGGAGCTTGCCGTTGTCCCAGTTTTCCATCACATAGCCGCCAAATTTCACCTCAAACGCCTCGTCCGCCCGGCGGTTGAGCCAAACGCCGCCCATGTCCAGCCAGTTGTCGGGGAATTCCACCTGCCAGCCGTCCACAATCTTCTGCTTAAAAATGCCAAACTCATACCGGATGGAAAACCCGGTGCCCATCATCCCCAGTGAGGTCATGGAATCCATGTAGCACGAAGCCAGGCGCCCCAATCCGCCGTTGCCCAAACCCGCGTCGGGCTCAATGGCATACAGCGCGTCAATGTCAATCTTTGCATCCTTTAAGGCGTTTTTAAAAATGCGCTCCAGCCCCAGGTTATACAGGTTGTTCCTAAGCGACGTGCCCACCAAAAACTCCATGGACATGTAATACACCTGTTTTTCCCCTTTTTGCTTATGTGCCTCATAAAAGCGTTTGCGTTTTTCCGCCAGAAGGTCTTTTACCACCAGGCAGAGCGCCTTGTATATCTGCTGGTTGGTTGCCTCTTTTAAGTAACATCCAAAGTGGTTTAAGCACTCTTTTTCAATCAGTGAGAGTACCTGCTCTTTCTTATATGCCATAGGTCCGCTCCTTTTTTACAGTACGCTTTGGTAAAGGTCGGCGTATTGCTTTGCCGGCCCCTCCCAACTGCTATTATACTGCATGATGTTGTCCACCGCAATGGGATATTTTTCTTTGTCATAGTAAAAGGCAATGGCGCGCTCAATCGCCCCCAGCATGTCGTGGGCGTTGTAGCCCTTAAAGGTAAAGCCGCGGCCCTCTAAGGTCTCGGTGTTGATGGGCGGCACGGTGTCGCACAGCCCGCCCGTTTCGCGCACAATGGGGATGGTGCCGTAGCGCATGGCAATGAGCTGGGAAAGCCCGCACGGCTCGCTTTTGGACGGCATCAAAAAGAGGTCGGCGCCGGCGTAAATTTTGCTTGCCAGCACACTGTCAAACCTGATGTTGGCCGAAATTTTCCCCGGGCAGGAATACGCCATATACCGGAACAGATCCTCATAGCGCCGATCGCCCGTGCCCAGCACCACAAGCTGCATGTGCATGCCCATCAGCTCGTTTGTCACATATTCCACCAAATCCAGCCCTTTGTGCGAAACCAGGCGGGAAATCATGGCCACCATGGGGATGTCGTCATTGACCTCTAAATGCAGCTCCTCCTGCAGCGCCCGCTTGTTTTTCCGCTTCTTTTGGATTTCGCCGTGTTTGTAGGGCACAAAAATCTGCCTGTCGTGCTCCGGGTTAAACAAATCGGTGTCAATGCCGTTTACAATGCCTGAAAGCTTATATTCATACTGCTTTAAAATGGGGTCAAGGCCGTGCGAAAAATAGGCGTACCGGATCTCATACGAATAGGTTTCAGAAACAGTGGTGACCCTGTCGCACAGCACAATCGCGCTTTTCATAAAGTTGATGCAGTCGTCATAGGTCATCACAGGGCGCATGCTCTCATCCACGCCCATCACAAAGCTCAAAAACTCGTTTGCAACCTTGCCCTGATATTCTATGTTATGAATGGTAAATATGGTTTTGATACCGCGAAAACGGTCGATTTGCCAAAAATGCGCGTGCAAAAAGGCGGGAGAGAGCGCGGTCTGCCAGTCGTTTAGATGCAGCACATCCGGGAAAAAGTCGATGTGCAAAAGCATCTCCAAAATGGCCTTGGAAAAATAGGCGAACCGCTCGCCGTCGTCGTAAAAGCCGTAGCAGGAGTTGCGCGCAAAGTAGTATTCGTTGTCAATCAGATAGTAGGTCACATCCCCCGCGGTTGCGCGGAACACGCCCACATGCTGCCTGCGCCAGGCAAGGTCCATGCCAAAGCTTGTGAGAAATTCCACGTCGGAAAATGCGGGGTTATGCTTTATGGACTGGTAATAGGGGATTACCACCCGCACGTCGTGCCCGTCCTTTTTAAGCTGCTGCGGCAGCGCGTACGCCACGTCGCCCAGCCCCCCAGATTTAACAAACGGCGCCGCTTCAGATGCGGCAAATAAAATCTTCATATGGCCCTCCTTTTAAAAAACGCAGTTCTTCATAAAAACAGGCTTGTCCCAAAGGGGCGGGGTGCGCCCCATTTAGATGGATTCGCCCTTGGAAATAATAAGCGGGGAGGTCGGGGCGCCCACCAGCGTGCGGTTGCCCGAAATCACCACGTCCTTGTCCATAATGACGTATTCAATGGCGCAGTCCCTGCCAATGTCCGACCCCTGCATAATGATGGAGTTTTTCACATACGACCCCTCGCCAATGGTCACGTCGCGGAACAGCACGCAGTTTTCCACCCGCCCGCGGATGCTGCACCCGTCCGCCACTAAGCAGTCGTCCACCACCGCGTGCTCGCCGTAATAGGTGGGCGCCTCGTCGCGCACCTTGGTGTAAATGGGCGATTCAGGGCAAAAGATGTTGTCCCGCACCGTCTGGTCCATCAGGCGGAAGTTGTTCTGGAAGTAGGACGCAATGCTGTCGTTTCGCAGCACAATCCCCTTAAATTCATACACGTTGATCAAAATATCGCCGCGGTTAAACCGCCGCTGCAAATAGTCCTTTTCAAAGTGATACCGCCCGTGCGCCACAGCGTCCACCACCATGTTTATGAGGATGTCCTTTTTTACAAGGAACATGCCCATGCCCGAAAGGTCGTCCGGGTGCGGCAGGCAGTCCACCATAAGGTCGGACACCTTGCCGTCCTTTAACGAGAGCACCAGCGCCTTTTCCTCGCCGGAAAGCTCGGGCGCACGGTTTGCCACCACCGTCACCTCGGCGCCCGATTTGATGTGCGATTCTAGCACATCCTCATAGTCAATGTTGCAGATGTTGGTAGAATCTGCCATAAGCACATATTCCGGCTCGCTCTTTTTTAAAAAGCTGAGCGCGCCGTAGAGCGCCTCGATCTTGCCGCGGTACACCTCTGTCTGCCCGTTAACAAACGGCGGCAGGATGAACAGCCCGCCGTTTTTGCGGTTTAAATCCCACTCGCTGCGGGACGACAAATGGTCCATCAGCGACTGGTAGTGGTATTTGGTAATCACGCCCACCGTGGTGATGTTGGAATTGACCATATTGGAAAGCACAAAGTCGATTTGGCGGTAGCGGCCCCCAAAGGGGACCGAGGCCATGGTCCTGTGTTTTGTGAGCTCGCCCATGGTGTTGTCATAGATATTGGAAAAAATAATTCCAGCCATTTTCATCGTGTGCACTCAACCTCCTGTGGCTTTTTAAATAATTTCTTTGGGCTTAACCGTCTGTCCGGCGTCTATCACGTTGCCCTTCCCCACCACGGCGATGTCCCATTCCTTTTCCTCATAGTCAGCCGGGTTGCCGCCAATGCGCGCCCGCTTGTTGATGGTCACTTCCTCGCCGATAATGGCGTATTTCACCTCAGCGCCCGATAGGATATGGGTATTTGGCATCACGACGCTGTCCGAGATATCCGCAAATTCGTCAATGACGCAGCCGGTAAAAATGATGCTGTTTTTCACCATGCCCTTCACCACACAGCCCTCGGCTATGTAGGAGTTTACCACATCGGCATTTTTGGTGATAAGGCTGGGCGGCTGGGCATAGTTGCGCGCGTAGATCTTCTTTTTGTCGTCCTTTAAATTGAGGCTGCTGTTTGGGTCTAAAAGATCCATGTTGGCCTCCCAGAGGCTCGCAATGGTGCCCACGTCCTTCCAATACCCCTCAAACGAATAGGCAAACAGCCGGCGGCCGTCCAAAAGCAGCTTGGGGATGATGTCCTTGCCAAAGTCGTTGGACGATTTTGGGTCGTCCTCGTCTGCAACCAGGTATTCCTTTAACACCTTCCAGTTAAAAATATAAACGCCCATAGAGGCCTTGGTGCTGTCTGGCTTTTTGGGTTTTTCTTCAAATTTGAAAATCCTGCCGTCCGCGTCCGTGCTCATAATGCCAAACCGCGACGCCTCCTTCATGGGCACGTTGATGACCGCAATGGTGCACTCTGCCTCTTTTTCCTTGTGGTAGTCCAGCATTTTTGCATAGTCCATTTTATAGATGTGGTCGCCCGACAAAATGACCACATATTCCGGGTTGTAAAGATTGATAAAATGGATGTTTTGATAAATGGCGTTGGCAGTGCCCTTGTACCATTCGGTCTTTTTATTTTTGGAATAGGGCGGCAGGATGTGCGCGCCGCCAAAGTTGCGGTTTAAGCCCCAGGGCCGGCCGTTGCCAATATAGTTGTTGAGCTCCAGCGGCTGGTATTGGGTCAAAATGCCCACAGTGTCGATTCCAGAGTTGACGCAGTTGGAAAGGGGGAAGTCGATAATCCGGTATTTCCCGCCAAACGGCACAGCAGGCTTTGCAGTGTTTTCGGTGAGCACCTTTAACCGGCTGCCCTGCCCGCCTGCCAAAAGCATTGCAATACATTCTTTTCTCCGTTCGAGCATGTTACCACCTCACGTCTATTGATTTTTTGGCGTTTTTTTGCGGTTTGCGGCCTTATTTTCTATCTCGTAATACACGGTGGACATGGGCGCAATGGTGAGGCGCACGCTGTCAGAAAACCCATGCATGGCACACCGCTCGCTGGTGACGGGCAAAAGCCGCGTGCCCGTACCGCCGTATTTTTTGCTGTCACTGTTAAAAACCACCTTGTACTTGCCCGGCGCGGGCACGCCGATGCGGTAATTCTGCCGTTCGACGGGGCAGAAGTTGGACACGCAGATAATCTCGTTGCCGGCTTTGTCAATGCGCCGGAACGCAATGATGCTCTGCTGATAGTCGTCGCACGAAATCCACTTAAACCCGTTCCAGTCCGCGTCGTTGTTCCAAAACGGCGTGTGCGTCAAATAAAACCTGTTCAAATCGCGCACAAACGCCTGCATCTTCGCATGCTTCTCAAAATCCAACAGCTGCCAGTCCAGTTCGTTTGCAAAATCCCACTCGCGGAACTGTGCAAATTCATTGCCCATAAACAGCAGTTTTTTGCCGGGATGCGCCATCATATATCCGTAAAACGCCCGGAGGTTGTTAAACTTGTCGTCATACTCGCCCGGCATTTTTTCAATCATGGAGCGTTTGCCGTGCACCACCTCGTCGTGGGAAAGGGGGAGCACAAAGTTTTCCGAAAACGCATAGGTGAGCGAAAACGTGATATTTCTGTGATGGTCGCGCCGGAACAGCGGGTCTAAGGACATATATTCGAGCATGTCGTTCATCCAGCCCATGTTCCACTTTAAGTTAAAGCCCAGCCCGCCGTCATACCCGGGCTTGGTGACCATGGGGAAGGCCGTGGATTCCTCCGCAATCATAAGCGCCGACTTGCTCTCCAAAAACACCGCCTCGTTGAGCTTTCTTAAAAATGCCACCGCGCCCATGTTGATATTTTCGCCAAATTCGTTGGGCGTCCACTCCCCGCTTTTTTTGCCGTAGTCCAAATAAATCATGGAGGCCACCGCGTCCACCCGCAGGCCGTCAATGTGGAATTTGTCCATCCAGAACACCGCGTTGGACATAAGGAACGACACCACTTCGCCCTTGTCATAGTCAAAAATGCGTGTGTTCCACTCCGGATGCTCGTTGTTTAAGGGGTTGGCCGATTCATAGCAAAACCCGCCGTCAAACTCATACAGCCCATTTTCGTCCTTGGGGAAATGCGCGCCCACCCAGTCTAAAATGACGCCGATGCCCGCCCTGTGGCAGTCGTCTACAAACTTCATAAAATCCTTTGGCTCGCCGTAGCGCGACGTAGCCGCATAATACCCCGTCACCTGATAGCCCCACGAGGGGTCGAACGGGTACTCAGAAATGGGCATGAGCTCAATGTGGGTAAACCCCATCTTTTTGACATAGGGGATGAGCTGCTCGGCCATTTCCCGGTAGCTTAGATAGCTGCCGTCCTCATGCCGCCTCCACGAGCCCATATGCACTTCGTAAATATTTACCGGCTTGTTTAAAAACTTTTTGCCCGCCTTTGCGCGGCGGTAACTGCCGTCGTTCCACGAAAACCCGTCCAAATCATACACCCGGCCGGCATTGCCGGGCAGGGTTTCAGTGTAGTACACATAGGGGTCGGTTTTATACACAAACGAACCGTCTGCCCGCTCTATGTAGTACTTATACGCATCGTACTCCTTTGCGGTTTCCAAAAAGCATTCCCACACGCCGTCCTGCACCGGGTGCATGGGCGCAGCATCCTTGCTCCACGCGTTAAAATCGCCCGACACCCACACGTTTTTTGCATTGGGCGCCCAAACGCGGAACACATATCCCGCCTTGCCGTCGGATGCATGCGCATGGCAGCCCAGATATTGGTATGCCTTGTCGCACGTCCCCTTTCCAAACTGCTCGTAAAAGGTTTCTTTTGTAATTTCGCTCTTTTTTGCCGCCCGGCGCCGGGCGGTTTTCCTCTGCCTGGCTGTTTTGGTGGCTGCCGCAGCCTCTGCCGGTTTGGCGAACCTGGCGCTGCCCACTTTTTCCTTTGCCATTTTGATGCCCCCAATCGTAGAAATAGGTATAGGGATATTATATACTATTTTCCATAAAACTACCAGCGTTCCGCGTAAAATACAAGTAAAAACCGATAAAATACCATCCCTGTTGGTTTAGTTCTATAAATTTACAGCATTTTCCTCTTAAATCCGCCAAAATAATCCCAAATTGAAAAGCCAGATAGGCAGGTGAACATTGCACAGGGGTTTGCATATATTGATAGTAAAAGCATTCTATCAACATACGGAGCAAAAGAAAGAAGGAGGAGATACCATGCAGAAACTGACCAGCCTGCCGCTGGGCGGGCAGGCATACGTCTGTGATTTTGCGCTTACCGGCCAAAAGAAGCGCCGTATCTTAGATTTGGGCATTATCCCCAACACCAAAATTGAAGCGCTTATGAAAAGCCCGTCCGGCGACCCGACGGCATACCTCATCCGGGGCGCGGTGATTGCACTTCGCAAAGAGGATGCACAGGGCATTTATATCCGCTGACCCGAAACGAAAAAGGAGTGTGCGTATGGGCTTAACCGTTTCTTCTACCCAAAGAGGGACGTTAAAAAAAGAATTTGACTTTGAGATATACGACACCGAAACCGTTGTCGCCCTGGGCGGGAACCCCAACGTGGGCAAGAGCACCGTGTTTAACGCGCTGACCGGGCTAAAGCAGCACACCGGCAACTGGCCGGGGAAAACCGTGGCCAACGCCGGGGGCAGATATACCTATCAAGGCCAGGACGTGTTTGTGGTGGACCTGCCCGGAACCTATTCGCTCATGTCCGACTCGGTAGAAGAGGAGATTGCAAGAAACTTTTTGTGCTTTGGAAATCCTGACGTCACCGTGGTGGTGCTGGATGCAACCTGTTTAGAACGCAACCTGAACCTGGCTTTGCAGATTTTGGAAATCACCCCAAACACGGTGGTGTGCGTCAATTTAATGGACCAGGCAAAAAAGCGGCAAATCAAAATCCACACCGGCAAGCTTGAAAAAATCTTAAACGTGCCGGTGGTTGCCATCAGCGCACTGCAAAACGACGGGCTGGACCGCCTGCAAAAAGCGGTGTACACCTTATCCCGCCATCCCAATCAAAAGGCGTACACCGTTACATATGACCAGGTCATTGAAAGCGCCGTCCAGGCCGTTTGCGGCGCACTTCCCGGCCACGTAAGGAACAGGCGGTTTGTCGCGCTGAAGCTCTTAGACGGCGAAAAAGGGATTCTCAATTCCATTGCCAGGCATTGGGGCGACGACGTGCTGGACAATGCCGATGTGTGCCGCACGGTGAGCGCCGAGAAGGAAAAGCTTGCGCAGCTGGGCATCCATCCCGGCAATTTTTGCGACCGCATTGTGGCGTCTTTGGTGCAGGCCGCGGAAGAAATTGCAGGCCAGGTTGTGGAAACGGGGGGCAAAGCATACCAGGGCGCCGACCGGAAAATTGACAAAATTTTAACCTCCAAGCTGTTTGGCATCCCCATCATGCTGGCGTTTTTGGGCGTTATTTTGTGGATTACCATCGCGGGCGCAAATTATCCCTCCCAGTGGCTGTCCCGCCTGTTTACGTGGGCAGAGGGCTATCTTTCTGCATTCCTCGCCCTGCTGCACACGCCTATGTGGCTGCACAGTGTGCTCATAGACGGCATGTACCGCACGCTTGCGTGGGTGGTGTCGGTCATGCTGCCGCCCATGGCCATCTTCTTCCCGCTGTTTACGCTTATGGAGGATCTGGGCTATCTGCCACGCATTGCGTTTAACCTTGACAACTTTTTTAAAAAATGCTGTGCCAACGGCAAGCAGTGCCTCACCATGTGCATGGGGTTTGGCTGCAATGCGGCAGGCGTCATTGGCGCGCGCATCATCCACTCCCCCAGGGAGCGGCTCATCGCCATTTTAACCAACAACTTTGTGCCCTGCAACGGCCGCTTCCCCACCCTAATTGCCATCTCCTCCATCTTTGCAGGGGCGTTTGCAACAGGCGCGGCCAAAAACGCCGTTTCTACGCTGTGTGTACTGGCGGTCATGGTCATTGGCATCCTCCTCACCCTCTTGTGCTCCATGCTGCTGTCAAAAACCGTGTTAAAGGGCACGCCGTCCCACTTTGCGCTGGAGCTGCCGCCCTACCGCAAGCCAAAAATATGGGAGGTCATCTACCGCTCCGTCTTTGACCGCACGCTGTTTGTGCTGGGGCGCGCGGTGATGATTGCCGCGCCGGCGGGCGTTGTCATCTTCCTTGCGGCCAATGTGGAGATAAGCGGCGTATCCATCCTCACCCACTGCGCGAAGTTCCTAGACCCGTTTGCGCGCGCCATCGGCATGGACGGCTATATTTTAATGGCGTTTATTTTGGGCATCCCCGCCAATGAAATTGTCATCCCCATCCTTTTGATGTGCTATCTTTCCACCGGCACGCTCACCGAGCTTTCCAGCCTTGCGCAAACCGGGCAGGTGCTTTTGCAAAACGGATGGACGGTGACAACGGCCATTTGCGTCATGCTGTTTTCCCTGCTGCACTTCCCGTGCGCCACCACGCTTCTCACCATCAAAAAGGAGACGCAAAGCGTCAAGTGGACGGCAGTTGCCTTTTTGCTGCCCACCGCGTTTGGCATCCTCCTCTGCTTTTTGGTAAACACCCTTTTTAGCCTCGTCTTATAAAAAAAGGGCCCTCAAATGATGAGGGTCCTTTTTTTAAGTCTCCTGCTCAATGCTGACGTTAGGCCCGGTGATTTCCACCCGGTAGGCCTCTATGATTTCGCCGGTGTTGGGATTTATTTTCCGGTAAATGGCGATGTCGTCCCCGGCAGGGCTGCCGCCCTCCCAAATTTTTTCATACACATAGCGCGTGCCGGCCTCCACAAATTCGCGCGTACCCGTCCAATAGGGGTATTTATCAAACTCCTCGCGCAAACGGCGCGCCGCCGTTTCGTCTTTTACAGGATCTTCGCGCACAAACGCGCTGCCCCAAACCTGCTCAACCTCCGCCTCGCGCCCAATCTTTTGCAAGTGCTGCTCCGCCTGTTCCAGCTCCTGGGAAAAGAGCAGTTCCTGATAGTGCTCCGGCGTGTCAAGCGCCTGCAGCACCGACTGCGGGAAAATTTCTGCCGCCTGCGCCTGGGTGCTTGCGTCCTCATAGCCATCCAGCAGGTATTCGCCCGCGCGCGAAAGGGAAAAACGCACGGCCGCATAAATCACATCCGTTCCCGCAACCCGCGAAAATATGCCGTTTTCAAAGCCGTACCCGCCAAAGGTCGCCGCAGCGTACACCGTGATGCCGCCGCCCTCCTCCGGCTGCTTGCCCAATATGGTGTAGCCCACCGTGCCGCACTCGTAGCTGCCCAAAAACTCCGTTTCATAGGTTGTGCGGATGGCAGTGGCCGCATTTAGCTCCGCAATGCCGGGATCGGCGGCCCGCTCTGTGTAAATGCCTGTGGGCCCGTCCGCGCCGCCAATCACTGCCACCTCCTGGCCAGGCGTGCCGCAGCCTGGGAGCACAAACGCGCACAAGAGCGCGGGCAGGATGGCCGCGTAAAAAAACCGGGATGGGATTTGTTTTGGTAGCATGGTTTTCCTCCTGATTCCTACCGCGAAAGCGGCTGATTTCCTTTATACAGGGTATATGCGCCGTCTTGATCCGATAAAAACTGATCCACCGCCGCATAGCCTATAGGCGGGCTGTCCAGCGGCGACACAATGTAGTCCGGCCGCCCAATGTTTATCACATTTTGCAAAAATTCCCGCTCGGGCGGCGAAAACATAGCCACCCTGGGCGCGAGCAAATAGGATTGCACCGCGTAATGTTGCGGGCCGCAAACCACCAGCACCGACGCATTTGCCGGGATGTTTTTTGCATATTCTTCCGAAAACGCCTCCATATAAGAAGCGCAAGCGCTGCCTTCGCGCCGCACATAGGTCGCGCATCCGCCGTTTATTGCAAACATCACAACCGTTGCCGCCGCCAAACAGGACAAAACGCCGCGCTCTGCCTTCCGGAACATGCGCTTGTGCGCGAGCGCCGACGCGCCGCCCAAAAACACCGCGGGATATAAGATGACCGCCAGGTTTTCGCCGCCGCCATACCGGTATGTCCCGAAAAAAAACAGCGCCAGGCACCCCACCGCCGGCCACATGTAGCGCTTTAAATAGCGCGCGGTGCCAAACAGCCCGGCAATGGAAAGCGCGCCCATCAAAAAAAAGGGGATCAAAACCAGCACGGTTTTATAAGAAAACGGGTAAAACAGCGAAACAACCGCCGAAATCCCCGCCGGTGCACGAAAAGGCGCTTGCAGCGTAGAGGCATAGTCGGCAAAAAAATGCCGCCCAAACCAAACCAGCCCGCTTGAGAGCAGCAGCAGCAAAAACGCATGGGAAGCCGCCGTCCAGGTGCTGTGCTGCCGTTTTATGTGAAACGCCGCCAAAAACGGCACCGCCGCCAAAATCAGGATGCATACGGCGTGGTCAATATACAAAAGCCCGGAGAGCAGCGACAATACATACCACTTTAGCAAATAGGGCGTGTCCAGATAATACACGTATAAAAACAGCATCAGCAAACAGGCGCTGACCGGCTGGTAGGACACCCGCGCCACGCTGTAAAACAGGCCGGGCAGCGAAAGGTAGAGCGCCGAGAGCAAAAGCGCCGTCCACACGCGCGTGGTGCGCCGCAAAATGAGGAACAGCAGCGCCGCGCACAAAAGCGTCGAAAAAGCGCCCAGCACCACCCAGCCGCCATAGACGCCAAACAGCTTTGCAAGCGCAGCGGCAAAATAGACGGCCGTGACATTTTGCACAAACGGCCGCGCAGAAAGTGCCGGCGCATCCTCCAAAAACACCTCGGGATAGAGCGCCCTTGTCTCATGCCGCCCCTGTAAAACCGAGGCCGCATCGCCCATCAAAAAAAAGGAGCCCGCGCCGGGGACCCCGGGCGCGCACGCATAAAAGACAAGCGCGCCAAACGCCAAAACGAGCACGGCGCATACCGCCGCAAACAGATACCGGCTGGATGTATCCATCCGCGCCGCCCTCCTTTTTATAAAAATCGCCGTCAAATATTTGTATTTCCTGTCATTAGTATAGCGTATTTGCCAGAGCTTGTCAACGGATTTTGCGCACGGCGCGTGCCAGTCAAAGGTCGCGGTAGGTTTTTATGAGATCCACATAAATTGCCGCATTTTTGGCAGTTTGTTCCATTTCCGCCTCCGTCAGGGCGCGTTTGATGCGCGCCGGGCTGCCCAAAACCATGCTTCCGTCCGGCACCACCGTGTTTTGCGTCACCAGCGCCCCCGCGCCCACAATGCAGTTTTTGCCAATCTTTGCGCCGTTTAACACAATCGCGCCCATGCCAACCAGCGTGTTGTCGCCAATTTCGCACCCGTGCAAAATGGCGTTGTGCCCCACTGTGACGCCTTCGCCGATGGTAACCCCCACGCCCACGTCCACATGCACCACGGCACAGTCCTGGATGTTGGTGCGCGCGCCGATTTTGATGGGCGCCTCGTCGCCGCGCACCACCGCGTGATACCACACCGTGGCCTCTGGCCCCAGCTCCACGTCGCCCACCACCACCGCGCCGGGAAGCACCAGCGCCGAATTGTCAATGTTTGGTTGTTTCATCTTGTCCTTCTCCCCCTGTTTGTCAATTTTTTCCCATTATACAACAAATTTGTATGCGCCGCAAGCACATGGGGCACAATTTGAAAAAAGGCTTGACAACAAGGCTGTCTTTCCTTTAAAATGAAGGTTAGTATTTATGTCATTATATAATAAGAAGCCAGGCCAGTTTGTAAGGAAGTGATGGTATGCTGACAAAGGCGCCGAAAGGCACCAACGACGTATTGCCGCAAAACGTGTATCTGTGGCAGTATATAGAAGGAGAAATCCGGAAAATCTGTTCGGAATATAACTATAAAGAAATCCGCACGCCGGTGTTTGAGCACACCGAGCTGTTTGAGCGCGGGGTGGGCGACACCACCGACGTGGTGGAAAAGGAAATGTACACCTTTTTGGATAAAGGCGGGCGGAGCATCACGCTTCGGCCGGAGGGCACGGCCTCGTGCGCGCGAAGCTACATTGAAAACGGGCTGTTCAACACCCCCCAGCCCTCCAAGCTGTTTTACATCATCCGCTGCTACCGCTATGAAAACAAGCAGGCGGGGCGCTACCGCGAGTTCAACCAGTTTGGCGCGGAGTGCTTAGGAAGCCCTTCCCCCTCGGCGGACGCAGAGCTGATGAGCCTGGCCATGCTGCTCTATACCCGCATTGGGCTGTCCAATTTAAAGCTCAACATCAACAGCATTGGCTGCCCAACCTGCCGCAAGGCCTATAACGAAAAGCTGCGCGCGTTTTTAAAGCCGCGCTATGAAAGCCTGTGCGATACCTGCAAAAACCGGTTCCACAAAAACCCGCTGCGCATTATGGACTGCAAATCGGCGGTGTGCAAAGAGATTGTAAAGGGCGCGCCCATGCTCCTAGACTGCATCTGTGACGAATGCAGGGCGCATTATGAGGCTGTGAAAGCAACGCTTGGCGCCATGGGGATTGCGTATGAAATCGACCCCTACATTGTGCGCGGGCTGGACTATTACACCAAAACAGTGTTTGAAATTGTGGCGGACAACAAGCACTCCAACTCCACCATCTGCGGCGGCGGCCGCTACGACGGGCTGATTGAGGAGCTGGGCCACACCCCCACCCCCGCATGCGGCTTTGCCATGGGGCTGGAGCGGCTCATCCTCACCATGGAGGAGCAGGGCGTCACCCTGCCCGACAAAAGCCAGGCCGACCTGTTTTTGGCGGCAGTGGGGGAGGCGGCACAGCAGTTTGTGCAGGTGCTTGCCTACCAGCTCCGCACCATCGGCGTGCGGACGGAAATTGACCACCTAAACCGCAGTGTGAAGGCACAGATGAAATATGCAAACAAAATCGGGGCGCGGTTTTCCATGGTTTTGGGCGAGAGCGAAATTGAATCGGGCCGTGCGACGCTCAAATGCATGGAGGACGGCACAGAGACCGAAGCGCTGCTTGACGCCGCCATCCTTGCGGACCTGATCCAATAGAATCCACATTTGAAGGAGAAATGACCATGTATGAGAGTATGAACGGGCTTTCCCGCACCCACAAATGCGGGGAACTGCGCGCATCCGACGCGGGCAAACAGGTGACGCTCATGGGCTTTGCCGATTCGGTGCGCGACTTAGGCGGCCTGTTGTTTATCAACCTGCGCGACATCTCGGGCATTGTGCAGCTGGTGTTTCAAAACGACGACCCCGCGCTTGAAAAAAAGGCGGCCTCGGTGCGCAGCGAGTTTGTGCTGGCTGTGACAGGCACCGTGCGCACAAGGGACAAAAGCGCTGTCAACCCGCAAATGCCCACCGGCGAAATTGAAGTGGCGGCAAACGGCCTTCGCATTTTGAGCAGTGCAAAAACCCCGCCGTTTTACATTGTGGAAAACAGCGACGTCAAAGAGGAATTGCGCTTAAAGCACCGCTACCTCGACCTGCGCCGGCCGGACATGCAAAAAAAGCTGGTTTTGCGCCACAAGGTGGCCAAGCTTGCGCGCGACTATTTTGACCAAAACGGGTTTTTGGAAATCGAAACCCCCATGCTCACCAAAAGCACGCCGGAGGGCGCGCGCGACTATCTGGTGCCCAGCCGGGTGCACAACGGCAAGTTTTACGCCCTGCCCCAGTCGCCCCAGCTCTACAAGCAGCTTTTGATGATTTCGGGCATGGACCGGTATTTCCAAATTGCCCGGTGCTTCCGCGACGAGGATTTGCGCGCGGCGCGGCAGCCGGAATTTACACAGATTGACCTGGAAATGTCGTTTGTGGGCATTGACGACGTCATCCGCATCAACGAGGGCTTCTTAAAAAAGGTGTTCAAAGAGGCCATTGGCGTAGACATCCAAACGCCGTTTTTGCGCATGCCCTACAAAGAGGCCATGGAGCGGTTTGGGTCGGACAAGCCCGACACCCGCTTTGGCATGGAGCTGTGCGATTTGACGCCCATTGTAGAAGACTGCGGGTTTCAGGTGTTTTCCGGCGCGGCCAAAAGCGGCGGCTCGGTGCGCGCCATTAACGCCGCAGGCATGGCGGACAAAATCTCGCGCAAGGGCATTGACGCGCTCACCGAATTTGTAAAAATCTACCGCGCCAAGGGCCTTGCGTGGATCAAATGCAACCCCGACGGCGTCCAGTCGCCCATTGCAAAATTTTTAACCGAGGCAGAGCTTTCGGGCATTTTACAAACAACCGGCGCAAAAACCGGCGATTTGGTGCTCATTGTGGCGGACAAAAACAGCGTGGTGTTTGACGCGCTGGGCGCGCTGCGCATTGAAATTGCCAGGCAGCACGGCCTCATTGACGAAAGCAAGTTCCACTTTTTGTGGGTCACCGAATTCCCGCTGCTCGAATATTCCGAAGAGGCGCAGCGCTACACGGCCAAGCACCACCCGTTCACCTCGCCCATGGAAGAGGACATTGCGCTTTTGGACACCGAGCCGCAAAAGGTGCGCGCCAACGCCTATGACGTGGTGCTCAACGGCGTAGAGCTGGGCGGCGGCAGCATCCGCATCCACAGCGCCGAGCTGCAGGAAAAAATGTTCTCCGCCTTAGGCTTTACCAAAGAGCAGGCCTGGGCGCAGTTTGGGTTTTTGCTGGAGGCGTTCCAATACGGCGTGCCCCCGCACGGCGGCATGGCCTATGGGCTGGACAGGCTGATTATGCTGCTGTCCGGCACCGACAACATCCGGGACGTCATTGCGTTCCCCAAAGTGCAAAACGCGTCTGACCTCATGAGCAACGCGCCGGATGTGGTGGATGGAAAGCAGCTGGAAGAATTGGGCATTGCCATTGTGTGGCCTGAAAATTCATAATTTATTCACACTTTGGCATGCTTGATGTGGTATAATTTCAAATGTACAGTAAAATGCCGGTGGAAACGGTTTTTTGCGTTTTCGCCGGCATTTATAAATCATAGGAAGGACTGGTTGGAAGCATGATTGAAATTAAAAACCTTTCAAAATTCTACGGCACAAACCAGGCGGTCAAAAACATCTCGTTCACCGTGGAAAAAGGTGAAATTGTGGGCTTTTTAGGGCCGAACGGCGCGGGGAAAACCACAACCATGAATATTATTACCGGATACATATCCGCCACGGACGGCACGGTCACCGTGGACGGGTTTGATATTTCCAAAAACCCCAAAGAATGCAAAAAGCGCATCGGCTATCTGCCCGAGCAGCCGCCGCTGTACCTGGACATGAAAGTGCGCGAATATCTCGACTTCGTGTTTGACATCAAGGGCGTAAAAGACAACAAAAAAGACCACATCGACGCAGTGGTGCAGCTGGTAAAAGTGGAAAAGATGCAAAACCGGCTCATCAAAAATCTGTCCAAAGGCTACCGTCAGCGGGTGGGCATTGCACAGGCGCTCATCGGCAACCCGGAAATCCTCATTTTGGACGAACCCACCGTGGGGCTTGACCCCAAGCAAATCATTGAGATCAGAAACGTCATCAAAGAGCTGGGGCAAGACCGCACCGTCATCTTAAGCTCCCACATCCTTCCTGAAATTTCGGCCATCTGTGAAAAGGTCATCGTCATCAACGAGGGCCGGCTGATGGCAATGGGCACGCCGGAGGAGCTGTCAAGCGCCATTTCGGAGGACAACCAGTTCACCGTGCGCGTAAGCGGCGAAAAAGGCCCAATTTCAGCCGTAATAAAGGGCGTAAGCGGCGTGGTGCGTGTAGACCTTTTGGGCCAGACCGAGCCGGGCGCCTACGACTTTTTGGTGGAATCTGAACCGGGCACCGACCTTCGCAAGACCGTGTTTGCGGCGCTTGCCAGAAACGACATGCCCCTTTTGATGTTAAAGCCTGCCAATTTGACGCTGGAAGAAATCTTCCTCCGCCTCACGGGCGAAAACGCCGTGTCGCTCATCCCGGATGAGCCCGAGGCCCAGGACGCCTTAGAAGGCGGGGCAGAGGGCAGCGCCCAAGATCCGTCCGAACAGCCAGAGGGCGGCCAGGAACCGCAGCCAGAGGGCGACCAGGAACCGCAGCCAGAGGACGGCGGGCAAACACAGCCGGAGGACGGCGAGCAACCGCAGCCGCAGACAGGGCATGCGGACGCGGCGGGAATAGACGCCCAATCAGAAACCGGGGAGGTCGAAAATCAATGATTGCCATTTTTAAACGCGAATTAAAATCCTATTTCTACTCGCCCATCGGCTATGTGTTCATCGGCTTTTTCATGCTGGTTTCCGGATGGATTTTTTCCACCCAAAACCTGCTGTACGGCACGGGCGAATTAAGCTATCTGTTTCAAAATTTAACCATCGTATTTTTGCTGCTCATCCCCATCCTCACCATGCGGCTGCTCTCAGAGGAAAAAAACAACAAGACCGACCAGCTGCTGTTCACATCGCCGCTTAGCACCACCAGCATTGTGACGGGGAAAATCCTGTCCGCACTGTGCGTGTTTGCCATTGCGCTTGTTATCACGCTGATTTACCCTCTGCTCATTTCGCGCTATACCACGCCTGCGTGGAGCGAAATTATTTCCATCTATATCGGGTTTTTCCTGATGGGCGCGGCGTTTATCTCCATTGGCGTGTACATTTCCTCGCACACGGAAAACCAGATCATTTCCGCAGTGGCGACCTTTGCCATCCTGTTTGTGCTCTATCTTGCAGACAACATCCTGCCCTCGTCTGAAAACGAATATGTGCAGATTGTCATTTCCTGGCTTTCCATCAACCAGCGCTACAGCGACTTTGCCATGGGCTTTGTCAATCTTGCGTCCGTGGTGTACTACTTGAGCATCATCGGGCTGTTTGGGTTTTTGACAGTCCACCAGCTTGAAAAACAGCGCTGGAGCAAATAAGTGTATTGAGATGAAGAAAGGATGGTTTTGCAAATGAACAAACGAGCTTCCCGCCGGACGGTTGCGGCGATCATCACCGTGCTTGTCATCATCGTGGTGGTAGGCGTCAACCTGTTGGCCGGCGTCTTAAATTCAAAAGTGGACTTAAACTTGGACCTGACCAGAGATAAAATCCTGTCGCTGTCCGACCTCACCATGGAAACCATCAATGGCCTTGAGACAGACGTGCGCATCATCTCCATTGTGCCCGAGGAATTCACAGACAGTTACGGCGTGGTGGAGGCCATGGACCGGATTTTGGACAAATATCAAAAGGAATCTGCGCATATCAAATACCAAAAAGTGGATTCCACCACCGACCCCACCGTATTTCAGAAATACAAAACCAAAGAAGGCGGGGAAATTTCCAGCCTGTCCGTCATTGTGGAAACGGACGACCGCTACACGGTGGTGGATTTAAACGACATTGCCCAAAACACCAGCAGCGTCTTACTGCTGGGCGTGGAGCAGAGCTTTACCTCTGCCATCCAATATGTGGTGAGCGGCAAGGAGACCAAAGTGTATGTGTTAGACGCGCACGGCGAAGTGATCACAAGCGACTGGATGCCGCAAATTGTCTCCAACCAGAATTTCACCTTTGAACCGCTCAACATCACCAACGCCCCGGTGCCGGACGACGCGTCGCTTGTGATGATCCTCTCCCCCAAGTCCGACTTCCTGCCCGAGGAGATTGACGCGCTGGACGCATACCTTGACCGCGGCGGGAAGGTCATCCTCTCCCAGGACTTCATACAGGAAAGGAATACGCCAAAGCTGGACGCATACCTTTCGGAATGGGGCATTTCCTACCGCTCGGGCATTGTGTTTGAACAAAATCAAAACAACTACTACAGCGGCAACCCCGCGCTCATTATCCCGGAAGTGCAGCAGCACGACCTGACCGCGTCCATTGCGCAAAACAACCTGCGCGTAGCAACCATGGACGCACAGCCCATCGACATTACAGAAGTGTCGGGCGTTGAATCTGTGCCGCTGTTCCAAACCACAGCCGAAAGCTTTGTGACCGATACCGGCAGCGTGGCGGATATGGAAGACCCGGAAAAGCAAGGGCCGTTTCCCGTGGCGGTGCTCTCCACCAAAGCGCTTGACGACGGCAAACAGGCCAAGATTTTGTTCCTGGGCTCGTTAAACTTCCTGCATCCGCAGCTGGTGAACGAATCGAGCTTTGCCAACAAAGACTTTGTCGTCAACTCCATCAAATATTTGTCGGATGAAAGCAGCCTTTTGGCCATTGGGCCCAAAGACGTCACCCCGACCTTCCTGGATATGAGCAACGCCCAGAAAAACTTCTATATGATCCTCTGTGTCATTGTCATCCCGCTTGTCATTTTGGTCGTTGGGTTTGTGGTATGGGTTTGGAGGCGGCGCGCATGATTGCAAAACGGAATATTGTCATCCTCCTGTTGGTCGTAGCGCTTCTGGCCGCCGGCATTTACGCCGCGTTGAGCTATAATCCCGACGGCGGCGGGCAGGACGGCGAGGCATCTCAAATTATCACCATCTATGACGGCGACAAAAACGACTTTGCCAAAATCACAGTGGAAACGCCAGAGGCGCAGTTTGCCTTTGTGCAGGGCGCAAACGGCGATTATTCGGCCGAAGGGCAGCCGGGCATTGTGTTAAATCTCGCGGCGGTGGACGCCCTGTTTGGCGAGTTTGCGCCGCTTAATGCAAAGAGCATTGCCACAGAAGCTGCCGATTCGCTCGACGACTATGGGCTTTCGGAGCCCGCGGCAAAAATCACGGTGGAGGAGCGCAGCGGGAACTTAAAGGTATTCCGCATTGGCGGCACAGCAGCGGAGAACGCGCGCTTTTTAAACGTGGACGGGGCGATGAAAATCTACACCATCCCATCCACCACGGCAAACGCTTTGCGAAAGCCGTTTGTGGACTATCGGGAAACAGACGTCCTTTCTGTGGACACCAGCCGCCTTGCCCGCATTGTGATCCATGGGCCCGGGCCGGAAATTTCATTAGAACAGGGAACCCAAACCCAGGCGGGGTCGTCTAATGCAGGATGGACCCTCCGTGCACCCATAGAAAAAGAGGCAGACGCCGAAAAAGTGCAAACCAACATATTGTCCAAGATAGAAACCCTAACGGTGAGCCAGTTTGTGGACGATGCGCCCACAGACGACAGCCAGTACGGCATTGGCGAACAGTTTGTGTATTTGGAAGACATGGATGGCCAGAGCCAGAAGCTCTTTGTTGGACAGCTTGTGTCAGGGGAATACTACGTGCGCATAGATGGCACAAACAATGTGTTCTCGGTTGCGCAGGACAGCTTAAGCTTTATTGGCCTTGACGCCTCCAAGCTCATCAGTTCGCTGCTCTTTGTGCCGTCTGTCAACGACGTTTCGGCTGTGACAATCTCGTTTGCCGACAAAACCTTTCAGATGGAAATTGCAAAAACCGGGGAAACCGACGACATGGGGGATGAGGTTTTAGCATATACGCTAAACGGCCAAACCATGCCGGAAGACGCGTTTTCCCCCCTCTATCAGACGGTGATCGGGCTTTCCATCAGCGGCGTGCGGACCGAACCGGTGTCAGGCAGCCCGGTTGTAACCATCCTGTACCAGCTAAACGACGGCACCCAAAAAGAGCTGGCGTTCTATCCGGATACCGACCGCAGCTATGCGGTTTTAGAGGATGGCGTCCCCTCCTTCAGCACCCTCAAAAAAGGGATTGATGAAATGCGTGCTGCCTTAGAAGACGCGCTTTTGTAAGCGCAAAACGCTTTTCTTGTTTGCCCGGCGCTGCCAATCGTCCGACACGGCTTTTTGGCAGCGCCTTTTTGAACCTGTAAAAACGAAACGGAGCTGATGAAATGAAAAAGACCCTGTGCTATCTTGTAACCCTTTGTATGCTGCCGCTTGGCGCGCAGGCTGCCGGGATACAGGATGCAAAACCTGCTGTGCTGGAACTTCAAACGGTGGAGGAGCGCGTGCTGCAAGACAGCCTGCCGCTCACGGTGCCAGATAACGCGCCGGAATTTGAGAGCGCGGCAGAAACCCCGCTTACATCGCTTGAAATTCCCGCACAGGGAAACAACAGCGCAGCCGCACAGCCAGTCTCCCATGAGCTGGTGGTGGGGTTTTACGAAAACGGCGCGGCATCTGTCACGCAAATTGCAGACGTTTTGACATCCAGCCAGCTCTCGGAAAACGTCTATCTCTTGCAATTTTCAGATGAAACGGCGGCCCAATCCGCGCTCCACTCCCTGCTTTTGGATCCAAACGTCAAATACGCGGAGTACAATCAGCCGTTTACCACCGACCCGGTTGTGCCGGACGGCACAGAGCCGGAATTTTCTTCCGACAACGAGAGCCGCGCGGCAGATACGCCCAACGACTACGACCGGTACAGCGGCCAGTGGTATTTGGATTCCATCGGCGCGGCAGACGCGTGGGACTATTTGGAAACCGTGGACGGCGCATCCAGCCGCACCGTAACCGTAGCAGTGCTGGACAGCGGGGTTGCCACCAACCACGCCGACCTCAAAAACCGGCTTGCGCGGGATAACGCCAACAACATTTTGGGCTATAACTTTGTTGACAACTCCACAGATGTGGAGGACGACAATGTGGGCATGTATCACGGCACGCAGGTTGCGGGCATCATTGCGGCGGAGGCCGACAACGGCGTTGGCATTTGCGGCGTGGCCGGCCCCTATGACGTCAAAATCATGCCGGTGAAGGTTTCAGACAGCAACGGCAGCTCCACGCTTTCCCGCATCATTTCGGGCATCGACTTTGCCATCCAAAACAACGCCGATGTCATCACCATGAGCCTGTCCACCACCGCGACCACCGAAAGCTTCCAGGACGCCATCAGCCGTGCCTATGCGGCGGGGATCCCCTTTATCGCATCGGCGGGCAACAACTATTCGTCCGCTTATACATACCCGTCCAGCGCCGAATATGCCATCTCGGTCGGCGCGATGGATGCAGACGGCCAGCGCAGTGCGTTTTCGCAGTATAACGACCGCATCGACCTGGTGGCGCCGGGCTCCCGGCTTTCCACCACCACAACCAACGCAAGCGGCCAAAGCCTGGTTACTGGCGATGCCGGCACGTCCTATTCCAACGGCACCTCCTTTTCCACGCCCATGGTGGCGGCAGCGGCGGCGCTTGTAAAGCTGGCCGTGCCTGACATCCCGCCAAAAGAGGTTGCCGCGGTTTTAAAATATTCCGCAACCGACCGGATGCAGGAGGGATTTGACATTGACACCGGGTTTGGCTCGCTCAACCTGTCAGAGGCGGTAAGAAACAGTGCAGAGCAGCCATATCAGTATGTGTCGCGGGTGACACAGGACGAAAAATATATCCAGCTGAAGCTGGGCGAATGCCAGCAGCTGGACGCCGCGGCGATGCCGCTGAGCGCGGTCAACCGCCGCCTGCACTACACCTCGTCCGACACAAGCATTGCCACCGTTACATCCAGCGGCGTGGTGTACGCCGTCAGCCCGGGCGAAGTCTCCATTTTTGTTTCTGCAGATGAAGACCCCGCCTTGACCGAAGATGTCAAATATACCGTGCAGGTGTATCCCGGCGATGTGCGCTATACCAATGCCGGGCTGGATTTAGGAAAAGGCAGCATCAAAAACATGCCCGTTTTGGACTACGACGAGTTTTTGCTGGCCGGGGATACGGCCGTCCGGCAGGTGAGATATGAAGACGGGAAGATCAAGATTTCGGGCAGCGGCGTGAGCGTGAAAAACGCCTATGATTATGCAGAAGTGATGCCTAAAAACAAAGGGACAGCGCGGGATGTATATTCGTATGCGCTGGCCTCCAATTCCGGCACCATCATCTTTTCAGCCAATGCGCAGTTTCGCCCCAATGCGGCGCTTACGCTGCCCAACTGGGGCGAAAGCTCCAAAATCACGGCGTTTGCCAGCGACGGTGCGGCGTTTTCCTTTGCCACCACCGGGAACCGGCTGTACCACTTAAATGTGAACGACCCGGATTTAACGCCGGATACCATCTCCCCCATTGCCACCACCTATCAGTTCACCGCGCTGCGCTATATCACCGACGGTTCCATCAGCGCCTATTTGGGCGCGGCAGTCGATGACGACGGCAAAACCGTGCTCGGGCTCTCAACCTATGGCGGAAAGAACTGGGCTTATGCAACTAAAGAAAACGAGCCAAAATTAGAAAACATACCGCAAATTAAACGGATTGTCAACGACAAAGACCTTTGCTATCTGCTTTGTGACAACGCCGTCTACTACACCCGGATTGTAAAAACGTCCAGCGGCGGCCTCACACTGGGAAGCCCCGTCAAGCTGTGCGACATTGACGGCACCAAGATCAAAGACATTGCGCTCTACACCTATGAAGACAGCAACCTCCTTGCAGGCTTTGGCGGCGACAACTATGTATACGGTATTTTCAAAAGCGGCGACGTGTTCCCCATTGCATCGGTTGCAGCCGGGCAAACCATAGAGCAGGTGTTCAACTATAAAGGCGTGTACTTTGCCATTTGTGACGGTAATCTTATGCAGTGCTCGTTTCCCCGTCCACACTCTTTGAGTACACTGCCGGAGCTCCGCCTGTTCGGCACCCATCTCCTCGACGGGAACGGCAGGCACATCTCCTCAATGCCCACAGGCGGCAAGGTGACGCTGGAGTTTTATATGGACAGCACCGCCCCCATCTCCTTTACCAATTCCTTTTACAATTCCAAAGGGGCGAACAACAAATACCCGCTGCAGCTTGTCACCTCTGTATATGACAAGCAAAAAGGCCTGGTGGCAGTTTCGTCCAAAGACTTTATGATGGATTACACCAGTGCAGGCCCCGTGCACATCACGCTCAACCAAACCTTCGATCTGCCGGAAGGCGGCGATTACACTCTAAAATCCATGGTCATTCGGGGCAACCATTACTATTGGCCGCAAAGCGGGGACGAGGCCTATACCCTCACGCCCATTGCATCCGCCATGGTGCACAATTAACACCCCTGCGGCAAATAAAACCCCATCACAAACCAGCAAAAAAGGACAGTTCCAATGAACTGCCCTTTTTTTGATTACTGGGTCATAAAGCACTGTGTCCAGTAGCTTCCATATGGGCCATCGCCCGCATAATACCCAACGCCCAGCATTTTGAGCTCTGGGTTTAAGATGTTCGCCCTGTGGCCGGCGGAATTCATCCAGCCCTGCATTACAGCTTCCGGCGTTTTTTGCCCCGCCGCAATGTTTTCCGCCGCACGGCTGTAGGAAAGGCCATAGTCTTTCATCCGGTCAAACGGCGACTTGCCGTCCGGATTGTTATGGCTCATAAATTGCCGGTCGTTCATATCCTTGCTGTGCGCATAGGCAACCGCCGCCAAATCATCGCTCCATACAAGCGGCGCAATGCCGTTTTTGGCACGCTCGGCATTTACCAGCTCAAACACCCGGTATGCAAAATCATTCTGGGTATCCCCCGGCGCCGAAGGCGTTTGTTCCGTGGTGGATGTGGTAATTTCCACATGCCGCTGCGCCTCGTCCCAGGCCACGTTTGCACCAAAGCTTTCGCTCACCGCGCGCACCGGCACCAGTGTGCGGGCATTTTGCAGCTTGGGCGCCACATCCAGCCACACAGGCTGGCCATTTTGATAAAGCAGCCTGCTGCCAATTTGCAGCGTTACCGTTTCTGTCCCTTTTTTGGCGGTCACCAGGCTCTGTTTCTCGTTCCAATCCACCGTTGCGCCCAGGGATTCAAAAATGGCACGCACCGGCACCAGCACGCGGCTGTTTTCCAAAACAGGCGGCTGGTCAAACGAAAGTTCCGTCCCGTCCACCGTCACGCGGATGGGCGCCTCCATCCGCACCGGGGTGTAAATTCCTGCAAACGCCATGACCATCAGCAGTATGGCGGTTATCATCCAAATTCGTCTCTTCATGGTTTGGCTCCTTTCGCACTGCACAATTGTATATATCATAGTATATATATTAACATATACAGAAATATATCTCAACCCTCAAACTTTGGAAAGGATGTAAAAATTGTACGCACCGGGGTTTCTTTTGTGCACAAAAAAAGCCGGAATCAAATGATTCCGGCTTTTTTCTTATTGTTCCACCAAAGTGGTGATGGTCTGTGCTTTAAACGAAACGTTCGCTGTGCCGTTTGCAATGGCAATATCGTCCAGTTTTGCAAGGTCTTCGCCCTCGCCCGAACGGTATACGCTTGCAGCGGCGCCGCTAAACCCGTTGACTGCCATGGTAATATCGGAAGTGCCATTGTTGATGACAACCGTTACCAGCTTGCCCGTTTCGGGATTCACTGCAGTTGTCACAGCGACGTCAGGATTGTGGCTGTAAGAAGTGACCCTGTAATATCCCGGGCGCATGAATTTGGAGAACTGGCCCATTGCATAATACTCTCTTGCAAACGAGATTTCTTTGGTGGTGTCGCTAAAGTCAACCAAAGACTCCCCGTTTTGCGTGCCGAGGTTGTCGGTTTTGCGGATCCCATACCAGTAGCACCACGCGTTGTAATTGTGGTTTAAGTGGTCGAGGATCTCATTGCCGTACCGCATCAGGGTTGCGTTGGAAAATTCCCTTCTCTCGTCTACCGACGTACACTTTTCGGTCTGGATGAGCGGCAGGTTAAACCGTTCCAGGTTGGTGCCGTCCAGCGTGGTGTCGGAATAGCCATAGCTGTGGGTAATCACAACGCCCAGGTCATTTTGCACAAATTCTTCATCCATCTGTGTCCACTGGTTCATATACGCGTTGGAAGTAGCCTGCGAGCTGCCTTCAGGACCGCCGACCAGCGTGCTGATGCCCTCTTCTTTAAACTTGTTGACCACCGTTTTGGTCAGATCCAGCAGGTCGTTTTGCCCATAGATACACGAAGCGTACACCGTGTTGGCCGTGGGCTCGTTCTGGATGGACATCCATTTGATATCAAAGCCCAAATCGTCTTTATAGTGCTTGGTCCATCTTGCCAGGTATTCGGCGTAGTAGTCGTAGTTTTCTTTTGCCAGTGTGTTGGTCACCTCGGTTTTGCCCACAACCGACTTGTTTTCTTTCATCCAGGCGGGCGGGCTCCAGGGCGTTGCCATAAACTGCAGTGTGGGATCAATTTCCAGCGCGGCTTTGGAATACCAAATCTGATGTTCGTCCGCATCCATATCCCAAACGTCCTTTTCCGGGCTGATGGTGTACTGGAACTCCGGATTGAAGTTGGACTTGTCATTGGGCGTATAGGGGTTTACTTCCAGACGCACAATGTTTAAGCCAATGCCTTCGTCCACATCGTAGAGCGCTTTTAACGTCCTTTGCTGCATCTCTTCTGATGCATTCATCAAATACCAGGCGTTGTGGTTGGCCGATGCGCCAAAACCGTAAATTTCCTGGTTTAAGCTGTCGCCGTAAATGTAAATTTCGTTCGCCACATTGTCCGCCGTGATAATTACCTGCTGTTTTTGCTCATCCCAGTCCACAACACAGCCGAGGCTTTCTGCAACAAACCGGATGGGGACCACCGTCCTGTCTTCCAAAAGCTGTGCCGGCACATCCAATTCAACGGCCTCGCCGTTTACATAGGCGGTTTTGTCGCCAATGGTGAGTTTTATCTCATCCGTCCCGCGCTTTGCGGTCACCGTGCTGGTCGCTTCGTCCCAATACACCGCTACATTTAAGTTTTCAAAAATCTTTCTGAGCGGCACTAAGGTACGGTCGTCCACCAGGGTGGGTTTTACATCGTTTGCAAACGAAATGCGGTTGCCGTTGATTAAAACGTCAATGCCCAGGTTTGCGAGATTGCGCAGCTCCAAGTCGGTCAAAACCGGCTGTTTGGGCACGTCTTCTGTCGAAACCTTTACGGTGACGTCGTCAATATACAAATCGGACACCACATATTCGTCATGCGGAACGTCCGGGATGGCCACCTGGTCCAGCGTTACGCCGTAAACCTCCTGCCCGGTGCTGACATACTGCATTTCCACTTTGGTCCACTCGCCGCGCTTTGCTGTGTAGTGGTAGTTTTCGTCAAAGTAGTATTCGCCGGTTTCTGCGGTCACCTGCCCTAAGAAGGTGATGACGCCGATGGTAAACTGCCCGGCCTCCACCCGCGCGGTGTCGCCGATACGCACCATCATGGAGATGTTGTACTTGGTGCCCGCTTCCTGCGGCAGGTCTTTAAACGCGTCCATAAACTTGATTCTGGAATAGGTGTTTGCCCGTCCCGTAAAGCCAATGGACTGGCCTTCGCCCGCGCCGCCGTAGTAATAGTCGGAGGAGAGGGAGAAGTCGACGATAGACGCGCCGCCGCCGCCTTCGATATTGCCCTCTTCCACGGAGGTCAAATTGTCAAAGGTCAGCACATTCTCGGTTTTGCTGCCGGGAATGGACACAGGAGGCGTTTCGATTTCCGTAGTCGGGGTGGTGGGATTGTCCGGGGTGGTCGGGCCGGTTGTGGCAGGCTCGCTGCTGCCGCTCGCCGTCACAAACAGGTCGTCTATGTAGATGGTGTCGGCCACATCCCCGTCATACGTGTCCTGCGAAACGCCGATTTGGGTAATCAGCGGGTCCTGGTTGTCAAACGTCACAGAGAGCTTGGTCCAGGTGTTGGCCTTCATATCCACCGTCTCTTTGGCATACGCTTCAATCGCAAAGGTGGTGTTCACATCGCTGAACGCGCCAATCATCAGCTTGGTGTCAACAGGGGTCATGGCCCAGAAGGACGCCGTCACCTCTTTGCCAAGCATATCGCTTGTCACAGCGTTGATAAATTTCACGCGGTGGGATTTTTGTGTTCTGCCGACCAATTTCAGGCTTTTGCCGCTGCCAGTGGTGTGGTCCTGCTCGCTTGAAAGCGAAACATTGGCGGCTTTATACGCCCCACCGGTGATGAAATCGGTCTTTTCAACAAACGCCGTCAGATTGTCAAAGTTGATAGACACATCTGCCGCCGATACGCCCGGGATTGCAAATGGCGTAAACATGGTCATCACCATGGCTGCAATCACAAGCATTGGGATTAGTCTTTTTTTCATCTGCCATTTCTCCTTTTTTAATTTGTTTGGTTTTTGTTTAAGAATACCACAAAACGCTCCATTTTTCAATCCCTTTTTGTGAAATTTTTTTAATCCTAGAAATTGATGTTTGTTTTTTTATAAATGTCTGTTTTCTATAAAAAAAGAACGACGCCCCTCCCTTTTGCACGCAAATTCGACAAAACCCGGCACAACTGCTGTGCGAACTGCATACCATGATACTGGATTAAAAATTCTTCCTACAAAGAGGTGAAAAAAGTGGAGCGAATTCCTTTTATGCCGGAACATCCGATGTACGCCTTTGCCTATGTGCCCTATCAAAAATTTGAAAACCTCTATCAGGACAATGAGGCGCTCTGGCACGGCACCATTTTTAAGGATTTGGACATCCCGTTTGAAGCGTATGCCCAAAATCCGATTATGAACCCATTTAAATAACAGATAAGAAAGGAGAAAAAACGATGAAAATTCCAGCGGACGGCTGCATGTTCCCGGAAGACAGCATAAAATTCCCGCTTGGCCATCAAAAGCCGGGTTGGTCAGACGAACCGGGCTGCGGATGCCCGGGAATGGGGAACATGGGCAAAGAAGCAATGCTAAAACGCATTCAGGAAATCAAATTTGCGTGCATTGATTTAAACCTGTTTTTAGACACGCACCCCCACGAACAAAAGGCACTCACGCTTTATAAATCGCTGGCGTTCCAGTTAGACGCCTTAATGAAAGAATATCAAACCAAATATGGCCCCATTGTGCCGCAGGCCTCCTCGGCGCAGGTACCCTTTGAATGGGTGTCTGAAAAGTACTTGTGGCCGTGGCAAAAGAAAGGGGAATGATGCATGTTTAATTTTGAAAAAACTTTAATCTATCCAGTCAATATCAAAAATCCCAACCCGCAGCTTGCAAAATTCATCATTGCGCAATACGGCGGACCGGACGGCGAGCTGGGCGCTTCCGTGCGCTATTTAAGCCAGCGCTTTACCATGCCCACGCCTGAGACAAAGGGCATCTTAAACGACATTGGCACCGAAGAGCTCTCGCATTTGGAAATGGTGGGCGCAATTGTCTATCAGCTCACGCGCGACTTAAACTCCGAGATTGTCAAAAAATCCGGCTTTGGCGATTACTTCATGAACCACACAACCGGCGTATACCCGGCAAACTCCAACGGAATGCCGTGGGATGCGCTCTCCATTGCGGTCACCGGCGACCCCATCGCGGATTTAAATGAGGACTTAAGCGCTGAGCAAAAGGCCCGGGCCACGTATGACAACATCCTCCGGCTGGCGGACGACCCGGATGTGCGCGACCCGATCAAATTCCTGCGCGAACGCGAAATTGTGCATTACCAGCGGTTTGGCGAAGCGAAACGGAAACTTACAAGTAGGAAAAAAGCCCATAGTTTACGCTGTTTTGCAGCACCAATAAAATACAAGAGTTATGATATTGAGCTATAAAAGGTATTGCTTTAACTGCAATGCCTTTTTTCTTATGACAAATTTTATGCGAAAGGATTTTCATAAATGAACAGGAAAAAATCAAAACAGCTATGCCCGACCTGCAAGACCGGGCAGGACACATATTTACTGGACAGCCGCAACCCGTTTTGTCCGCACTTACATTGCTATAACGGAAAAACCTGTACGGCATATGTGCCGCTTGAAAATACAGACGGAGGAAATGACAATGATAGCCGCAATAATTAGCTTTATTGCCGGGAGCGTTTTCGGCATAACGATTATGTACGCCTGCATAGCCGCAGGACGCGCGGACAGAGAAAATAATGCAGAGTAAAAGCGTTGAGATGTAACAGTCTTGACGCTTTTTTCATTTCATCGAAAGGAGGATTTTTGTATGGCAGTTTTCAGAATAGACAAAACCCGCGACTATACCGTGATGAGCAACCACCATTTACGCAATACCGCGCTGTCGCTAAAGGCAAAGGGGCTTTTGTCCCTTATGCTGTCCCTGCCGGATAGCTGGGACTACACCACAAAGGGGTTAGCCGCTATTTGCAAAGACGGAATAGACAGCATATGCAGCACAATCAAGGAGCTTGAACAGCATGGATATATTATCCGAGAGCGCGTCCGAAACGATAAAGGACAGCTTACAACGATTGAATATACCATTTTGGAGCAGCCTGAAACGGTTTCGCCTGAACAGGAAAAACCTAAACGGGAAAATCCAGTCTTGGATAACCCTGTATTGGATAATCCTGAACAGGGTTTCCCTAAACAGGAAAACCCCGCGCAATTAAATACTAATATATCAAATACTAAAAAATCAAGTACGAATGTATCAAATACTTATCCTATCAAATCTTATCAAAAAGAGGAATCGCCTGCACAATGTGGCGGAGATACGATAGGATATGATGAGATGAGCGCACACCGGGATTTCATCAAAGAGAATATCGAATATGACATATTGGCGGTCAAGCTGAAACAGGACATTTCCATGCTCGATGAAATTGTCGATCTCCTGACCGAAACGGTATGCACAAAAAAGGACAGCTTAATCATTGCCGGGGACGTTTACCCTGCGGCGGTTGTGAAATCAAAACTGCTGAAGCTGGACGCCGGGCATATTGAGTATGTTATTGACTGTATGAAGTCCAACACCACGGAGGTGCGCAATATCAAAAAGTATTTGCTTGCGGCGCTGTTTAACGCGCCCTCTACAATGGACAGCTACTATACCGCGCGGGTGAACCATGATTTATACGGCCATGAATAAATCCACATACAAAAAATACAGGCCGCCCTAACAGGCGGTATTTGATTAAAAAGCGCTTTTTGAAAAATGAATTTTACAAGGAGGAATTTATCAAATGAGAATAAAAATGAAATCCGTCATATCTGCGCTTCTTGCATCGGTTATGCTGATCGGAACCATTCCGGCCGTAACCTACGCCGCGCAGGTAAACGAATACACCGATCCTGCGGATAACTGGCTGAAAGCAAACGGCAGGACGAACGAGCTGGATATGAACGCCACAACCACTTACGAGACGGGCTATTGTACCGTATGCCAGCGGGACACGCTGGGCCTTACCTACCGCGTGCCGGAATATACCCGGTCGGGCGAAACAGCCTTAAACCGCGGCGTCAAATATTCCGACGGTACTTTAATCGACGGCGAAGGCACGGGTAATTTAGACGACGGTACGCCGGGTGTTGACGCATTTTTCACCGGGTATCATTGGACAAAAAGCGTGTGCCAAACCTGCGGCACGCTTAACAGCGTTGACGGCGAGGACGCATACAGCTTTAACAAAAACGTATATCTCCTTTACCCCTGCGACAACAATTTTTTCTTTGATTTTGACAATACGGAATATGAACCCTACAACGAAACTTACCATACAACGGTTTTGAAAAAGGGACAGTATTGCCAATTCTGCAAGGGCACGCAGGCAAGAGCCAGCGAAAGCCAACAGCGTCATAACTTTACCGAAACGATTGACGCCCAGCTTGGAAACAGCCGCTTTTACGTTTTGGAAACCTGCGGGAACTGCGGGTATGAAACAAGCGAATACCTGACGGCGAAAAGCGTTGTCAGCTCCTACTACGGGACGGAGGACGGGAACGCGCATACCGTAACCGTATCGGATTTATCGGACAGCGGCGTACATACCTCTATCCGCTACGGGACAAGCGCGGGAAAATGCAATCTCACCTCCGCGCCTAATTACACCGAAGCCGGCTATTATCCGGTTTACTACGAGATTGACTATCAGTATGACAACAAGAACATGACGGAAAACGGGGTCAGTTATGTATGGCTTTTGGAGGAAGAAGGCGACACGGTGATTATCCTGCCGCCGATGGGGTCGGAAGAAAACCATACGCATGATTACCGCTATGTAGAAACCATCGCCCCGTCATGTACGGATTTAGGGTTTGAATATTGGCAGTGCGACGGCTGCGGCAGGCTGGAAAAACGGAATTACACGCTTGCAGCGGGACACAGTTACGAGGATATAACAATTCGAGAGGCGACCTGCAAGCAGGGCGGGCTTGTGCTGACGATGTGTAAAAAGTGCGGCGATTTTCACGAAACAACCACGCCCACAGGAGTGCATACATATACCACGAAAGTACACAACCCCACTTGCCGGGAAGTCGGATATACTGAACATATTTGTTCTGTTTGCGGCGATAATTTCATCACCGATATTACAGCGTTGATTTCCCACGCTTACGAGCGCATTACCAAAGCGCCGACTTGCACGGAGCAGGGCTATACCACTTCTACCTGTGCCATGTGCGGTGCAAGCTATGTTTCCGATTACACCGAGCCGACCGGCCACAGCTGGGACGAGGGGCACACGGTAACAAGCCCCACCTGCACAGGCGAGGGCGTCACTGAATTTCATTGCAAAAACTGTACCGAAAAGATGATAAAGGCGGAATCCGCAACGGGCCATACCCCCGGCGCGGCGGCAACCTGTACCGAACCGCAAACATGCGAAAAGTGCGGCACGGTTTTAGAATTGCCAAAGGGATACAGCTATGAAACGGAAGTTACCGCACCGACCTGTACGGCGATGGGTTACACGGTTTACACTTGCGCCGACTGCGGCGACAGCTATACGGCAGATTTCACGGATAAGACTGAACATAGCTACAATGCTGTTGTGACTGCTCCCACCTGCACCGAACACGGCTTTACCACATATACCTGTTCCACGTGCGGCGATAGTTATATCAGCGATTATGCCGAGAAATTACAGCATGAATATGAAACGAGTGTCACACCGCCGACCTGCACGTCAATGGGCTTTACGACCTACACATGTAGAGCTTGCGGCGACAGCTATATCGGCGATTATACCGACATAACGGAACACAATTACAGCCGGCAAGTCATACCCCCGACCTGCACCGAGCACGGTTATACGGTTTACACCTGCCCGGATTGCGGAAAGGAATATATCGGGGATTTTTTCGGGAATACCGGACATGTACCGGGACGCGGCGGAGCCGGAACGGTTCGGGTGGTATATTGCAGCAATGGAACAAGGTGTATTTACTACAAAGGGCTATCTTTCAAAGTCCGGCGACGAGTGGCAGTCGGAGAAGTTGAAAGAATTTACCCCTAAAAACCTGCGAAGCGGTTTCCCCGAAACAGAGATTGACACGACAAAACAGCTTGCGGACGATTTAGACGCCCTCTATCGTGAGAACAGCGCCGAATACGCGGCGCTGGCCGATAACCCGGCACGGGCAAGAAAGCATATTGCGAATTTACTACGGGAGAATAAGACAAGCGAGGTTCGGGCGCAGCTGCATAACATAGCAAGGGAATGTTACCTTGACAACGAAACGGTTATCCCTCTGCATAACCGGATTACACGGTTTGAAGAATGCCGTGGAATCCGTCCGGCTTCAATAAAGGCACAGCTAAGGCAGGTAAGCAAACAGCCGTCTCCGTCAAAGCCGAAACCGAGGGAGGAATGTTTATGAACCAAAGCACATCATACGCTGACAGAATGAAAGAAATTACCGATAAGCTGGAACAAGGCATACAAGACCTTTTCAGCAGCGACAAATACCGGAAATATCTGAATACGATGTCAAAATTCCATAATTACAGCTTCAGAAACACGCTTTTAATCGCCCTGCAAAATCCGCAGGCCTCGTTAGTAGCCGGTTACAGCGCTTGGCAGACAAAGTTTAAGCGGCAGGTGCGCAAGGGCGAAAAGGGTATCAGGATTTTTGCGCCAGCGCCGTATAAAAAGATGATTGACGAAAAGAAGTTTGACAAAGACGGCAACGCCGTTGTCGAACAAAAAGAAGTTACAATTCCGGCGTTTAAGGTTACGACCGTTTTTGACGTGTCCCAGACCGACGGCGACGCATTACCTACGCTCGGCGTTCATCAGCTCACGGGCAACGTAGAGGAATACAATCAATTTTTTGAAGCGTTAAAGCAGATTTCCCCAGTCCCTGTAGCCTTTGAACAAATAGAAAGCGGCGCCAACGGATATTACCATTTAGAGGACAGACGCATTGCAATTCAAGAAAACATCAGCGAATTGCAGACGGTCAAAACCGCTGTTCATGAAATCGCCCACGCAAAGCTGCACGCTTTACCTGAAAAGGAAGCTCAACCGGACGCGGTTAAAATTGACCGACGCACCCGTGAGGTGCAGGCGGAAAGCGTGGCGTATACCGTATGCCAGCACTTTGGTATTGATACCTCCGATTACTCATTCGGATATATTGCAAGCTGGAGCAGCGGACGGGAAACGGAGGAACTGAAAGCCTCTCTTGAAACAATCCGTAATACGGCGGCAGAATTTATTGACGCAATCGAGGATAAATTTTTAGAGCGTGAACAGGCGCAGAACAAGGCCGCTGAACGGTCAAAGCCTGTAAAAGCCCAAACCGGAAAAAAGAAATCTATCAAAAAGCAGCTTGCCGAAAACAAAGGGAAATCGGCGGCGCCAAAAAAATCCGCACCCAAAAAGGAGGAACTTTCCCTATGATACATTTTTCAGACGAGGAAATGAATTTGATTTGTATTTTTGATACGTCCTGTAAAAGCGCTTTAATCGCCGATATGCAGGACGCATTATTTGGTAGTGTAAAGTAAAAATGAAAGAATAGCATAATGATTTCACAAAAAAACTGAG
>JAJXRJ010000009.1 GCA_021629085.1 Oscillospiraceae bacterium | reverse complement strand
ACCATTATACCATAAGGAGTTCAAGGTCTCAACTTTCATTTAACTTAACAAAACGCATTATTTTATATGGAGGACGACGAATTAAAGAGTATAACCAAAAATATCATAGCAAAATTCCGGGCTATGACCGACCTTGAATTTTCGGCGATTGAATTTATACCGCCGTTTGGGGGTGATGAGGTTGAGTGATACCATTCGCGCATTGGTTGTAGAGCCGTGCAAGGAACCGTACATAAAAGACATTGAAAGCGGTTTGGAATCCCTGCAAAAAGAAGTCGGCGGCCTCATTGAAGCCTTTTATCCGTATGAGGACGCTGTTTGTATTATCTGTAATGAGGAAGGCAAAATAAACGGCCTTCCTCTGAACCGCGCCATCTATGACGACGACAAAAATATGATTGAAATTATGGCGGGGACATTCCTTGTTACGGGTCTTACAGAAGAAAATTTCGGGAGCTTATCGGACGAGCAGGTATTAAAATACGGGGATATGTTCAAAAACCCGGAGACCTTTTTAAGTATCGGCGGGGAAATCATTGCCCTGCCGTATAAGGCGGAGGATAAAAAGCCCTCTATCCGGCAGCAGCTTGCGGCAATAAAGGAAAATACCGCGGAGAAAAAGGACATTCCCAAAACGAAAAATAAAGAGATTGGAGGCGAGAGCTTATGAGCGGTGAAAGCTATGTATTTCAGTTTACCCTTGTAAATAAACAAGACCCTGAGAATACCGTGGATATTACCTTTCCCACAACGGCGGAGGCAATAAACAGCGCGCTCAAAGAAATAGGGCTGCCCGAAAATGCAAGCCGTGATTTATATTTCCTGATAAGGTTTGAAACGCCTTACGAGGATTTTCAAACAATAGACAACATCTGTGAAACTACCTATGTATCAGGAAATAAGGTATATGAAAACAGCATAAACGAACTGAATTATCTTGCGGAGCTATTGGACGGTATGACGCCTGACGAGAAACTTGTTTTTTCGGCGGCGATTGAAGCGGGCGAGCATTGCATGTATATATCAGACCTCATAAACCTTGCGCAGAATACGGAGTGTTACAATGTTATAGACAATATATACGATTATGAAGATGTAACGCGGTATTTTCTTGCTGAACGCGGAGTTGACATATCCGGGCTTGGATTTTTAATTGATTACATTAACTTTGAAAAATGCGGCGAGGATTTATGCAAAGAAGATGGCGGCGTCCTGCTTGACGGGTGTTATCTTGAAACGAACCGCGCCCGTTTTGCGGAGGTATATAACGGAGATATTTTTACTGTTCCCGAACAGTACCGGGTTGTACCCTTTGCGCGCGAACCGGATTTTTTGGATAGGAAGGTTGAGCGTTCTATGGAACTGGCATTAGACCTTGACAGCTTCTTCCGTTCCCACGATAAAGAGTACGGCGAAAAATACTCTGCCGTGGACGTACCCGAACATTTATCCGATTGCCTTTTAGAAAACAACCTTGATAAAATCAAGGAAATGCTTGCAGATTTGGGGCAGCTTGAAAACGATGTGCTTCCGTCGGAGCTTGCGGAATATGAAAAGATATTTTTGGCAGACATACCGGAAAAGCAGGAAAGAGATTTTGAAAAGCCGGGGCGCCATTTGATACATGTTCAGTCGGCCTGCAACAGCAACTATAAAGGGATGATTGCTTTTGTGGGCGACGACGGCAAGGTGTATTTGGGAAAACAGGAAAACTATCTTTTCCGAACGGAGCATATTCCATTCTATGATAATACCGACAAATCATTTACCTTTGTTTCCGACAACAAGCAGATGTATTACTTCCTCTACGGCGAGGGCTATCTATCTTCACAGGCTGACATGGTGAAAAACGGGTATCTTACCGAAAATGATTACGCTGAATTTGACAGGCTACAAAAGGGCGTATTATCGCAGTTTGAGAAAACAAGGGAATTTACCTTTGCGGGAAAGCCGTTTGAATATCTCGAAACGGCGGAAAAGTCGGAGGAACAAAACTATAACCACATTGACGGCATTATCAACAACAAGCCGCCGGACGATAGAGAGAATAAACAAGAGAGCCGGACGCACGGACAGGACAAGTATTTGCATGTGGGGCAAAACAGCGGGATTATCAGTTTGGGCAATTCCCGTTCCAATACAATCATACATACGCACTCGCAGCAGGTAAAAAGCAGCAGCGTTGATATTAAGGGAGCTTACAGGGAAAAGGCGGGCAAAAAGCCTTCCGTTAAGGCAAGGCTGCGGCAGGCGCAAAAGGAGCGAGGCGAACGCAGGGAACCAAAGAAACCGCCCAAACATTCGCCGCCGGAGCGATGAGCGCCATTATACGGTTGGAGCCTAAGCAGAGCCGGAGGGTCAACGCTCTTGTGCGCCGTGAGTGCTGCAACTACGATAACGGGAATTGTATTCTGCTGGACTGTACCTGTCCGCAAACGATTACCTACTCTCATATTATCTGCAAATGGTTCAAAACTGCCGTTCTGCCATTGGACAAGGAACTGCATATTGAACTGATGAAACCGAAAAACACAAGGGTATGCACCGTATGCGGCGCGGAATTTACCGCACCGACACGGAAATTCAAATACTGTGATGATTGCCGCAAAATTGTCATTCGGAAACAAAAAGCGGAATACCAGCGGAAAAAGAGGTTAGACCGTGGAAAATCAGGGCACTGAAAACCGCATAAAATCAAGGGTTTTTAAGGCTCAAACAGACAGAGTAATATAAATCCCTTATATCCTCTCAAAAACGCACTTTCATTTTCCACTTTTCAGATACAAAAATACCGTGATACGGTACGCCATTTTCGGCAGCCGTATCACGGTTCTTTTTTTATGCGTATTTACAGGGCTACGCCCGTATCAGCCGTACCACGGTAACGGGCACATACCATACAGCAACAGCCAATTTCCATAAAAGGACAAAACCGCCTATCAGAGCCCCGATTGCGATATTAAAGCATGTCATGGCGATACCAGCGCCTAAATTCCCGAAGAACACAGGCAGCAGGAACATAAAGCGAATCCCAAAGGGTATGCCGCAGAGCATAAGCAGGTACATGTAATTGACCGTCCCATACTGTACAGCAAGGTGAAAGAATACGTTGTACAGGAACGCCGCAAGCAATACCGGGCACATGCTCTTTTTCAAAAAGGCAGTTAAAAATTCAGTTCTTGTCATTGTACCGCCTCCATAAGCAGCCTGCGGACAATGGTAAACTGCGCGGGATCCACGGCGGGAATATCTAAATAAATGCGGTCGGTCATGCCCTCGTCCGGTACATACCCCGGAGCAGTCGTCTGATAAATTCTTGTATACGCTTCTTTACGGGCCGTTGCATAGTCCATATTTCCGCTTGCGACTGCCGTTATCAGGTCGGCAATCCGTTCTTTAATAATGGTTTCCTGCTGTGCGTAGTAGTCCGGCCGCAGGTACATATCCCTGTATTGCAGGATTGTGTTTCTTGCGATTGCCGTTAAATCCGCGTACCCGTAACCGCTTGTGTTTCCGGCAAGGACGGCGGAATGGATTTCACGGCTTGCCTTGCCCCACGCCTCGCCAAAGCCCAAACCGTTCTGTACTTCCTCCAATATTGGGCTGATCAAGTTTTCGGTGATACAAACGCTTTCCTCGGTTAAATATGCCGGTACCGCTTCTTTCGGAACCTCCGCCGCAAATACGGGAGCGGACGACAGCACGGCGGCAAGCGTAAGCGCCGCTATTTTTGTTTTGTTCATAGCGCAAAGCCCTCCTTTGATTTTATTTGCTGTTTCTATTTTATCACAAAACAAGCGCCGCGCCCAGCCCTGTAAAGCTACATTTGCGCTACAAATTGTGTTCCGGCTCTTTTTCTTTCTCCTGCGTTTTACCCAGCAGCGCGTCAACATTGCTTTTGATAACGTCGATTTCGGCGGCCTGTTGTTTCAGCTTTTTGTACTCGCCGTACAGTTCCTTTTTCTGCTGTGCCAGTTCTCCGGCGGCACGGTTTAATGCGTCAATCGGCAGCGCTTCTTTCCCTTTCAGATATTTAGCCGAAGCCTCAAACAAAACGATTTCCCTGCGGTATTTATTTTCAAAGGCGGCCTTGTTTTTCGCTCTTTTGTATTTCTCGTAAACCGGCTTACAAGCGGAGTGGGTCTCAGCGTGTTTTATCAGGAGGGCGGTTTCGTTTATACTCTTTTCCGTCCCCTTGATTTGCTCCGAAACGTCGTCAAAAGAGGCGTGTATTTTCTCTGTTTCCCGTTCCAATTCCTCATACGTACTGATGTTGTGTTCGGTCAGGAAATTCAGCGTTTTGCTCGCCTGTTTCAAATTATACAGCTTCGCCCAATGCTCGTAGCCCTTGCTTTCCTGCGCCTTGATATTGTTTTGAATATCTATCAAAAGATTGATACGGCGCTCCGGTCTCGGTGATTTTGTTCTCTGGGCGATCCTGCCTTTGATTGCTTCTTCGGTATAGCGCGGGCCTAAGGTCTTGCCCCTTGTAAACCGTTCTTTTCCCTTTGGGCGGAATGAAATGTATTTGCCCTGCTTTATCTCATAGCCGGCAATCTCCATACGCAGGAGAAAATCTTCAAAGTCTGTTGCCCGTGAAACCACCTTGTCAATATCCGCTTTTATCTGCGCTTTCCAGCTCGTGCCCTGTTGGGCGGCGGTGTGTTCTATGTAGCTTTTGCCTTTATTCTCATTTGGCGGTATGACGGACAAACCGTGCTCCCCGCACAGCCGGTCGCTGATACGTCGGACGCGGCTTTTCCACTTCCGGTTGACATGGCTGTGTTTGAAGTCAACAAAGCTGACGTCGTTAAAAATGATGTGGTTATGGATATGGCCGCGGTCTATGTGCGTTGTCAGCACATATTCATATTTGCCGCCCAAAACCTCCTCCGCAAGCTGTTTCCCTATCTCGTGCGCCTGTTCCGGCGTGGTCTCGCCGGGCTTAAACGCCTGTATCAAGTGCCGGGCTAAATGCGGGCCCGGCTCCCGCGCCTTTTCCCGCGTCCATTCAAATTCAATATCCGCTGTTTCCGGGGCACAGCCGTAGGAATATACCAGTAGCGTACCGTCCGTTTTGGCAGGGTTACAGATATAGTCAACCGCCTTTTTCAGCGTAGCGTTGATAGGATGGTTCTTTGTAATTGCCATATCTCGCCGAGCCTTTCCCGAAGCTCCGTAATATCCCCGCGGTATATATCGCCGGTGGAATTGACGCGCTTTGCAATCTGGTTTATGTTGCGGCCGATTGCGCGGAGCTCCTTATTCATCTCTTTTATGTTGGCGGTGTCGGTATAAATAATATACCCGTCAATCGCCATTTTCCGTATGTACGCGCCGATTTGGGAAGTAGGCAGCAGCTTCATTTTCTCGTCAATCAGCCGCCGTTCTTCCTCTGTCAGCCATATTTTAAGCTGTATATTGCGTTTCCTGTTCACCATAGCGTAAGCCTCCGATAAATTAGGGTTTACAGACAATGGACAAGCCATTGTCTGCATAAGTTCCGCCAGCGAAAACAAGTTTTCGGGCGTCACTTAAAGGGTTTGGGACTATCCCAAAAATATTTTGCACAGTTCGGGGCCGCCGACAAAGTGCAAAAACCGCGAATGGGTACTCATTCGCTTTGCTTGCTATTCCGTAAAAGTTAGTTTTTCCCCTATATATAAGGAGTGCAGAAAACGCCTTTTCAGCAACCCGTTTTTGAAAAAAGCATATGAAAATTCTGTCGTACTGAAAACCTCCAAAATCCGCCACAGGTATACCTGGCAAACAATGATTTTGTATTGACAACGTACATATTTTGTGTTACAATATAATATATTAAGAGTGAAAGGAAATGGGTACAGTGGCGACAACGAATATAAGTATCCGCATGGATACGGAATTAAAGAAACAGGCGGAATCCATGTTTGCAGAGATGGGACTGAACATGACCACTGCAATGAATATATTTTTGCGTCAGGTTGTGCGTCAGGGTAAAATTCCTTTTGAAATCGCAACCGACATACCCAATGCCGAAATGCTTGAAACTATGAAAGAAATGAATGATACCATACATGATAGCATCCCTGCGGAAAAATTTACAGACACAAAGGAACTGCGTGAGGGTTTGGATTCATGAAAGACATAATGAAAATGAAAAATACATAGAAAGGCATAAACGTGATGATAGATGAACTGAGGAAACGGACAACGGTAAGCGCCATCCTTTTAATTGGCCTGTTTACCTTTATCTTTTTAGGCGCGGAATACTTGTATGTAAATATGATTGCGCTGACCGCGGAGGCGAGAAAGGCCGTAAACGCGCAAAACTATGCGCTGGGCGTAAGCGTAGCCGGTTTTTTACTGTATCCGGCGCTGAGCCGCCTTGTAAAAAGACAGTATCAGGGTATCATTACCCTGGCATTAGCGCTGGCAGCGATTGTGTGTATATTCGTTATGCAGCAGCATTTATCCTATGCGGCAATTCTCATATCCGGCATGGTGCTGTTTTTTGTCCTTGGCTTTTTTGGCAGCGCGGTCCACAGCATAGCGGCGCGCATTGTTCGGGCAAGCGCGGCGCTGGCGCGGATTGTCGGGATAGCCTATGCCCTGGGGATTTTGCTGCAATTTTTAAACAACAACCTGGTCAATGTCGAAACCGCAGAAGCGGGTTTTCTATCCGCTTTTTTAGCCATGCTGTGCGTCTTAATGCTGTGGACACAGCAGCGGTACTTAAAGCATGTGAAAGAAACGGAACCGGAAAGCAGCGGGCAAAATGAGGAGGCGGCCATGTCCCGGAAAAAGCTGTCGGCAGGGCTTTTGCTGGCGTTGCTTGTCGCGCTGATGGCCTGCGTATTCAGCACATTGGACAACGCGGTAACACTCCCTCACGCGTCGGGACACGCGGACGTCGGGCAATGGCCAAGGATCCTCCTGGCTGTTAGCGGGCTTATGGCAGGGTTTTTGTTTGATATACGGAAAAGAAAGTTTATGAACCTCATCATGTACTGTGTGATGATGCTGTCCACGTTGTGTGTTGCGGTAATATGGCTGGGAGACCCGTTCCTGATCGGGCTTGTGGTGTTTTACCTGACTGCCGGTTTTTTCGCGGTATACTTTACCACCAGCTTTATGGAGCTGTCATTGCATATGCGGTTTCCAGCGCTGTGGGCAGGTCTTGGCCGCGCGGTTAACAATCTCAGCGCCGTCCTGGTTACAAACGGTTCGGTTACGCTGCTGTTTGCAGGCGGCGGTATTATCACAATCCTGCTTGTGCTGCTCTTGTTCGCGGCGGTTATGGTTGTAATGGCCGCGTATGCCGCGCAAATGCGGGAGATTACCAGGATGAACGATGCGCAGCGCAGAGAGGCAGACAAGTTTTCAAAATTTACACAGGTTTTCTCCCTGACGCCGCGTGAGAAGGAGGTTTTTCAGCAGCTGCTTGCCGAGCCAAACGAAAACCTCCAGGTAATCTCGGAACAATTGGCGATTTCCAGGACGGCTTTATATAAACATATCCGCAGCCTGAACGACAAGACGCAGACAGGAACCCGGCTGGATTTAACGCAATTTTATTATCAATGGGGCGAACGAAATACAATCAAAGGACCTATTGGCCAGCCCTTTAAAACGGAAACGGAAAATTTGTAAGTATATTTCTCCTCCCTTCTTAAATGGCGTTTGTCTTTTTCTGTGCTATTTTAAAAATATCGTGCGGATTTTACATCTTAAAAACAAAAACATAATCCATTGATTCTTTGAAATGGAAAGCGAGGCGTTTGCCCCGCTTTTTTTATTGCTTTTTTCATATGCAAATATATGTTCGTAAAAACAGCCTCAAAATATCAAATAATAGAAAAAAATACATGAAAAATAGGGGGTTTACAAAATTCAACCCTGAAAAACAAAAAAAATGTACGTTTGTAAACTTATATTTTTTTCAGGACTATGCTATATTTTTTTCAGAGACCGACAGTTGTTTGGAGGGAAATAAAAAAATCTGCAACATTAACAGGATGGACTCAAATGGGGATGCTCTGCCGGGCATTCAAAAAATAATTGTAAGAAGGAGGCAGAAAAATGGAAGTAATGGAAAGGATGCTCCCGTATGCAAAAAAAAATGTCCAGCTTGCCGTATATGACATGCTGGATCAGATGGAGGCAGAATACGGCGATGGCGAGGCGAAGGACGTGATTGCGGAGGCAAACATTTACGGCAATGTAAGCAAGTTTTCTATCACAGTGAAAGAGGGCGGTTGCGGAACCATTATGACGCTCGCTATGCTTGCGCCATGCTGCGGACTGTCCATTCCCGGACAGCAGCGTGCTTTGACCGCCGTGGCTGACCGGATCACCCAGCATCTAGAAAACGTGTTGGTGATGAAGGGCGTCCGGTTCCAGCCGCCGGAAGATACAGGCGCGGCGGCACAGTAAGCTGTGCCGAATATACTTGCCATACGGAAGGAGGCCGACGGCCTATGCAAATCAAATGCAAGCGGCGCTTGCCAGTGGTGTTATCCGTTACCCTGCTGGCAGCAGTCCTTTCCGCCTGCGGCGTTAAAGCGCCGCCCGTGCAAACCGGGATGCCGGTTCAGACGCCGGACAGCGGAAACGTTACCATTACCAAAACCAAAGCAAAAGCAACCGAGACAGAGTTGTACAGCGCGCCGGACGGTTCGTTCAGCATGCAAATCCCGGCCGGCTGGTCGGTATCCAGCGGAGGCACCGGGATGTATCACAGTATCCGCGTAACCGACCCGGAGGAGCCGCTGAACCAGATGTTCGTTTTGCTGAAAGCGGACGCCCTGCTGCACAGCCAGGCGGGGAAGGAGGCGTGGCAGTACACTTATGCAGCGGGCAACAGCCAGGCGTACCTATTTACCCTTGCGCCGGTATTGGCGCAGCCGTCCACTGAAAATTTCTATAAGCTGTTCCCCCAGTATGCGGACTTTGCCGTGCAGGCAGAACCAGGCTACGCGGGCTACACCTTCCCACGGTTTGAGGATTTCACTGTTACCGAGCGTTTCCCGTCTGCGGGCAATTTCGGGCAGGCGGCGCTGGGCGACGAGCTGCTCCGCGCCACCTTCACAGAGGATGGCAGGGAAGGCGAAGGGATGTTCGCCGCCACGGTGGTAGATTTCGGACCGGTTCAGATTGCCGCGGGCGCTCCGTCGGGCTATCAGATCCCCAGCGCGGACGGCGGCTATTATATGGCGTACAATATCATGGCGGTCACCGCTGCAAAGGATACGCTGATTGAGTGGGAAGACGTGCTGACCCAATGCATGGGGACGCTGGAATACTCCCAGGCTTATGTGCAAAGCGTGCAGCAGGCGGGGCAGGAGCAGGTGGCGCAGGCGATGCAGTTCAGCGCCAACGGCAATGCTGTTTTGGACGGCATCATGTCCTCCTGGGAAGCGCGCAGCACCAGCCAGGATATTATCAGCCAGAAGCAGAGTGACGCCACGTTGGGATATGAACGGGTTTACGATACTCAAACCGGCGAAATCTACCGGGCGGAAAACGGCTGGAGCGATACCTACCAGGGCGGGCGCTACGAGCCTGTAACCGACGACAGTATGTATACAGAGCCAATTTCCGGCTATATTGAATAGGATAAAATCCTGGACAGGAGGGATTCCATATGAAGATACATAGCAAATTGCTTGCTGCTTTCCTTGCGCTGCTCCTGGCCGCGCTGCCCCTGCAGGTATTCGCATTCAGCGATACTGCCGGGCATTGGGCGGAGGCGGATATCAGCACCATGACAGAGAAAGGATACCTAAGCGGCTACCCAGATGGGACGTTCCAGCCGGATAAAACCATCAGCCGCGCGGAATTTATGAAAATCATTACCGCCGTATACGGGCTGGTGGAAAGCGGCGATTCGTACCTTTTATGGGCGGACGTTGCCCCGTCGGCGTGGTATGCGCCCTACACCGGCTCCGGGCTTTTGATGCCGCTGTACCAGGGGCTCTACCTGTACCCGGAGGAGCCTTTGACCAGACGGGACGCGGCGCATGCCATCCTGCCGATACACGGCATTGTGTGGGATGGGTATTCCGGCGCTTCGGCGCAGGGCATGGCGGACTATGCAGAATATCAAGACGACCCGGCGATGTGCAGCATGATTTCCGCCGCGATAGACAACAACATTATGCTGGGCAAGGACACGGGCTTTGCGCCCTTTGATTATCTGACGCGGGCAGAGCTTTGTACGCTTTTGCGCCGCCTTGACGGCCGGGCGACTGACACGGAGAATTTGAACGGCATCATAAACGGGATTTTAACCGATGTGCTTGCGCAGGCGGGCAGCGCGCCCCCTGCCGGAGTACCGGGGGAAGTAACCGGATACAGCGGGGAATACGAAAAAGCCATTTTTGACATGGTAAACCAGGTGCGCGCCGAGAACGGCCTTGCCGCCGTTACATGGGACGACGGCCTTGCGGCGCTGGCCCGCGCCCACAGCGAGGACATGATAAAGCGCGGCTTTTTTGACCATGTGAACCCGGACGGCCTCGGCCCGGACGGGCGCGCGGACGCGGCGGGCATTTCCTATTATATGATTAGTGAGAATATCTCGGCCGGGGACGCGGCGCCGGAGGTGATTATGGACGGCTGGATGAACTCGCCGGGGCACCGGGGCAATATCCTGGATCCGGAGGCGACGCGCCTGGGCGTAGGTGTCGTGTTGGGCGGCGAGCTGGGTGTTTACTGGACGCAGTGCTTTGCCGGGTAATTATAGAACATACGAAAAAGAAAGTATGAAAAATATATCTTAATAAATAAAGGAGTCTGAAAAAATGAGCAAACAACAGATAGCAAAAGGTTTGTGGCGGCGCGTGGGAAGCGCGTTGCTTGCCTTGTGCCTGCTGCTTGGGCTGCTGCCGGTGGCGGCGTTTGCGGCAAAACCCGTAATTCCAGCGGCCTATGTTGGGGTTGAAACACAAGATGGCTGGATTTATGCTTATGCCGGAGAGGCCTCCGGCTGGGAGGCAAGCGATCCGCAGACCTTGTCCGGTTTGGGTATCGCTTATGATGAGAATACCAATACCCTGACCCTGAAAGACGGCGAGTTCGTGAGCCTGGGAGCCAACTGCATGGGAAGTGATTTCACAATCAAGCTGACGGGCAATGTCACCTTCGGCCAACTGAACTTCACCGGCTGCGGCGCAATCGTTTCAGGCAATGGCGTAATGAATGTGAACAATAATGGCACAGATGCCATTCGTGAAGAAGCCATTTATATCAGAGGCGAATATGCCGATGCAAGATTTATCGTCACGGAAAATGCAACGGTGAATGCTATCAGTAAGAATGGTGCCGCATTGATCATTCATGGTACTGCGGCAAAGGAAAATGCACTGGTTTACGGCAGTGTGTCCTCCGGTGGAAAGACGGTCGAGCCCTATGTGCGTGGGAATTTCGATCCGCTTTTTAACAAATATACGGAATTCCCTTTCTATGTTGGTGAAACGAGGTATACTACTCCTTATCGGTTTAAAGACAGTCAGGGCAATTTGTATTTCGTGACTGGCGAGCATAAAGACTGGGGAGATGGCACAGGCGGCTGGTATCATATGGATTACATAGCTACGGGAGAAACCGTCACCGTTGATGGCAGGGAGTATCCGTTGTGCGAACAACTGGATGGTGCACCGGTGAGCCTTTCCTGGATGGAATTCTTCGGCCCCTACAGCTATGACCAAAAATATACACCATATAACGGTGGAACAAAAGAGCTTTATGACTGGACATTATACCATAGTCTGGAAGCCGGCGAATCTTTTTACCAAACGAGAGCGGCACAAAATCTGGTGCTGAAAGGCGACGGCGGAGGCACGACGCCCTCCGTAGACCCTGATGACCCCGATGACTCGCCGGTTATCAATTTACAAACGGTTTATGTGGATGAAGCGCCTAACGGTGTGTTGGCAGAGGGCAGGATCACGGCCTATCTGTTTGTCAGCAATGCAGCCGAAACGCCTACTGCGACCCTGGCATACAGCGATGGCACGGCTGAAAAAACCATGAACTTGACAACGGAGGGAGCCGCCTCCGCCGGTATCTATATCTACAGCGGCACTGTGCCGACAGATGCAGTTACTCTGGGCAGCGTGAAATATGCCGTGGGAAATATCACTGCGGAATCTACGATTGATAAAAATGTCGTTGCCCATTTGGAAGTGGCGGTAACGGGCGCTGTTCCCGAAGGCGCCGTGCTGACACTGCGTGATTCTGAGAGCGGGATGATCTCCTCACGGATCATTAGCGCTCCGGGTACATTTAGCATGGGGTCTCCTGAACCCGGTACATACAAGGCAGATGTTACGCTGACAAAAGAAGGGCGGATTGCAACTTGCGGCAGTACGGAGCCTATCACCGTGACTGACGGCCAAAAAACCACGGCTAACCTCACCGTTAGTGGTGTGACGGTGGCGGGCGAAGCGAAGGCGACGGTGTCTCCCGATGTGAGCCACCGCGTTGACTGGTATGATGAGAGCGGCAAGCTTGTTGCCGTTGGCGAGAACTGTGTGTACTTTTCCGGTGAAACTCTATACGCCGAGGCTGTGCCTACCAACGGCGCCGCATTGGACTATCAAGCTTCAGGCCGTGTACAGGTGACAGGAGAATCCGTAACGCTGGAAATGACAGACATGCCGGTACGCGATGTTTCCGGTACAGTCCATGTGGGCGGCAAGGCGCAGGCAAACGCTCTTGTGAGCATTACCGCCCATGTCAACGGCATCGCCAAAACCTATACCGATTACACCGATAAAGATGGTATCTACACGATTCAAGGTGTGCCAAGCGGCGGCACGGCGAATATCTCTGCTTCCTATATCATGGCAGAAACAAAAACCGAACCCCTTAACACTGCGGATACAAGCAAGGATTTCACCCTGACAGCCCGCACGGGAGTTGTGTTCCTGCCACAAAACAGCGGAAGCCTCGTTTCCGCTTCTGCGAAGCAGGGCGAAACAAATATTCCCGCCGCAGTGGAAGACAGCGATTTGATTACCTTAACAGGCGCCGCTCCAAATACAAACATAACACTGACCGTTCGATCGAAAATCGGGAGAGCAGCTATTGAGAACCTGGAACTGGATGAGAATTCCAGCGCCGTATATACCGACTCGATAACATGGGAATATTATAGCTATCCCCAATTTACACTGACCAATGTACTGGATCGTAATTTTTATGTTCTGGTATATGGACATGGCCAAAATGACAAAAAACTAATCTACACCGACTTGTATCAAGGCGATTCTTATTATCAGGGGATTCCCCTGCCTGAGGGAACATATACCTATCTGTTCCTATTGGACGACGCCTATCGGGTAATTGACCATGACGAGTTGGATACCTTGGATAAGGCGGAGAATAGCATTAACGCTTTGAAAACCAACGGCAAGGTGAGCGCGGAAGCAACGGTCGAGCTAAAAGACAGTCAATCTCCTCAGCAGACGGTGGGACAGGAACTGACCCTGCCCACAGGCAATATAAACGAGCAGATGCTGATACTGAACGCCGAAGCCAGCGGCCTGACCCTGGACGCAACGGCGACAACCGTTTCCGCCCGGGTGACCGTTGCGCCCAATAAGCCTAATACAGTAGGGAATACATTGACCGTCTATTTGGACACCAATCAGACCTCTGAGAGCGATGGAATTAGCCCGAATATTTTGGATGGCAGTGTTTACATCAATGGCAAACGCGCACAGGAGGATGTAAAGCTTTCTCCTAATCATGACATGAATGATTCCGGTTTTGGAGGAAGATATTCCGTTGAAATCCCCGACATCCGTGTATACGGCGGTTATCCGGCGGTGATTCAGTGGCAGAGCGGCCGCACGAATCTCAGTAATGTTACGGCACAGGCGGCGGTTTCTTTTGACGGCGGCACGAAGCAGTATATTGGGGAAAGCAAGATCGCTTCGCCGAGCATCTCCCTGTATGCGCCGTCGGCAACGGGCAGTGATGTTTTCTCGGTCTATGGCCAAGCGCCGAAAAATGCCGACGTCACGATTATGCTGGATGGTGAAACGGCAGCGGTGATGACAGCGAACAAAGATGGCTTTTACACTGCAAGATTGCGCTTAAACAATCCCATTGGCACGGAAGAACATTCTGTGATTGCCAAATATAAGAGCGGCGACCGGGAAGTTGTTTCGGCAACGCAAACCGTAACCTACAGCTCGACAGCCCCCTATTTGAAAACGATAGAAATTACCGATTACGTGGGTAGGAATGAGGTGTTGTGGGATAATGGCGAGGCAATGACCGGTTTTTACTGGTATATGCCGGATACGCCGGTTGTCTATACCATGACCTTTGGCAATGCGGATAAATTGAACAGCGAAAGCGTTATCGTCCATTTGCCCCGTGCCAACGGCGTGGAGCTTTTGAAAGCAAAAAAAACCCGGGACAACACATGGCAGACAGAGCCGAAACTGTGCGGAAATAATCCACCCACCGGCGCATGGGTCTCCTACGAAAAGATAATCGACCCCAACGATGGCGACCTTGCGACCATGACGGCAACGGACTTTGCACGGCTACGGGAAAAGGAAGCGGATTATGCGATTCCGGAAGATCTGGATCTGGCCGGAATCAGCCAACATGGCGTTACCTTTACCAAGGCCGAAGGCGACAAAGGCTTGACAATGGAGGTTGGAGGGTTCACCCTTACCGATACTGCCGAGACAGAAGCTGATATCTCTGGTCTGCTGACGGAATTGAAAACCTGCGAGGCGGAACAAAGTGCAGCAGGGAACGGGCACGTCGGCAATCAGGTCTATGTAGCGGTAGAGAAGGTCAATGACGTTTGGCAGTACCGCGTCATCCAAAAAGCCACCGATGGCGGCAGCAACGCCCTTTGGCTGGATACGGTGATCACTCCAAATTCCTACACCGAGCGCGTAATCAACGAGCAGACCGGTTATCTTGAGCAAACGATCTGCACATCCAATACACCGGTTACGATAACGGCGGAGGATAAGGAAGATATTGAGATTGAGCTACTGGAAGGCTGGTATAATAACTTCGAGGAGTTTGGCGAAAAATATGAACAGGCGGTTTTGGAATATCCGCAGGCCAAGGGGGAAAACCCCAGCCTGTTCCGCTTGTCTGCCGCTCCGGCAAATGAAGGAGGCGCCCCCGACCCGCAGGCGCCGGTCATTGATTATGTGACGATGTGCGGCAACGATCCAACCCTACTTTCGCTGGTGCTGCTGGTTCAATGTCTTGAGCAGAACGATCTGACATTTCATCCCAGAATTAAAACGGGCGGTAAGGATGTGTATGGAGAGCCTGGCAGTCTGTATAAACAGCTAAAGAAGGATATCCTATGGACATTGGGTGGTACAGAACTGAATGTAGAAATCGGTAAAGTTCTGGAGAACGCGGCGATCATGGATGTGGAAAGCAAACAGGAGCTTATCGCCAACATGAGCGATTGGGCGCGGGAGGCGATGAAAAACCAATCGGGCGATATAGGTGATATGATAAGGTTGGGGCCAACCAAGGAAGAGTACATTTATGAGCTGAAGCAGCTCTGCTATGAAGCACTGATGGATATCGATAAGGACAGTGTGGTAGACTGGGGCTGGTTTCCCTTTGACGATCGCTTCCCCGATCCCCGCAACGCCCAGAAATACAAGGAAGACTATCTATTTGAACCAGAGGATTATAAAGATTATGTTTTTGAGAACGGGAAAAAATGGGCTGATATGACGGAGGCGGAACAGCGCGAGCTGATTGAAAAGGCCAAAGGGGATCTGAGCTTGAAACCGAAAACGACCAATACCACCACAAAGGGAGAAGCTGTTCCCGATACCAGAAAGCCCATCATTGACCCCTCCGGTTATGTCTATGCCGGCGTGGAAAGCAACCGGATTGAGGGCGTAAGCGCGACTATCTATACAGTAGACGATGCGGGCAACCGTACAATGTGGAACGCAGGTGAATTCGACCAAGTCAACCCCTATCTGACCAATGAAAACGGTCAATATGAGTGGATGGTACCCGAAGGATATTGGTCCGTTGATTTTGTGGCCAACGGCTATGAACCTTATACCACGGGTGAAAACGATGGCTCCGGCGCTGAGAAAAAAGGCGATATTTATGCAATGCCGGTTCCGCCGGTTCAGCTGGATGTCAACATCAATCTCTATGCCAGCGCCAATCCCACGGTAGATGAAGCAAACACTGTTGCCACATCAGAGGGTGTATATGTCGTATTTGACCAGTATATGGATGTTTCCACATTGACCGCAGATAAATTCAATCTGTCGGTAAATGGTAAAAAGATGGATCTTAATACGGCAGGGATGATTTCCTATCCAGATAAAGAAGCAAACGGAGACAAAAACTTTGCCCGTACCGTTGTACTGAATACGGCAATCGAAGAAGATTCGGTTGTCCTGCTGGAAGTCAAGAGCGATGTTACAAGCTACACCGGCAAACAAATGCTGCAAAATCATTTCAAGGAACAGCTTGATTTCAAAGCTTTGGAACAGGCAGCCGCGCCTACTGCAAATCCGGATAGCGGCAGTAAACTGGATGTAAATACGCCGATTGTACTGACGGCAGAAGATGGTGCAACAATATACTACACCACAGACGGCACGGAACCAACCCGCACAAGCAAATTATATACGAAATCTATCCTCATCACCTCAGATATGACCATCAAAGCCATTGCTGTGGCGGCAGGCAAAAAGGATAGCAAAGTAGCGACATTCACCTATACTTTGAAAAAAGCGGAAACCCCTGACACGCCCGATACCAGACCCGGCGGCGGAGGCGGTGGCGGAACCACGCGCTACACGGTAACCTTCGATACCCAGGGCGGCAGTGGGATTGACAGCATCCGCGTAAATAGGAACGGCACGGTCACAAAACCGGCGGATCCGACCCGCGAAGGCTATACCTTTGGGGGCTGGTTTACGGATAAGGAATGCACAGAGGCATTTGACTTTGATACGAAAGTAACGAAAAACCTGACGCTGTACGCAAAATGGACGGAGGACGGCGCGCAGCCTACCCCACCTCCTTCCGAGTGGAAAAACCCGTTTGCCGACGTAGCGGAGAGCGACTGGTTCTACGACGCGGTGCGGTACGCAAATGAAAACGGCCTGTTTGCAGGCGTGTCGGATACGGAATTTGCACCGGATACCGCCATGACCCGCGGCATGCTGGTAACGGTGCTGTGGCGCGCGGAAGGCGAACCGTCCGCAGGCGCGAGCGCCTTTGCGGACGTCCCGGCGGACGCATACTACGCCAAGGCGGTGGCGTGGGCGAACGCCAACGGCATTGTACAGGGGTATGACGCTTCTGCCTTTGGCCCGGACGACTTCATTACCCGCGAGCAGATAGCCGCCATTTTCCAGCGATATGCAGGCTTTAAGGGGATGGAAACAAGTGAATCCGGCGACCTGTCGCAGTTTGGGGATGCAGGCAAAGTTTCCGCCTGGGCGCAGGGCAATGTCTCCTGGGCAGTTGGCGTGGGGCTCATCTCCGGCAAGGGGGACGGCGTCCTTGACCCGCTGGGCAGCGCGACCCGCGCGGAAGTTGCCGCTATCCTACAACGGTTTTTGGAAAAGTAAACTGAAATGATTTTGTTCCGGCCGGAGGGCCAACCGGCCCTCCCTGCCGGGAATCCTGATACGGAAAACAAGGATATGGTTTTTAGCAAATACGATTTTATAACAAGGAGATGAGTTTATGAAAACAACAGCAAAAACACTATCCCGGCGCGTATTGGGCGCGATTCTCGCCCTGTGCATGCTGGCAGGGCTGCTGCCCATGACGGCGTTTGCGGCGGAGGATCCGGGCGTTGTCTACGACTACCAATTTGTCACCGAGGACACCATTGAAATCATGGGATATCGTGGCACGGAAACCGACCTGGTTATCCCGTCCGAAATCAACGGCTACACTGTAGTCGGCATCGAAGAACTCGATCTGCCAACAGACGGAACCAACACGGTAGAAACTATCGTTGTGCCAGATACAGTGAAATACCTGAATGGCATCAATCTGAATAATGGTTACTATTGGGTAGAGAATCTGAAAAAGATAACATTGCCTGAAGGCTTGGAAATCATCGGCGACTGGGCGTTTGCGGCAACCCCGGGCATAGAGGAGGTCAATCTCCCCTCCACCCTGAAGCGCATCGGTGAGAGCGCTTTTGACGGATGCCAGAAACTGCGCAATTTCACCATACCCGCCGGAGTAGAGCATATCGGTATCAACGCATTCCGTGATACTGGGATGGCACTCGACCTGACTAAAGCAGCAGAGAATAGCGGAAACCCCTTTGTCGTTATCGGCGGCGAGCTGATAGCTTATGCAAGTTATGATCCCATCGTTGCCGTGCCGGACGGTATCAAGGGCATTGGCGGTTCTGCGTTCTCGGGTTACATTACCTCAGTTACGCTGCCGGACAGCGTGGAGTACATCGCAGACTACGCATTTGAGATGGAAAGAGATTTAACCACGGTACAGTTTGGAAGTGGATTGAAGGAAATTGGGTTTGGAGCATTTGACGGCTGTACCAGCCTAAACAATGTCGTTCTGCCGGAGGGTCTGAAAAAGATAGAATATGCTGCGTTTGCCGATTGCACCTCACTGTCCAGCATCACTTTCCCCGGCACCCTGGAAACCCTCTATCTGGAAAGCCTTAGAGACACCCCGTATTTTGAGAATCTGCCCAACGGCGAAAACTATCTCGGCAGTATGTTTTTCTATAAATATATCGCCGCCGAGGGCGAAGAATATCATGCGCCGGCAGTCCATATCAACGTCCGTCCTGGCACGCTGGGTTTGATGGAGCCGGTTATCGAGGGGAAAGCCTTTGACATGATAACCTATACCCTCCCGGACGGGTTGCGCTATATCGGCCCCAATGCGCTGTCGAGGGTTACAGGTGATATAACCCTGCCGGAAAGCGTCGCCTACATTGATGACATTACGCAAGGAAGCGGTGGCCTTCCTCTCAGCATCCTTCGTAATTTGCCTGACGCCCTGACCTATATCGGCGATTATGCGTTTGAAACCGATGACCAAATCGACATCAGCTATCTGGAAATCCCCAACGGCGTGAAGCATATCGGAGAATGGGCCTTTTATGGTATCAACCAAGGAACAAAAATGGACGTCCGCCTGCCGGACAGCTTGGAATATATGGGCTGGAGAGCGTTTGCGAACAACAACATCGGCCAGGTGACCAACTGGCCAGCCTCCATCACCACATGGGATGACTTTTTGGCTCTCTGCCAGATGGATGCCCTGACTTTGCCGGACACGATTTTGAATGTAATTTCACTTGAAACCGATAACGGGATGCCTGTCAACCTGAACCGCGCAAAACAAGTAGGCAGCGATAACACTTCTTTAGGTGAGATCACGTGTAACGATCACAATAATGAGCGCGAAGGCGGTACGCTGCTTCTGATGCCTAATGTGGAAAAGTTTACCGAAACCGTCATCCAGGGTTTCGACTTACACGAGATTGCGCTGTCCGATAAAGTGACAAATTTACCCGACTGCGTAGAGGTGTATGGAGACATCCGCATCGTTCCCTTTGATGAATCCATGCTGGAAGGCCTGCCGTCTGCGCCAACCAGCGCCGCGCCAATGGTCGGCTCCTTTACCGATGTGAGGACAAACGACTGGTTTGCAGGCGCAGTGGAGTACGTGGTGAATAACGGCCTATTCTCCGGCGTGTCGGAAACCTCGTTCGCGCCCAATGAACCTGTTACCCGCGGTATGCTGGTAACGGTGCTGTGGCGGGCAGCAGGCGAGCCGGTCGCGGGCGCAAGTACGTTTGCAGACGTACCCGCTGATGCGTGGTACGCCAATGCGGTGGCGTGGGCGAACGCCAACGGCATTGTACAGGGCTATGACGCCTCCACCTTTGCCCCGGACGACCGCATCACCCGCGAGCAGCTTGCCGCCATTTTCCAACGGTACGCGGGCTTTAAGGGCATGTCCACCTCCGGGCACGGCGACCTGTCGCAGTTCGGCGACGCGGGCGCGGTATCTGGCTGGGCGCAGGAGGGCGTGTCCTGGGCGGTCGGCGCGGGGCTCATCTCCGGCAAGGGGGACGGCGTCCTCGACCCGCAGGGCGCCACCACCCGCGCAGAAGCCGCGGTAATCTTGCAGCGGTTTTTGGAAAAGTAAACAGAAACGATGTGTTCCGGCCGGAGGGGTATCCGCTCCTCCGGCCGGAATCCTTCAGACGGAAAACACGGGGACAGTTTTTGAAATAACAATGTATATAAGGAGATGTTCTTATGCAAACAACAAAAACCATTACCAAACGCATATGGGGCGTGTTGCTTGCCCTGTGTATGCTGCTGAGCCTTATGCCCATGGCGGCGTTTGCGGCGGAGGATCCGGGCGTTGTCTACGACTACCAATTTGTCACCGAGGACACCATTGAAATCATGGGTTATAACGGCACGGAAACCGACCTGGTGATCCCCTCGCAAATCAACGGCTACACCGTGGTGGGGATAGGAGACCTTGATCTTCTGGGTGACGACACCGATACGGTGGAAAGTGTCGTTGTACCAGACACCGTGAAGTACATTGAAACATTTGCCTATTACCCAAATACAGCTTACTATGTGAGTAGTCTGACGAAGGTTACACTGCCGGAAGGCTTGGAAACCATTGGCGATAATGCGTTTGCAAGCGCCCCGGGTTTGTCGGAAATCAACTTGCCCTCCACGTTGAAATCCATCGGTGAACGTGCTTTTATGAACTGCAACATAGACAATTTCACCATCCCAGCCGGTGTAGAATATATCGGCGCCAACGCATTCAACGAGACCTATATGGCGGTTCGTAAAGCAAACGAGGTAAGGGATCGTGGCGGAGACCCCTTTATTGTCATTGGCGGAGAGCTGGTGAAGTATGCAGGCGATGATACTGTGGTCACCGTGCCGGACGGCGTCAGGGGCATTGCTACTGACGCTTTCTCCCCCTATGGCGGCGACGTCACCTCCATCACGCTGCCGGACAGCGTGGAATATATTGCGGAAGAGGGTTTTTCCGCTCTGTCGGCTTTGGCTACAGTCAACTTTGGCAGCGGCTTAAAAGAGATTGGCGATGCCGCATTTTCCGGCTGCGATAGTCTGAACAATGTTGTACTGCCGGAGGGGTTGAGAAAAATTGGAGATACCGCATTTTCCGGCTGCAGCTCGCTTGACAGCATCAGCTTTCCCGGCACACTGGAAACCCTCTATCCGGGAAGCCTTAGGGCTACCCCGTATTGGGAGAACCTGCCAGGGGGCGAAAACTATCTTGGCAGCGTATTCTGCTTTAAGGAAACCGAACTGGATCCCTGGTCGCCGTTCCATGTCGATGTCCGTCCCGGTACGCTGGGGATAATGGAATGGCAATCCAGCCAATATGACACCACCATGTCCCTCCCGGACGGTCTGCGCTATATCGGACCGGACGCATTTCCCGATGGGATGTACGAATTAGTTGATTTTACCCTGCCGGAAAGCGTCACCTATATCGATCACGAGGCCGGCGTTCCAATAAGCGCCGTGCGTGATTTACCTGACGCCCTGACCTATATCGGCGACAAGGCGTTTTCGGGACATTCGATTGACATCAGCTATTTGGAAATCCCCAATGGCGTGAAGTATATCGGAGAAAAAGCTTTTGGCTATATCAATACCAACTCATCCCAAAAAATGGATGTCCGCCTGCCGGACAGCCTGGAATATATGGAGTGGGCGGCGTTTGAGCACAATAACATCGGCCAGATCACCAACTGGCCTGCCGCCATCACCACATGGAATGACTTTTTGCTTGGTTGCCAGATGGACGCCCTGACCCTGCCGGACACCATCCTCAACGTTCATAGACTGACCTCGTATTCTAGTCCTGTCATGAACCTGAACCGGGTAAAGGTGATAAAAGGGTTTTCCGGGTATGGGTACGCTGATATATATACTTCTGACACCATCCAGCCGGGCAGCGGAACCATCCTGATGCCCAATCTGGAACGGGTATACCCGAATACCCATATTGGCGGCGATGGCGCAGGTGTGGTGGCCATACCCAATATGGAGGTTTACGTCCCCTTCAACGGTGTTGATGAAGGCTTTGATGAGCATTTGAAGGTTGTCATCTTTGATGAATCCATGCTGGAAGGGCTGCCCTCTGCGCCGTCAAGCGTCGCGCCAATGGTCGGCTCCTTTACCGATGTGCGGACAAACGACTGGTTTGCAGGCGCGGTGGAGTACGTGGTGAATAACGGCCTGTTCTCCGGCGTGTCGGACACCTCGTTCGCGCCCAATGACCCGGTAACCCGTGGTATGCTGGTGACAGTGCTGTGGCGGGCCGCGGGCGAGCCTTCGGCAAGTGCAAGCGCCTTTGCAGACGTACCCGCGGATGCGTGGTACGCCAAGGCGGTGGCATGGGCGAACGCCAACGGCATTGTACAGGGCTATGACGCTTCCACCTTTGCCCCGGACGACCGCATCACCCGCGAGCAGCTTGCCGCCATTTTCCAGCGGTATGCGGGCTTTAAGGGTATGGAAACTTCCGGGCGTGGCGACCTGTCGCAGTTCGGCGACACGGGCGCGCTGTCAAACTGGGCGCAGGAGGGCGTGTCCTGGGCGGTCGGCGCAGGGCTCATCTCCGGCAAGGGCGACGGCGTCCTTGACCCGCAGGGCGCCACCACCCGCGCAGAAGCCGCGGCGATCTTGCAGCGGTTTTTGGAAAAATAAACAGGAACGATGTGTTCCGGCTGGAGGGGTATCCGCTCCTCCGGCCGGAATCCTTCAGACGGAAAACACGGGGACAGTTTTTGAAATAACAATGTATATAAGGAGATGTTCTTATGCAAACAACAAAAACTATTACCAAACGCATATGGGGCGTGCTGCTTGCCCTGTGTATGCTGCTGAGCCTGACGCCCATGGCGGCGTTTGCGGCGGAGGATCCCGGCGCTGTCTTTGACTATCGCTTTGTCACCGAGGACACCATTGAAATCATGGGCTATAACGGCACGGAAACCGACCTGGTGATTCCCTCGCAAATCAACGGCTACACCGTGGTGGGGATTGGCGATCTTAATCTTCCACCCTACTACGACAACACGGTGGAAACCGTCATTGTACCAGACACCGTGAAATACATTGAAAGATTTGCCTATTACCCCAGCACGGCTCCTGTGGTTAATTTGAAGAAGGTTACGCTGCCGGAAGGCCTGGAAACCATTGGAGATAATGCGTTTGCAAGCGCCCTGGATTTGTCGGAAATCAACCTGCCCTCCACGTTGAAATCCATCGGTGAGAGCGCTTTCAAGAACTGCAAGGTAGACAATTTTACCATCCCTGCCGGCGTGGAATATATCGGCGCCAATGCGTTCCTCGGCACCGAAATGGTATATAATCTGATGGAACGTGTGTGGGACGGCGGCGACCCCTTTATTGTCATCGGCGGAGAGCTGGTATGCTATTTTGGGGACGATCCTGTGGTTACCGTACCGGATGGCGTCAGGGGCATTGCCACCGATGCCTTCTCCCTTGCCCGCACTGAAAATTCTAAGGTTACCTCTGTCACGTTACCGGACAGCGTGGAATACATTGCGGAAAGCGCTTTTGGCGCGCAGTCGGAACTAACTACGGTAAACTTTGGCAGCGGCTTAAAAGAGATTGGGTTTGGAGCCTTTGGCGGCTGCGCCAGCCTGAACAATGTCGTGCTGCCGGAGGGGCTGAAAAAAATCGGCGATAACGCATTTGCCGGCTGCAGCTCGCTTGACAGCATCAGCTTCCCCGGCACACTGGAAGTCCTTTATCCGGGAAGTCTTGAGAGAACACCGTATTGGGAGAACCTTCCAGGTGGTGAAAACTATCTTGGCCGCGTATTCTGCTTTAAGGAAACCGAACTGGATCCCTGGACACCGCTCCATGTCGATGTCCGTCCCGGTACGCTGGGAATAATGGAATGGCAATCCAGCCACTATGACACCACCATGTCCCTCCCGGACGGGCTGCGCTATATCGGACCGGACGCGTTTCCCAGCAGGATGTACGAATTAGATGATTTTACCCTGCCGGAAAGCGTCACCTATATTGATGATGTTCCAAACGGACACCGAGGCGTCCCCAAAAGCGCCCTGCGCGATTTGCCTGACGCCCTGACCTATATCGGCATGAATGCGTTTGAAAGCGATTATCAAATCGACATCGGCTATCTGGAAATCCCCAACGGCGTGAAGTATATCGGGCAAAAGGCTTTTGCCCATATCAATACCGGCTCATCCCAAAAAATGGACGTCCGTCTGCCAGACAGTCTGGAATATATGGACTGGGCGGCGTTTACGAATAACAACATCGGCCAGATCACCAACTGGTCAGCCGCCATCACCACATGGGAGGACTTTTTGTATGACTGCCAGATGGACGCCCTGACATTGCCGGATACCATCCTCAATGTCCATAGACTGACGTCGAGTGCTATTCCCATCATAAACCTGAACCGGGTAAAGGTTGTAGAAGGCTTTTACGGCTATGGGGGCGTTGATATATTATCTTATGGCGCCATCCAGCCGGGCAGCGGGACCATCCTGATGCCCAATGCGGAACGGGTGTTCCCCAATACCCATATCGGCGGCGCTGGCGCAGGCGTGGTGGCCATACCCAATATGGATGTTTACGTCCCCTTCAACGGCGTTGATGAAGGCTTTGATGAGCATTTGAAGATTGTCATCTTTGATGAATCCATGCTGGAAGGGCTGCCCTCTGCGCCGTCAAGCGTCGCGCCAATGGTCGGCTCCTTTACCGATGTGCGGACGAACAACTGGTTTGCAGGCGCGGTGGAGTACGTGGTGAATAACGGCCTCTTTTCCGGCGTGTCGGACACCTCGTTCGCGCCCAATGAACCTGTTACCCGCGGTATGCTGGTGACGGTGCTGTGGCGGGCCGCGGGCGAGCCTTCGGCAAGTGCAAGCGCCTTTGCGGACGTACCGGCGGATGCGTGGTACGCCAAGGCGGTGGCATGGGCGAACGTCAACGGCATTGTACAGGGCTATGACGCCTCCACCTTTGCCCCGGACGACCGTATCACCCGCGAGCAGCTTGCCGCCATTTTCCAGCGGTATGCGGGCTTTAAGGGTATGGAAACTTCCGGGCGTGGCGACCTGTCGCAGTTCGGCGACACGGGCGCGCTGTCAAACTGGGCGCAGGAGGGCGTGTCCTGGGCGGTCGGCGCAGGGCTCATCTCCGGCAAGGGCGACGGCGTCCTTGACCCGCAGGGTGCTACCACCCGCGCAGAAGCCGCAGTGATTTTGCAGCGGTTTTTGGAAAAGTAATAAATAATACGCCTTCGCAAACGAAGGCAGAAAGATACAGCGAAAGCCGTTCGCAGGAAGGTTTTACTTTCCTGCGGACGGCTTTTTTCTTTTTTTTGCCGGCTTTTTAATCAGCGTGCGCCCCTCTTGATTTGAGGCTATAAGAAATCTATTCTGAAAAATTTTTAACTTTTTTTAATTTCCGAGTTGCCAAAAGGACATGTTTTGCACTCCTTAAATGAAAGGGAAAAACAACACCGACTTTCGCAAAGAAAGGAGGTGAGAAAATGAAAAAATCCAAGTCTTATGAGGAGCGCATACAAAATCAATTCGGCGGTTTTTGCACCCGTGTTTTGAAGAACGAAGCAAAATACATCTATCGGGAATTAAGTAATCAGGCGGTAAAAGAAAAGGTGTTTGACGAACTTTCTGATAAAGAACTTTCCGAATTGGCGGTATACGATAATTACTTTAATTCGGAGCATGTATTCAATGTTCACGGAAAAGAGGTAGTTGTCAACGGCGATTTTCTGGCGGAAGCGTTGGAAAAACTTCCGGCGGATAAAAGGGACGTCATTCTGCTGTCATACTTCCTTGAAATGACGGACGCTGAAATCGGGAAAGAACTTGACACAGTAAGACAAAACATTTCAAAACGCCGTGCCTACATACTGAAACTGATGCGCAAATATCTGGAAAAGGAGGGTTTTGAATGGCCGCAAACGTGAAAAATCTGCCTTTATCGGTTATTTTTGCCGCAAAAAGCGGTGACGGACAGGCTTTAGGCGCTGTATTAAACCACTACCAGCGGTACATACGCAGTTTGGCGACAAGAACGCTTACAGACGAATGTGGAAACAAAGTTTATTATGTTGATGAGGAAATACGCCTGCGTCTGGAAGCACGGTTGATTTACTGCATTGTAGCAGATTTCAAAATCTTGCCGGTATAACATTCCGAGGCGGGAGCACGTTTCCCTTTCCGTGCTCCCTGCCTTGGTTATCATTCCGTAAAAGCACATTTTAAGAAATGTGTTTTTACAGGCTGATAAATGCCGATTGTTCTTTGACAAAGAAAGCGGATTTTCCGCAGAATAGGCAAACAAACACATTCCGTCCGTGCCGAGCTTTACAGAAAATGCGCCGAGACGTCAGGACAAACGATTTTTGTTTCATCATTACCCCCCTTTCTTTTTATCTGTCCTAAGACCGAGCGAGAACCATTTTACCGTAATTGCAGGATTGGCAGCCTGCAAGCCATGACGCACAGACGGTATAATGATACTCCCGCCTTGAACGCGTCACGGCATTGGGCGGCTGGACGAGAACCGTGCAGGGGTGCCTGCGACAATGTATGAAATACATTGCGCAAGCCCGTGGAGCGCAGCCGGCGCCGTTTGTATTTGCTGTAACTATATTTGTAATAGTGTACTTGCTGTCTTTCATAAGATGTATTATCTCTTTCTCACAGGAGGTATCCAAATGAACGACAATATGGCATATTTAACTGATACAAGTAAAATATCTATAGATAAAATGAATTTTATAATCACAAATTTTCGCCCTAAACATTCAGATAAATATAAAGAAATAAAGTCTGAAATAGAAAGAAAACTTTTTGATGTTTTCAAAAAGTATGCAATTAGGCATTGAAAGTTATGATATAGCACGTTATAATATGAGTAATATGGGCGGCTCATATCATAACATCGTTATGGAGGTATACGATGTTTGACGCTATATATACACGACAATCTATTGACAAAGCGGACAGTATATCAGTAGAAAGTCAGCTTGAATACTGCAAGTATGAGACACGCGGTAATCCGTATAAAGTATATTCAGATAAGGGATACAGCGGCAAAAATACTAACCGTCCCGGTTTTGAAGAAATGATGAGCAACATTAAGGAAGGCAACGTCTCAAGAGTTATCGTCTATAAGTTAGACCGTATTAGCCGTTCTATCTTAGACTTTGCAAATATGATGGACATATTTGGGCAATACAATGTCGAGTTTGTTTCGTCAACAGAGCGGTTTGATACGTCAACACCTATCGGACGGGCGATGCTGAATATCTGTATTGTCTTTGCACAGCTTGAGCGCGAAACAATACAAAAAAGAGTTGCCGATGCTTATTACTCACGGAGTAAGCGGGGTTTCTATATGGGAGGGCGCATTCCGTATGGTTTCTCAAAAACAAGCACCGTAATAGACGGTATAAAAACGTCTAAATACGTTCCTGTCCCAGAAGAAGCAGAACAAATAAGGCTGATGTATTCTATGTATTCCGACAGTAAACATTCACTTGGTGATATTATTGCATACTTTAATGAACATGGAATAAAAAATCTTCGAGGTGGAATGTGGAGCGTAGGCAGAATCAGCGATATGCTTCGCAATCCTGTATATGTAATGGCAGACGCAGATGTGTATGACTTTTTTATTAGTCAAGGTGCAAATGTTATAAATCCTGTTTCGGATTTTACCGGATATAATGCGTGTTATCTATATCAGGGGAATAAGTCTAAAACAAGAAAGCAGCTTGATTTAACCGATAAGGAAATTGTACTGGCGCCTCATCAGGGGATTGTTTCTTCAAAAGATTGGATAAAATGCCGTTTGCGCTGCTTGAATAACAGACAATCAACGCAAACGTGCAAAGCGAAAACTTCATGGCTGGTCGGCAAAGTAAAATGCGGAAAATGCGGTTATGGTCTTACGATTGTGAAAGCAAATACGAAATGGCACAGATATTTTGTATGTGCGACATCTCTCGCAACAAAAAAAGCGAATTGTCAAGGTACAGGCGGCACAGTTTATGCTGATGTATTAGAAGATTATATTATAAAGGCGATTCGAGAAAAATTATCAGAATTCAAAACGCTTACTTATCAATCCGAACAAAAAAGCAAGCCAAAAGTCAATGAAAATAAAATACGTTTGTCTGAAATAGACAAAGAGATTGACGATCTGCTTTCCAAAGTGGTCGGGGCAAATACTGTTTTAATGGAATACATCAACAAAAAGGTTGAACAGTTAGATACAGAGAGAAAAAATCTTCAAGAAGAAATAGTATCACTTACCCATAATCAAAATGCAAAAGATATAGAAACAGTAACCAACCACGTTGAAACTTGGGATAGTATCAGCTATGAAGATAAGCAATCTGTTGTTGACACATTGATTAAAGTTATACGTATTGCCGACGGCAATATAGAGATAACTTGGAACATTTAAGGCGTATTTATATAACGCCGTTTTTTAAGATATTTTTACTTGTATCATTCTGTTTCGGTGAAGCGCTCCGCATGGTGGAAGAAAAGCTCAACCACAAGAAGAAATTTGGAATGGGCATGAAAGACTGCTGACGTTAAAAAAGACGGATGTAAAATTGCATCCGTCTTTTTTATCCCTTCCTTTTTGGGAACAATTTATTTCCCCAAAACGCCAATGGCGTCTGAAATGGTCTTTTCCTTCGCTTCCATGCCATATTTATCCACTTCTTTTTTGCTCTTTTCCTCATGGGTCAGGCAGCCCGCGCCGCCAATACACCCGCCGGTGCACGCCATGCCCTCAATAAAATTCTCTTTGAGCGCGTTTTTCGATTTTTTCAAAAGCGCCATCCGGCACTGTTCAATGCCGTCACACGAGATGGGCTGATAGTCAAACGTCTGATCCAGCCCCTGTTCCTTGAGCGACTGGCGCACCGCATCCGCCAATCCGCCGCTGCGGGCAAAAATCCGCCCGTAATAGGATGCGTTGTCCAAAACATCCTCATGAAGCTCCTCCACCGCAATGTCGCGGCTGTCAATGAGCGCCTGCAATTCCTCAAAGGTGAGCACGCTGTCCACATAGGGCTTGACCGAATCCTGCAAAATCTCCATCTTTTTGGCGGTGCACGGGCCGATAAACACAATTTTCGCGTCGGCATCCGTCTCCTTGATGTACTTTGCAATGGTGGCCATGGGCGACAGGTTGTGCGAGATATGCTTTGCCAAATCGGGGAACTGTTTTTTGATATAATCCACAAACGCCGGGCAGCAGGAGCTGGTTAAAAACCCCTTTTCACAAAGCTCCGCCCCCTCTGCATACGCCACCATGTCCGCGCCCAAAGCGGCCTCTACCACGCTAAAAAAGCCCAGCTTTTTGATGGCGGCAATCACCTGCCCCAGCTTGGCGTAGGAAAACTGGCTGGAGATAGAGGGCGCCACCACCGCATACACCTTGCCCTTGCCGCCGGCGCTGTCCTTTAACAGGGAAATCACGTCTAAGATGTACGACTTATCCATAATGGCGCCGAACGGGCACTGGTATACGCAAGCGCCGCATGAAATACACTTGCCGTTGTCAATGGCGGCCTTTTTGTTGTCGTCCATGTGGATGGCCTTGATTTTGCAGGCGTTTTCACACGGGCGCTTGAAGTTTGTAATGGCGCTGTATGGGCACACCGACGCGCACCTGCCGCACTCCACGCATTTTTCCTTGTTGATGTGGCACTTTTGGTTTTTGTCAAACGAGATGGCCCCCACCGGGCACACGTCCTCACACCGGTGCGCAATGCAGCCGCGGCAGGCGTCCGTCACTTCAAACCCGCCCACCGGGCACTCGTCGCACGCAATGTTTAACACCTCAATCACATTGGGGTTTTCTTTGTCGCCGCCCATGGCAAGCGCAATGCGCTCCTCCACAATGGCGCGCTCTTTGTAGACGCAGCAGCGCATGGTGGCCTCTGTGCCGGAGACAATTTTTTTGGGAATCTCCACATAGGCGCGGGAGAGCTTGCCGTCAAACGCGTAACGGGCCACCTCGCGCAGCACCTTGTATTTTAAATGCTGTACCTGTGTATCAAATTTCCGGATTTTTTTCAAACCTGTTATCTCCCTTTTTTAAAAATAACTCACCTTAATTTCCTTGCCCATTTGCTTTAAACACTGTGCCAGCGTGTCAATCAGGCGGATTTTAATGCTGAACGTGATGGGCAGATCGGGGTTCTGATGGGCGGGGTTGATGGCCTTGCCCACGTAAAAGTTGATGTCCGTCGCCTCCAAAAACAGCATGCGCGCAATTTTGGACGCGCCGTCGTTTTTCACGCTCCACTCGTCATACCGCTTGTTTTTGTCCAAATAGTCCTGTGCATACTCCAAAACGCGGCTGATGGTGATCACCCCTTCGCTCACAATGTCCACGCCCTCAATTTTGGCGGTGGGCGGGATGTCGGGGTCGAAATAGTCAATCTCTGTCTGCATGGGTTTCCCCAAAAATTCGGACGTGAGCTTGGAGGTGGTGCCGCCGCACACAATGTGCCGGCCCTGCTTGGCAAAAAAGAGCGAAAACATCTTGTTCACATCCGCCGGGTCGGCAGGCGGGCCAATGAGCAGATTGACCGGCGCGCGCTTGCGGATCTGGATGGACGCCACGGTGGTGTCGTCGCCCGGCCGCCCTTCATACAGCCGGTCACACTCGTCCAGCACCAGCGACGTAATGGTTTTTGCCGTCAGCGACGGGTCGTAGTTGGCCTCCACAAAGTCAATGATGTTTTCCCGCTGCCAGCCGTAGTTTAAGGTGCGTTCCACCCCGGCGTAAATGGCGCCGTCGCTCATGGCGATAAACACGTCGTCTAGCTGCAGCTCCAGCTTGGACTCATAAATCTTTTTCCCGCCAATGGTGCGCTCGGTCATGGGATAGTCATAGTGCACCCCGTTCCGGAGCAAAATCACCATGGGGTTGTCATACTGGATGATTTCCGCATAGGAGTTGTCGGTAATTTTTAAAATGGTGAAGGTGGAATACGCAATGTGCCGGGTTTGGCACACCGGGAGCGTGGAGGCAATGGTGTTGACGCACTCCTCAATGGGCATGGCGTTGGCAATCATGGTGGCAATGATTTTCGAGGTCAGCGTGGATAGAATATTGGCCTTTACCCCGCTGCCCAGGCCGTCCGCCAAAACCAGGATGAGGCTGTTGTCGTCGGCGTGGATGAGCTGCACCCTGTCGCCGCACAGCTGCTCGCCGTATTTGTTCAAGCTGCGGTAGCCGATATCGGCACAAAGGTCATTCATCTTCCAGCGTCTCCTTTAATTTGGTCAGGGCAATCTTGGTTTCCGCCGCGGTTTCTCCCAAAAGCGACGCAATTTCCTGCACCACCCGCATCTGCTTTTCCACCACCTTGTCCGTAATTTCCACCGCCTGCCGGCTCTGTTTCTCCTTGCTTTCCAAAATCTCCTGCTGGTCTGTGATGTCCTTGGTGATGCTCATAATGATGTGGTATTCCTTGTCGTAAATGATGGTTTCTTCCACATATTTTTTGTATTCCGCCAAATATTTGCGCTTTTCATAGACGTTTTGCCCGCTGTCCATGACGGCAAGATAGTCGGTGGGGTCCAAAATGCGGATGACCGGCGTGCCCAGCACGTCCTCGGGCCGCTTCACATCCAGAATGTCGCACGCCGCCCGGTTGATCTGCTGGGTTTCAAGCTGCTCATTGAGCACCAAAATGCCGTTTGGCGTGTTGTTGATAATGGTGTCTGAAAAGTTTTCCGCCTTTTCTTTTAAAAACGGCAGGCACATGCTAAGGTCCGCCTTGCCCATAAACACCGCAATGGCCTTTTCGCGGCAGGTGTTGTAGCCGCAGGTGCCGCAGTTGAGCTCGTCTTTTTCCGAGTGCTTGCCCATTTTGGCCAAAATCTCTTTGATGGCCGCGCTGCCCGGCATCTGCTTTTTGGCGCCTTCAAACGGGAACGCTTTTGCAACCTGTTCCGCATCCGGCCGGTGCACCGGCAAATCGCCTGTGCCCGCATAGCGGTTGACCGCCACAAAATCGCGCACGGGGTTGGTGCGCGCCCGGCTCATCACCGGCCCGCCAATGCAGCTTCCCTTGCAGGCCGACATTTCCACAAAGCAGTTTTTCAAATGTCCGTCCCGGATATCTTCCAGCGCTGCCATGCAGTTGTCCATGCCGTCAATCACAATGTAGTCGATATCGTCCGCCAGGTCCATGGACCGTATAATGCCGCCCGCTGTGGGGAACAGCCGGGAACGCCCGGTGTTGGTTTCATCGGGAAGGTCGCAAAACTCCACGCCCGCTTCTTCCATCCACGCAGAAAGCTCTTCAAAGGTGAGCACACAGTCGGTGATGCCCGGATATTTTTGCGCCTCGTCCTTTTTGGAAATGCACGGGCCGATAAACACCGTACAGGCGTCTTTATGTACGCGCTTTATCTCCATGCAGTGCGCCTGCATGGGCGATTTCACCTTGGCAAGATAGGGCAGCGCCTCGGGATAGTATTTTTGAATGAGCGTGTTGACCGTGTGGCAGCAAGATGAGATGAGCACGCTGGGTTTTTTGCCTGCCAAAATGTCTTCATATTCCTTTTTTACAATGGTTGCGCCAATTGCCGTTTCCTCAGCGCCGCAAAAGCCCAGTTTCTTTAGCGCAGCGTCCATCATGGAGATGGTGACGCCCTCATAGTTGGCGGCAAACGAAGGCGCAACGCTGGCGTACACCGGCCGGCCGCTTTTTAAAAGCTCTTTTGCATATCCGACGTCGTTTCGCACCTCTTTGGCATTTTGCGGGCAGGACACAAAGCACATGCCGCAAAGGACGCACTCGTCCTTGACAATATGCGCCTGGTTGTCAGAAAACCTGATGGATTTCACCGGACAGTTCCGGATACATTTATAACAGTTCTTACAGTTGGACTTTTTGAGCTTTAAGCAGTCCTCCATGCCGCATATCCTCCCTTCTTTATCACACCCGGTTGAGTACATACGTCTGGAATACGGTTTCAAACGTGTCAGGCGACACGCCGCACACAACCTCATCGTCCACCTTGATGCTCACGCCGTCGGTGCATTTGCCCAGGCAGAACGCGGCGGACAGCTCCACCTTGTCCTCCAGGTGGTGTTTGGCAATGTGTTCCTTCATCAGATTGATAATGGCATAGGATCCGCGAAGGTGGCAGGAACTTCCAACACACACATACACTTTCATCACAGTTTCTCCTTCAAAATTTTTAGATTTAGCCAAATTGGGCGGCAGATTGCCTGCCGCCCCAACTTGTGGTTCTTATTTCCCATAGTATGCCTGTTTGTAGAGCTCTTCGATTTCAGAAATGAGCGGGTAACGGGGGTTGGACGTCGTGCACTGGTCCTCAAACGCATTTTCCGAAAGCGAGGGCAGTTTTGCCAAAAATTCTTTTTCGTCCACGCCGCACTCCTTGATGGACATGGGGAGGTTTAACTCCTTCATCAGGTTGCGGATGGCCGCGATGAGCGCATCCACCTGCTCTTCCTGCGTCGTGCCGCCCAGGTTTAACTGGCGCGCCACCTGTGCATAGCGGTAGTCCGCCACAAATTTCCCATATTTCGGGAAAATGGTAAACTTGCTGGGCGTCTGTGAATTGTATTTCACCACATAGGGCAGCAGCACGGCGTTGGCACGCCCGTGCGGGATGTGGAACGCGCTGCCCAGCTTGTGCGCCATGGAGTGGTTGATGCCAAGGAACGCGTTGGAGAACGCCATACCTGCAATACAGGATGCATTGTGCATTTTTTCACGCGCCACTGTATCATCCGGGTTTGCATAGCTGCGGGGCAGGTATTTAAATACCAGCTCAATGGCCTTCATCGCAAGCGCGTTGGTGTAGTCGGATGCAAGCACCGACACATAGGCTTCCAGCGCGTGGGTCAAAACGTCCAGGCCCGTGTCCGCGGTGATGGATTTGGGCATGGTCATTACAAACTGCGGGTCAATGATGGCCACATCCGGCGTGAGCTCATAGTCGGCCAGCGGGTATTTGATGTTGCCGTTTTGTTTGTCGGTGATAACCGAGAAGCTGGTGACCTCGCTGCCCGTACCCGAGGTGGTGGGCACCGCAACCAGCTGTGCCTTTTTGCCCAGGTTCGGGAAGTGGAACGCACGTTTCCTGATGTCCATAAACCGCAGGCGCAGGCCGTCAAACGAGGTTTCGGGATTTTCATAGAACAGCCACATGCCCTTTGCCGCGTCAATGGCGCTGCCGCCGCCCAGCGCAATAATCACGTCGGGCTGGAAGTGGTTCATAGACTGCACGCCGCGCATGATGGTTTCCACACTGGGGTCGGGCTCCACTTCCGAGAAGATTTCACAGTGGCAGTAGTCTTTGCGTTTGCGCAGATAGTAGAGCGCTTTGTCCACATAGCCGAGCTTCACCATCATGGGGTCGGCCACAATGAACGCCCGCGAAATGTTGGGCATTTTTTCCAAATATTGAATCGCGCCTTTTTCAAAATAGATTTTGGGCGGAATTTTAAACCACTGCATATTGACTCTCCTTTGTGCAATCCTCTTTTTATTGATCAGGTTGACGCTGGACACGTTAGACGTGGTGGAGTTGCGGCCAAACGAACCGCAGCCCAGCGTCAAAGACGGGGTATTGGTGTTGTAAATATCGCCGATTGCACCCTGTGAGGAGGGGGAATTTTCAATGATACGGCCCACCTTCATGGCATTGCCGTAGGCCTTGCACAGCTCAGCGTCGTCGCAGTGGATGACCGCCGAGTGGCCCAGGCCGCCCAATTCCAGCATGGTAGAGGCATATTCAAAGCCCTGTTTTTCATCCTTGCACACAAAGTAGGCCAGCACCGGGGAGAGCTTTTCCAACGAAAGCGGGTATTCCCGCGAGGGCTTCGGCAGCTTTGCAATGAGGATTTTGGTGCCGTCCGGCACAGTGACGCCCGCGTTTTTGGCAATGAGCGCCGCGGGTTTCCCAACCACCGCCGGGTTGACCGCCATCTTTTCATAGTTGATGACATATTTGCTCACAAGCTCGGTCTCTTCTTCATTTAAGAAGTAGCAGCCGTATTTTTTCATATAGCCTTCAAATTCTTTGGAGATTTCTTTATCCACAATGACTGCCTGCTCAGAGGCGCAAATCATGCCGTTGTCAAACGTTTTGGAAATGATAAGGTCGGTGCAGGCGCGCTCCACATCCACGTTTTTGTTGATGTAGCAGGGCACGTTGCCGGGGCCGACGCCCAGCGCCGGTTTGCCCGCGCTGTAAGCCGATTTCACCATGCCGGAACCGCCGGTTGCCAAAATGAGCGACACGCCGCGGTGGTTCATAAGCGTCGTAGTGGCGTCCAGCGAGGGGGTTTCAATCCACTGGATGCAATGCTTGGGCGCGCCGGCTTTGATGGCCGCGTCCCGCACAATCCTTGCCGCCTCGGCAGACGACTTCTGCGCCGACGGATGGAATGCAAAGATGATGGGGTTGCGGGTTTTTGCACAGATGAGCGATTTAAACATGGTGGTGGAGGTGGGGTTGGTCACCGGCGTTACGCCCGCCACCACGCCGACCGGCTCGGCCACTTCCACATAGCCTTCCATGTCGTTTTCATCAATGATGCCCACGGTCTTTTCATTTTTAATGCTGTGATAAATATATTCGGTGGCAAACATATTTTTGATGACCTTGTCTTCCACAACGCCGCGCTGGGTTTCCTCATACGCAATTTTGGCAAGGTATAAGTGGTTGTCAAGGCCGGCAAGCGTCATGGCGTGCACAATTTTGTCCACCTGCTCCTGGTCCAGTTTCATATAATCGTCCAGCGCCTTTTGGGCGTTGGCAACCAGCTTATCCACCATTTCAAAAACATCAATGCCTGCAGTTTTTACTTCTTTTTTTGTCTCTTTCAAAGCTTAATCCTCCATTCTAAATGATTTATATCAAAGCGGGGAACCTCCCCGCGGATTGCCTAAAACGTAATTTCGCCGCGCGTGGCCATTTCTGAAAGGTGCTTTCCCAGCACAGCGAGCGACGCGGCCATATTTTCGTTTTGTACCAGCACATGCGCAGGCACATTTAAGTGCACCGGCGCAAAGTTCCAAATGGCGCGGATGCCGCTTTCTATCAGCACATCGCACACTGTTTGCGCGGCCGCTGCCGGCACAGTGATGATGCCGATTTTTACGCCCATGCGCTTGCAGAGGCCCGGCAGCTTTTCCATGGGCAAAATGGTTTTGCCATCCTCGCCTGTCATTTGCGGATTGCTGTCAAACGCGGCGACAATCTCTAGCCCGTAGCCAGAAAACCCATCGTAGCCCAAAAGCGCGCGCCCCAGCCTGCCCGCGCCCACAATCACCGCGCGGTTTAGGGCGTCGTAGCCCAAAAACTGTGCAATGCCGCGGATGAGCTCGTCTGTCACATAGCCGGTTTTGGGCCGGCCGCCGGCTGTCACCGCAGCCAAATCCTTTCGCACCTGCACCTGGTTGAGGCCAAGCGCCGCGGCAATTTGCGTGGCCGAGATGTTCTTTTCCCCGCTGGCATGGGTTTTCAAATAATTCAGATAGAGCGGAAGCCGCATCAGCGTCTGTTTGGAAATAGATTGCTCCGCCATGCCGCACCTCTTTCCTAGTATATTCCTCATCTTTGTTAATATTTTAACAAATTCAGGGCGGCATGTAAAATATAAAAATTACATATCGATATATAATTATCGATATGTAATTATCGGTTGTCCAGCACCTCGCGGCAAGCAGCCTTGAGCGCGTCAATAAACAACCGGTCTGTGCTGGAAAGCTTTGCGCCGCGGCCATAGATGACCCCGTCGGCATACACCTGGTTTTTGGCGCTGCAGGGGCGCTGCACCAGGCCATAGCGTAAAAGGGTCTCTTTGGGGAGCGGGGATAAAAAGCTATACGCACAGGGCACACAGGAAAGCAGCGCAAGCTGGCTGTCTTTCTCATTGACGTAAACGCGCCTGTCCGCCCGCCCGGCCTCTTCCGCCTGCTTCCGGTCGGGCGAAGGCGCATAGGGCATATGCAAATCGCCGTGGGCAATTTCAATGTGGCCTTTTAAATCTTCTTCCAACACCGCCTCGCAGCCCGCGAGCGGATGCGTCTTTGCCATGCACACCACATAGGAAAACCGGGCAAGCATCTCGTAGTGCAGCCCTTTTTCCTCCAACAGGTTCAAAAAATAAGCCTCGTCGCACAGGCGGTAACGGATGACGCCGATACTGCTCTCATTTTGCACCACATTGTCCATAGCCGTGGCAGCGTCGGTTTCCAAAAAGTTCATTTCCAGCGCCGGCTTGTCCTTTAGCGCATCTAAAAACCTGGCAAACGCAAGGGGGATATAGCCTGCGCAGGGCACCGAAACGTTGAAATAAAGCCGGTTGGCACGCCCGGCAGCATAGGTCTTTTCCATTTCGTCAATTTGCGAAAGGATGCTTTTGGCACTGTTTAAAAACGCCTGCCCCTTGCTTGTGGGCAGCACGCCTTTGGAGGTCCGTTTAAAAATGGTGATGCCAATGCTTGCCTCCAGCTCTTTGATGGCCTTGCTCAAATTGGGCTGGCCCATATAGAGGGCTTCGGCCGCCTGGGTAATGGACCCCGCCTTTTCCACTGCAACTGCATATTTTAAATGTAACAGATTCAACCGTCCGTCCCCCTTTTATGCAAACAACAGCGCTTTGTGCAAATCCGCTTTGCTATGTTTATTGTAACAGCAAAGTCGTATCTTGTCAATATTTTGGGCGTGCGATAAAAAGCCGGATGCAGCTGTGCATCCGGCTTATAAGCGCCTTTTACAGATGGAAATCGTGGTTGCCGATGGTGGTGTAATACGGGCGGTTTTTCGAAATCCAGTTGTTGGTGCTGGTTTTGGGGTTGTAAAAATACATGCTGTTCCCGGCCGCCTTTGCGCCCTCTAAGGCAGCAATGGCTGCCGAAACGCTGTCGGCGGAAGGCGTGTTGTAAATCGCGCCGTTTACCGTGGGCTGATACTGCACGCCGTATTGGGTATCAAAAATGACCTTTACAACATTGTTTGGGAACGCGCTGGACAGCACGCGGTTGAGCACGCTGCTGCTCACCCCCAGCTTGCCCTTGTAGCTTTCCCCTTTGGCCTCTGCTTCCACCAGGCGGGACAGCCAATACACATCGTCGTCGTTATAGGTTCTGTTTGCCGCCTTGCTCGCATTGCGGTAAAGTGCGCTCCTGGTCTCGCTCCCAACAATCCCGTCTACCCGTAAATTGTTGTTTTTCTGGAATGCCGCAACCGCATCCTTGGTAACGGATCCATAATACCCTGTCGGTTGTTGGTGGAAATATCCCTGGTCGGCAAGAAGCCGCTGCACGGTGGATACCTCCCCGTCCCGGGTGCCAACCTTAAGCACACCGCTGGCCGATGCGCCTATCCCGGTCAATAATAGGGTCAGGGTTAGGGTCGCTGAAAGAAGAAACTTCTTCATATTGACCTTCCTTTCTCTTTGGAGGTTTGCAAACCTCGGTTTATTGGCCTTGTAGGCTCTTCGCAATGCAGGATGTGCCTCCCGCCTTGCCATGTCCCATAGTATACACGACTTTTCCCCGTTTGTAAACCAGCGTAAGATGGGACTATCCGCGCTCACCCCTGCTTATCTGCGCACAAACCGCCTTAAGTTTGGCAGGCTTTAAAATCCCTCCCGGATGGTACGAAATCTTGCCCAATACCATTTTGTTACAAATCGCCGCCAAAGGTTGAAAATCTGTTCCAAATATATTACAATAGGAAAAAAGGAGGCGGCTATGAAAAAATTTCTATCTTTTGTTCTTCTTGGGCTGCTTTTGTGCACCACAGCATATGCGTCCACCGACCATATCAAAGCGCCCAGCGTGGAGTTTTCAACTGAGAACGGCGGATATTTCATCTATGAAAACAACATTGAGTCCATCCGGCGGGAGGACCTTTCAGACACGTCCAACAAAAACCCCACCTACATTATGAAAAATACCGGGCTGCGCCCCGGAAAATATTCGGTGTTTATCACCAACTTAAACTACACCGGCATCAAAAACGAGGAGGGCGAATTTTTGGAGCCCGGCTTCAACATTGAGCTGGACGCGGTGTTTATGGCAATGGAGCGCTCCGTGGTAAAAATTACCGCGCTGGGCTTTGAAATGCCCGACGTACATACGCTCTACCAGGCGGGGCAGCCGGAAGACTATGAGGAAACCTGGTCTTGCCTGGGCGCCTGGGCAGACTATCTGGGCATGCCCATAAAGCAGATCAACTCCTATAAAACCTATGAAAACCGGCCGTTTACCCCGGTGCAGTTTGCAGTCAATGAAAACAGCCCGGTGTGGCTGAGCAAATACATTGAAAATTACAGCGCTGTGCCCTATTTAAAGCCGGTCAACATCCTGCTCGATTTTGAAGTGGTCTCCGGGCGGGTGGATTTTAACATTGCGGCGCTAAAGAGCAACGGCATTTTAAAAGACCGCAGCCACCACGACTACAATGCGTCGGACGGCCGGTTTACCAAAGACCGGCAGTACAAGGGCGTGGCGGGCACCCTGCCCAAGGTCAACACCGACCTTTCCTTCCAAATTGACGACCGGGTGGAGAGCGGCGACCGGCTGCCCGTGTATGTGTATAACCAGTTCCAGCCCATCGGCAAGCGCACCGACTATTGGGTGACCAACCTAAACCCGCAAAACGACAAATGGTCGCGCGATTTGTGCGCCGAATCGGATATGCTGGTCATCCGCTATTACGACCCCAACAAGCTCGACCTCTACGGCCCGGGTATAGCCGACAGCCTGCGCGACCCGTTCTGGTATTTTGACGTGTTCCATGCCGACAACTCCGACGTGCCGGACGAAAGCGACCCGGACGCCGCGCACAAATTTGTGCCGAACAGGGAGGTTTCGCGCTATGAAGACAACCTTTTAAAGGCGTGTAACCTTGGCAACTACGGCGTGAAGGTGCACTATAACATCACCATCCACAACAAATCGGCCCAAACGCGGTATGCCAACTATTACTTAAAAACCGGCTCCAACAACATTGTCATCCAATATGACGAAAACGGCGTGCCAGTCTACCCCTATGCCATCTGCAAGGGCGTTACGCCGGACGGCACCGAGGACGCTGTTGCAAGCGTGGAGCTTTTGCCCAATCAGAAAACCACCTTCCAGCTCGATATCATCCTGCCCGCCAACAACAACGGCGGCATGGGCAACAGCATTGAAATTTCCGACCAGCCCGCCCCCATCACATTTTCTGAGGACGGCTATGAAACCGCGCGCAACGGCGTGCGCACCAATGGGAAGCAGTTTATCAAATGGCACGGCGGCGACCTCTATGTGTCGGACGACCTGTGGGGGTGGGAGAAGCAGGCGCTGCCCGAAAAAACCCGGGAGATCTTTAAAAACGACGGCGACTGCTTTGAGCTGATTGCCACGGACGACGGGTATGTGGCGCGGTGGGACGCCTATGACGGCGCGCCTTCCTACTTTGGTCAGGTGCTGCACTTTTACAACCAGATTTACTTTTTTGACAAAGACTTCAACCTGGTGCGCACCCAGCAGTTTGACCAATTCCCCACCCAGATGGCCTATACCGACGGCACTTATTATGTAAAGGCGGGCGAAAACTACTATTCCAAAGACGGCGTCACCTGGCAGCCGCTCAATACCGTCTCGCTGCCCGTGCAGAGCGGGCCGCTCCTGGCCGCGCCCACAAAATACGGCAACTTCTTTTTGTCGGACGACGAGATGCCGTTTTTAAAGATTGACTACGTAGAAACCATCCCCAAATACATTGGGGCGCTGGGCGACTGGTTTTATTACACCGACGGCCCCATGCTCTACCTTTCGCAAAACGCCGTGAACTGGGAGGCATTTGACACAGGCGCCGACATCAAAACCGTGGACAGGATTTTAGACGAGGTGCTCATCAACAGCCAAACGCGCATCCCGCTGCCAACCGAACCGGCCGCGCCGGTCATCCGGCTCAACAACGAAATTTTAGTGCCGAAATTTAAGCCCGTGCAAAAAGACGGCATTTGGCTGCTGCCCACAGGCCGCCTGTTTGAAAAGACGGACGTCGGCGTTTCATGGACCGATGCAAACACGGCGGTTGCAAGCAGGCTCTATCAAACCATTACGCTTACCATGGGGAGTACTGACGCGGTGGTCAACGGTACGCCTGTGGCCATGCAGGCGCCCGCGCAGCTCATTGACGGCGAGCTCTACCTGCCGATGGACTTTGTGTGCGAACAATTTGGGTTTTCCGGCACTGTGCACAAAAACGGCATGGTGCTCGATTTGCGCACTTACTAAACCAGCTTAAAGGAGACACCCCATGAACCACGTAAAATTTATCACCCGTGCGGCGGCCATTGCCGCCATCTACATTGGCATCACTGCCATTTTCGCGCCCATCAGCTTTGGGCACGATGTGTTCCAGCTCCGGGTTTCCGAGGCGCTCACCGTGCTGCCCGTCTTCACCCCCGCCGCAGTGCCGGGGCTGTTTTTGGGCTGCCTGCTCTCCAACCTCATCTTTGGCGGGCTGGGGCCAATCGACCTTATCTTTGGCAGCTTAACCACCCTTTGCGCGGCCTGGTGCACCTATGCGCTGCGCAAAAAAAACCGGCTGGTTGCGCTCATCCCGCCGGTGGTGCTAAACGCCCTGGTGGTGGGCACCTATTTAAAGTTCCTGTTGTTTTCAGACTTTGCCAACATTTCGGTGTGGACCACCATTTTGTACACCGGCTTAGGGCAGCTGGGCGCCTGCTATCTTTTGGGCTATCCGCTGTCGCTTGCGCTGGACAAAGTAAAAGGCCGCCTGTTTTAAAGGCGGCCTTTTTAATCGAAAAACACACAGAGCCAGATGCAGGGCGGGTTTTTGGTGGTGCGTGCCACCCGGTGCTTTTGATGCGCGGGCAAAAACAGGGTGTCGCCCGGGCGAAGCGTCACTTCCCGCCCGTCCGGATAGGCAATGACGCCCTCTCCTGCAAGCACCGCCACCCACTCCTGCGCTTGCTGGTCATACCAAAACCCGTCCGGCGAGGCGTGCCCGCGTGAGACAACCCGCTCCACACGCACACCATGCCCAGCCTGCAAAATTTCGCAAAGCTCCCCCTCGGGGAGCTTTTCCGGCAACTTGAATAAATTCACAACAACCCTTCCTTTTTAAAGGGGATACCGCATGGTGTGCATTTCAAACAAAAACCCCCTCACTTTTTTTCCGTTCTTAACAGGCTGTTGAGCTCTTCTAAAAACGTGCTCACATCCTTAAACTCCCGGTAAACCGACGCAAACCGCACATAGGCCACAGCGTCCAGCTTTTTTAATCGTTCCATCACCATTTCCCCAATGCGCTTGGACGAAATTTCCCGTTCCATGGAGTTAAACAGTTTGCTCTCCACCGAAGACACCATCTCTTCAATCTGCGCAAAGGTGACCGGCGTCTTTTCACACGCGCGCAAAATGCCGCCAATGATCTTTTGCCGGTCATAGGTTTGGCGTTTGCCGTCTTTTTTGATGATGATAATGGGAATGGACTCAATTTGCTCATAAGTGGTAAACCGTTTTTCACACTTTAAACACTCGCGCCGGCGGCGGATGGAATTGCTCTCGTCAGTGGGGCGGGAATCAATTACCTTGCTTTCAGTATATTCACAGTAGGGGCAGCGCATAACCATTCTCCTCTCTATTGTTTGTATATGCCAAAACGGCGCGCAAAACCAGATCGTTTGCGCGCCGCAAAAATTACAACAATCAGTCTTTTCGGTTTGTCAAAAACGGCGGGATGACAAAATCGTCCACGTCGAACTTTTCAAAACTGCCGTCCGCCGCCTCTTTGGCTTCGGGCTTTTTGGAACCTTCGTTTTTATGGGAATCCAGCCCCGTTGCAATGACGGTGATAACAATTTCTTCATCCAGCGATTCGTCCACCGACGTACCAAAGATGATGTTTGCATCGCTGTCCACCAATTCGTAGATGAGCTCGGACGCGCTTTCGATTTCGTAAAGCGTCATATTGCGGTCGCCGGCAATGTTGAACACCACGCTGGACGCACCGTCGATGGTGGTCTCCAAAAGCGGGCTGTTGATGGCCGTTTTGATGGCGATTTCCGCACGGTTGTCGCCCGACGCCCTGCCAATGCCCATGTGTGCCAGGCCAGAGTTGCGCATTACCGCAGAGATGTCCGCAAAGTCTAAGTCTATGTATCCAGGGGAAGTAATCAAGTCGGAAATACCTTTGACGCCTTGGCTCAAAATGTTGTCCGCCATTTTAAACGCGTCTTGCATGGACATCTTTTTGTCGCACACTTCCAAAAGCTTGTCGTTGGGGATGATCACCAGTGCATCCACACAGCCCTTTAGCTCTTCAATGCCGCGCTCCGCCTTTTCCAAACGCCGGCGGCCTTCAAATTTAAACGGTTTTGTCACCACGCCAACCGTTAAAATGCCCATTTCCTTTGCAATGCCTGCAATGGTGGGGGCAGCGCCGGTGCCGGTGCCGCCGCCCATACCAGCGGTGACAAACACCATGTCTGCGCCTTTTAACGCCTGTGCAACCTCTTCGCGGCTCTCCTCCGCGGCACGCTGCCCAATGTCGGGGTTTGCGCCCGCGCCAAGACCCTTGGTGAGCTTTTCGCCAATCTGGATCTTTATGTCAGCTCTGGACCGGTTTTCCCCAAACAGAGCCTGTTTTTCTGTGTTCACTGCTATAAATTCAACACCGCTCAAATTGTCATCTATCATGCGGTTTACGGCATTATTTCCGCCGCCACCCACGCCGATTACTTTCATATTCGCGCCGGCGACCCGTTTCTCGTTTTCCAATTCCAACACGGTTTCTTCCTCCTTGCACACTATTTTAATAAATTATAACACATCATAATTCAAATTTCCAGTATTTTTTGAAAAAATATTAAATTTCTTGCCGGGGATTGTTCTTTTGCGCGTCCCCATGCGGTTTTGCGATATATTTTTGCAGCAAATGCCGCCTGGATTTTGCAAAATTCTGGAAAATCCGCATAACAAACACCACCACCGCCGCAAGGTACAAATCCAGCCCAAGCCATTTGCCAATAAAAATCAGGCATGTGGCAATGAGCGAATTTCCAAAAAAACCCGTTACAAACACCAAAAGGTGAAACTTTTTTTCCTGCAAGGCATAGCATGCGCCCAAAAGCGAGTCGGCCGACGCCAAAATAAAGATGGCCACATAGGGCGAAAATGCCGCAGGAATGTAAAAGTCAAACAGGAGCGCAAGGCCTGCGCCCAAAAGCACTGCGATAACAATAAACACTGCGCGCCCCCTCTATTCACTCGCCGTTTCGGCGTTTTTGGCATATTTGAAGTTTACAATGCCGTTGTATTTCCCAATGGTGAGCTGGTCGGACTTTGCAATGCTCACCTCAATTTTAAAAAACCGCAGCTCCTCCGCCACGCCGCCCTTGATGTTGAGCGCAGCCTCCAGCATGTCCGCATCGCCGATGGCCTTGATCTCATACGGCGGGGCGTATTTGTTGCCGTTGACAATGACGGTGGGCCCCACACAGCGGATTTCACTGGTGGCAACCAGCCGCTCGCCGTTGATGGATATGGCCTCAGCGCCCGCGGCGCAAAGCTCGTTGACAATGGTCCGAAGGTCGCTGTCGTGCAGGATATAGGAGGACGGGTCGCTGACTGGCACATCGGGCAGCGCCTGGCTGTCGTTTAAGGTCACAACCACACCGGGGCCGGTCACATCCGTCATGCCGGAGAGCACCTGCAAGCGGCCAAGCTCCCCGGAGAGCGCCTTTGCGCCCGAGCTGCTCTCCTCCGCCGCTTTGCGGTAAGCGGCAAGGTCGTTTTTGGCCTGCACCAGCTGTTTTTCCAAATCAATGTTCTTTTCCTGCGTGCGCACAAGCTCCTTTTGCATGTCCTCCACGCGCAAAAGCTGGTCAGATTGTGCCGATTCTTCATTTTTTATCACGCTTTTTACCTGCATGGTCACAACAAAGCTGAGCAAAAAACACACCAGCGCCATGGTGATTTGCGCCTTTTTGCTGTTCATCCTTCATCCCCCGTTTGCGCGCCGCCGCCGTCTTCCTGGGAATCCGTCTCCCCTTTGGAGCCGTCCGTCCCGCCATCCTCACTTTTGGAGCCCGTTTCCCGTGTAGAACCATCCGTCCGGCCGTCCTCATCCTGGCTGCCCTTAAAAATTGCGCTGCCGTCTGCATTGGAAATGTCAATCTCCCCGCCGCGCTGTGCCTCGGGGCTCTGCGCCACCTGGGCAAGATAGGCAAGCTTATAGGAAAGCTTGTCCGCGCCGCCCATGAGCACCGTCCGGTCGTTTGTAAGCGAAAGCTTTACCGCGTCTATGTCTGTCATATCGATGGTTTTTATGGTTTCCAAAAGCCCGCTTGCCGGGACCTCGGAAAGATAGCTTAAGAGGATGTCCATCTTTTCGGGTTCGGAAAGCGCAACCTTCGCGCCCACCTCAAACTGCGTCAGGGAAAGCCCCAAAATGACGGGGATTTCCGCCTCGCCGCCGTCCGGCACAATTTGCAGCACCTTGCCGTCCTCTGAGAGCGCAACCAGATTCCCCATAAACCGCACATAGGCGCGCGCCTCGCTCTCTGTTACCGCAATGGTTATGGTAGAGGGAAACGAGCGCGACACTTCCACCTGGTCGATAAAGGGCAGTTTGGAAACCGACAAGGCAGCCTGGTTTAAATCGGCCTTCAAAATGTTGACCCCTTTGTAAAGGCCGGAGGCCTCCACAATCGAATCGGAGGATACGCGCGCGTTTCCCGACACCGTGATGTATTTGACATTAAACGCCGGGGTAAACAGCAAGGACAGCAAAATGGCAAACAGCAGGCAGCCATATACAAAGCTGTTTTTGCCCCGGGTAATCTTTTTGTAAATTGTCTTTTGTTCCTCTGTTGCCGTTGTCGGTTGGTTTGTTTTTTTCATTCCTCTACCCTCGCAATGTTTGCTCCCAGTTTCTTTAGTTCCGCGTGCAGGTTTTGATAGCCGCGGTCAATAAATTCCACATTAAAAATGGTGGTTTCGCCCTCTGCCCTGAGCCCTGCTATTACCAGCCCCGCGCCCGAGCGCAAATCGCACGCATACACCTTGGAGCCGGTGAGCCTTGGCACGCCGCGGATGATGGCAACCTTGCCGTCCACATTGATGTCCGCGCCCATTTTTAAAAGCTCTGCCGCATGCTTAAAGCGGTTTTCAAAGATGGTTTCTTTCACAATGCTGGTGCCGCCCGACACCGCCAAAAGGCTTAATATCACCGACTGCGCGTCGGTGGGGAAGCCGGGATAGGGCGACGTGCGGATGATGTCGACGCTGCGCACCCGTTTGGGGCCTGTGACAATGACGCTGTTTTTTTTGGTGTGCACCGTGGCGCCGCACTCTTTGAGCACGGCCGTCACAGCGGAAAAATGCTGCGGGATCACCTTTTTTACCTCAATGGTGCCGCCGGTAATGGCCGCCGCCGTCATAAAGGTGGAGGCCACAATCCGGTCGGGGATCACACTGTGCTCCGCGTCTGTGAGCGTTTTTACGCCGCGGATGCTGATCACGCCGGTCCCCGCGCCCGAAACCTTGGCGCCCATGGCGTTTAGATAGGTTTGCAAATCCACAATCTCCGGCTCCCGCGCCGCGTTGACAATGGTGGTCACCCCATCGGAAAGCACCGATACCAGCATGATATTTTCCGTTGCGCCCACCGACGGGAAATCCAGCTGGATTTGGGTGGGCGCAATTTTGTCGGCGTTGCAGTGAATATAGCCGTGCGATTCTTTCACGTCCACGCCCAGCGCCCGCAGCGCCTTGATGTGCAAATCAATGGGGCGCGGCCCCAGCTCACATCCGCCGGGAAAGCTCATCACCGCGCTTTTTTGCCGCGCAATGATGGCGCCCATAAAAATGATGGAAGAGCGCATTTTATTCATGAGCTCATGCGGGATGAAGTTGTTGGTCAGATGCGAAGAATCCACCGTAATGGTGCCGCCCTCGCGCTCCACACTGCATCCTAAAAATTTGAGTATTTCCACCGTGGTCCGGACATCCGATAAGTCCGGACAGTTATGTATCACGTTTTTTCCGCCGTTTAAAATGGTTGCCGCCAAAACCGGCAAAACCGCGTTTTTTGAACCCTGTATATCAACTGCGCCATAAAGCCTGTTGCCGCCTGATAATTTGATACATTCCATACTCTGTGTGACACCTCCGTATTGGCAGACATTTCATAGTGTATCATATGCCAGCCGCTAAAAAGGTGTTACAGGCGTGTGCTACAAAGCGCGCGTAACCGACTTTAGCCAGGTATAAATGCGCTCAGACGCCTTGGTTTCCGCCATGGCAAGCGCACTTTCCGACATGGCCTTTAATGCGCGCCCGTCTTCCAAAAGCCGGTTGAGCTCGCGGCTTAACACGCCGGGCGTAAAATCGCGTTCCAAAATCATCACTGCCGCGCCGTTTTTCTGAAGCGCACTTGCATTGTATTCCTGATGGTTGTTGGCAACGTTTGGCGATGGCACAAGGATGGACGGGACGCCCCGCGCGCAAAGCTCGGAAAGCGTGATTGCCCCCGCGCGGCCAATGACCAGATCGGCGGCGGCAAGCACCGTGTCCATATTGTGAATATAGGGCACCACTTCAAATTTGCAGGCCGCCCGGACGCCCTTCAGCATGCCGGATGCCCGCCCAAAATCGCGCTGGCCTGCGGACAATAAGACCCGGGTGCCGGGCCGTGCGTATTTTTCAATGTATCCTGCCAAAACTTCATTCATACGCTCCGCGCCCAGGCTCCCGCCTGTGGCGACAATAAATTTCTCATCTGAAATGCCAAGCTCCCTTCGCGCCGCCGTGCGGCTCATGGAGAGCACGGACGGGCGGATGGGGTTCCCGGTTAGGAGGATGCGCCGCGCGCCCTTGAGGTATTTGCGGCTTTCTTCAAAGCTGATCGCCGTCACGGTGGACTGTTTGGACAAAAACCGGATGGCGCTGCCGGGGAACACATTTTGCTCGTGGATGAGCGTGGGGATTTTTTTGAAATTTGCGGCAAACACCACCGGGGCGCACACATATCCGCCCGTGCCAATGACCGCGTCTGCCCCAAATGTGCGTAAAATGCCCGCCGCCTTAACCGACGACAGCAAAAATTTTGCCGCCGGCTTGATATTTTTGATGGACATAGAGGTTTGAAACCCCTGTGCGCTGATATATTGCAGCGCAAACCCTTCCCGCGGCACCAGCGTGCTTTCCAGCCCCTGCCGGGTGCCCACAAAGAGGATATTTGCGTCTTTTTCCTGTGTGAGAATATACTTTGCAACAGCGATGGCCGGGTTGATGTGCCCGCCCGTGCCGCCGCCGGCGAAGATGATATTCAACCGACCGCCTCCTTTACATTTTGCGGGGTTTCTCCATGTGCCTGGAGATGTTCAGCACAAACCCAACGCTGGTGAGCAAAAACAGCAGTGCCGTGCCGCCGGCGCTGAAAAACGGCAGCGGCATGCCGGTGACAGGCACCGAGCCTGTGACAACGGCAATGTTGACCAGCACCTGGAATGCAATGAGCCCAATGATGCCGCCGACTGTGAGCGCTGAAAACTTGTCGGGCGCCGCCATGGCAATTTTAATCCCCCGCCACACCAGCAGTACAAACAGCAAAATGACCGCAAGCGCGCCGAAAAAGCCCAGCTCCTCGCAAATGATGGAAAAGATAAAGTCGTTGTGCGGCTCGGGGATATAGAGGAATTTTTGCCGGCTCTGCCCCAGGCCCAGCCCAAAAAATCCGCCCGAACCAATGGCATAGAGCGACTGCACAATCTGATACCCGTCGCCCAGCATATCCTCAAACGGGTGTAAAAAGGTGGTAAACCGCGTAAGCCGGTAGGGCTCAATGGCAATGGCAACGCCAAGCGCTAAAATGGCGGGCACGGTGAGAATGCCAAAATGCTTCATTTTGGCGCCGCCCAAAAACAGCACCAAACACCCCGCCGCCGCAATGACCACCGCGCCGCTTAGGTGCGGCTCTAACAGCACAAGCCCTGCAAACACGCCAATGACAGCAAGGTAGGGCACAAAATCGGACCAAAACTTATCAATGGGGGTTTTGCGCACAGAGAGCGCATGGGCCAAAAAGATGATAATGGTAAACTTGGCAAGCTCGGACGGCTGGATGGTGAACCCTGCAACCCCCAGCCAGCGGGTGGCTCCCTTGGTGTTGATGCCCACCCCGGGGATGAGCACCAAAACCAGCAGCACAAATGTGATGCCAAGCATGGGCAGCGCAAGCTTTTGCACCACCCGGTAGTCGATGATGGACACAAACCACATGGAGATAAGCCCCAGCACCGCAAAGATCAGCTGTTTTTTAATGTAGTAGAGCGCGTCCCCCTGCAAATAGTGCGCAGAGGCGCTGCTGGCCGAAAACACCATGGTGAGCCCGAAGATGAGAAGTACGATGACGACAAGCAGGAAGGTGAAGTCGACGCTGTTTCGCTTTTTGATGTGTTTTTTGGTTCTCACCCTGCGGTTCCTCCTAAATGATTTTTAAATACTTGCGCCCAGAGAGAAAAATGCGATGGCGCAAAATACGACGCATGCAAAAATGGCAGTTAACACAATTTTTTGTTCGCTCCAGCCCAGCATTTCAAAGTGATGGTGGATGGGGCTCATTTTAAACACCCGTTTGCCAGTCAGCTTAAACGATGTGACCTGGATGATGACCGACAGCGTTTCAATCACATACACGCCGCCCGCAATCACCAGCACAACCGGCATTTTTAAAAACAGCGCCAGAGAGCACAGCGCGCCGCCCAAAAACAGCGACCCGGTGTCGCCCATAAACACCTTGGCAGGATAGGCGTTGTACAAAAGGAACGCCATGCAGCCGCCGGTGAGCGCTGCGGCAAAGAGCGCCTCGTCCATCCGCCCGTAGCGGTAGGCCGAAACGGTGAAAAACACCCCCACCACCGCGGTGACCGAAGCCGCAAGGCCGTCCAGCCCGTCGGTGAGGTTGACACTGTTGGTGCCGCCCACCAGCACAAAAATGGCCAGCGGCAAAAGCCAAACGCCAATGTCGAGCGTGGATTTCATAAAGGGGATGACAATGCTTGTATCAACAAACGAGAGCTTAAGCCCCAAAAGCAGCACCGCGGCTGCCGCCGCAATCTGCAAAAGCAGCTTTTGCAGCGAGGTAAGCCCCAAATTCCGCTTCATCACCACTTTGATAAAGTCGTCTACAAATCCAATCAGCCCAAATGCCCACGCACCGCCCAGCAAACACCACATTTTGGGGGTACGGGAAAACAGCAGGCACGAAATGGTGATTGCCAAAATGAAAATCACACCGCCCATGGTGGGCGTGCCCGATTTTTTCTTGTGCCATTTCGGGCCAATCTCACGGATTTCCTGCCCGAATTTCAGCCTTGTGAGCACCGGGATTGCAACCGGCCCAATGACCGCCGCCAGCACAAACGATGCCGCAGCGCAAAGCGCTGCAGTAATCATAAAATTATCCAATGGTCCCCCCGCCTTTGTGTGTTATATTGCATTTGCAATTTCTTCCATTTTCATGCAGCGCGAGCCCTTGATAAGCACTGTATCGCCCGGTTTTAGCGCCTGTTTTAAAAATTTGGCCGCCTGCGCGTTTTGGCCAAACTGCCTCACCTGCTCCTTTGGCACGCCAAAGTCGCGCGCCCCCGCCGCGGTGTGTTTGGAGAGCGGCCCCACCGCCACCAGCATATCTGCGCCGGTTTTGCCAAAATAGATGCCTGTTTCATAGTGATAGAGCGGGGCGGCGTCGCCCAGCTCTGCCATATCGCCCAAAACCGCAATTTTCCGGCTGCCGGTGTGCGCGTGCAGCACGTCCAGCGCCGCCATCACCGACTGCGGGCTTGCGTTGTAGCAGTCGGTAATCACTGTCACGCCGTCCTCCCGCTGCCGGACCGTCTGCCGGATGCCGTCCGGCGCATACTGCAAAAACCCCTGCGCAATCGCCCCGTCATCCAAACCAAACTGCTTGCCCACACAATAGGCCGCCAGGGCATTGTACACATTGTGCCGGCCCGCAATGGGCAAAAAAAACTCGGATGTGCCAATGGCAAACGACGTGCCCTCCGGCGTAGTGCGGATGTGTTCGGCGCGCACATCACAGCCGGCGTGCTCTATGCCAAACCACACGGCCTTTTGCTTAAGCGTGCCCTTTAAGGTGCGCAAATACGGGTCGTCGCCGTTTAATACCGCAACGCCCGTGCTGTCCATGCCTTCAAAAATTTCGCACTTGGCCTTTAAAATGCCCTCCTGCGACTTTAAATGTTCAATATGCGACGTGCCAATGTTGGTGATGACGGCAATCTCCGGCCTGGCGCACCGGCTGTAGCCTATAATTTCGCCAAACCCGCTCATGCCCATTTCCACCACCGCCGCCTGGGTGTCGCTTTTTAAGCCAAATATGGTAAACGGGAACCCAATCTGGTTGTTGTGGTTTCCCTCTGTTTTCTGTGTGATAAACCGCTCCTTAAGCACCGCCGCGGTGAGCTCCTTGGTGGTGGTTTTGCCCACGCTGCCCGTCACTGCCACAATGCTTACAGGGAACTTTTTTCGATAAGCTGCGGCGATCTGCAAAAGCGCCGCCTCGGTGCTTTCCACCGAAATGGCAAACGTCGCATCGGGCAAGTCCGCTTCTTTTTGCGTCAAATACCCCTTTGCGCCGTTTGTGATTGCAGGCAAAATAAAATCGTGCCCGTCAAACCGCCCGCCCACAATGGGCACATACAGGCAGTCCGGCCCCATTTCCCGGCTGTCGGTGGAAATGCTTTGCACCGCCTGGTCCGCCGTCCCAAACAGCAGCTTGCCATTTGTGGCCGCAAGCAATTCTGCAGCCGTCATTTCCTGGATGGTTTGCAGCAAATCAAATCACCCCTTTTTAAAGCTCTGCCAAAATTTCTTTTACAATGGCCCGCTCGTCAAACGGCACGGTGCCCTCTTTTAAAATCTGATAGGTCTCGTGCCCTTTCCCCGCAAGCACGATCACGTCGTTTTCCTGTGCGTTTTTCATCGCATAGCGGATGGCCTCGCGCCGGTTTTCAATCACCACATAGGGCGCCTTTACGTCCGCCATGCCCGCGGTGATGTCAGAAATGATGGCTTGCGGATCCTCCGAGCGCGGGTTGTCGCTGGTGACAATGCAAAAATCCGAAAGGTCACCGGCGATTTTGCCCATTTTGGGACGCTTGGCAGCGTCACGGTCGCCGCCGCAGCCAAATACTGTCACCACCCGGCCCTTGGCAAAGCCGCGCACAGCGGTCAGAATGTTTTTGATGCCGTCCGGCGTGTGCGCGTAGTCAATCATCACGGTATAGTTGGTGGGGATGTTCACCACCTCAGCCCGGCCCTTTACGCCCTGCGCCAAAATGAGCGCCTTGGCAATGTCGGAAATGCCAATGCCCGCGCTTTGGCAGATGCCAATGGCGGCCAGCGCATTGTAAACCGAAAATTCGCCCGGGATATTTAGACGGATATTTTCCCGCCCAAACGGCGTTTCCACGTCAAACAGCACGCCGCGCTGGTTATATTTGATGTTTTGCGCCATAATGTCGCTTTTTTTGTGAATGCCGTATTGGATGATTTTACAGTCCGCATCCGCAATGATTTTTTCCGCGTAAGCGTCGTCGGCATTTATCACCGCCTTATAGCACATGGAAAACAGCCGTGCCTTGGCTTTGGCATATTCATCCATGGTTTTGTGAAAATCCAAATGGTCCTGCGTGAGGTTGGTAAACGCCGCATAGGCAAACGGGATGCCATATACCCGGTCGAGCATGAGCGAGTGGGAGGAAACCTCCATCACGCAATAGTCCACATCTTCCTTCCGCATTTCGGCAAACAGGCGGTGCAGCTCCAGCGCTTCCGGCGTCGTGCGCTCGGTCTTAATTACGCGGCCGCCAATCATATTCTGGTTGGTGCCCAAAAGCCCCACCTTATACCCGCCGTATTCCAAGATGGATTTGATAAGGTAGGTGACGGTGGTTTTGCCGTTGGTGCCGGTGATTCCAATCACCTTCAAATCCTTCGCCGGATAGCCGTAAAACGTGGCGCTCATGTTTGCAAGCGCACGGCGGGAATTTTTCGCCACCGCAAGCGGCACGCCGCATTCACACGGCGTTTGCGCCACCACTGCGGCCGCGCCGTTTTTCACCGCGGCATCAATGTATTGGTGCCCGTCGGTTTGATAGCCCTTTATCGCGACAAACGCATCGCCCGGCCGGACGAGGCGTGAGTCATACGCAATGCCTGTAATCTCGATGCCGTCCGCCTGAGGCTGGGATGTAAGTTCTACGTCGCAAAGCAGGTCACGAAGCTGCATACTGTGTCATTCCTTTCTGATAGAACGCGGTTTTAATGCACATCGGTGCTTAACACCTCAACCGTCACTACGGTCCCGGTTGGCACCGTTTCGCCGGCGGCCGGGCTCTGGCTGTCAACAAACGACTCCCCTTCCGATGGCGTTGCCGTGTTGTCGGGAAGCTTCAAATTGAGCCGTGCATTGGTTAAGATCTGGTTTGCTTCCACCACAGATTTGCCCACTACGTCGGGCACAACCGTTTCATTGCTGCTGCCCTCCGTGGTATAGAGCATCACGGTGGAGGTGTCGGACACCATGGTGCCCGCCTTTGGCATTTGCGACAGCACTGTTTCGCCGTCGCCCACCACCTGGTAGTGCAGCTGCCCGCCGTCAAACGCGGTCTGCGCCTCTGCCACACTCATGCCTTCCACGCTGGGGACGGTCACCAGCTTATCTTGCATTTCATCCTCTGTATACTGCGGGTCAACGCCCAAATACCGGAGTGTGTCGTCCATAATTTTCTGGAAGGTGGGGGCCGCAATGGCGCCGCCCATGTAAAGCGGGTTGGTGCTGGTGGTGTCAAGCACCACCAGGCAGATGACTTCGGGGTCGTTTGCGGGCGCAAACCCTAAAAACGACGCGATGCGCCCATCCGTGCCGCGGGGGAGCTTTTCGCTGGTCCCGGTTTTGCCGGCCACGCGGTAGCCTTTGATGTAAGCGTTTTTCGCCGTCCCTTCCGAAACCACGCCCTCTAAAATCTGGCGCACTGTCTGCGCGGTTTCCGCCGAAATCACGCGGCGGGTCACCTGCTTGTCATACGATTCAACCACCACGCCGTTGTCGTCCACCAGCTCTTTTACCAAACGCGGCTTTAGCATTTCGCCGTCGTTGGTGATGGCGGTTGTGGCGGCAATGAGCTGCAATGGCGTAACGGTAAAGCCCTGCCCAAACGAGCTTGTGGCAAGCTCCACCTCGTTAAACCGGTCTTCGGTAAAGAACACGCCGTCCGCTTCGCCCGGCAAGTCAAAGCCAGTGGGCTCGGTGAATCCAAACAGCTTGTGGTAGCGCATAAAATTTTGCTTGCCAACCCTTGCGCCCACCGCCATAAACACGGGGTTGCAGGAGTTGTGCACGCCTTTTACAAAGGTTTCCGCCCCATGCCCGGCCGAATTGTGGCAGGAAATGGTGTGCCCGCCGACGCGGACAGAGCCGGTGCAGTTGAACATATCGTCCAGGCTCACCACGTTTTCCTCCAGCGCCATGCAGGCCACAAAGGATTTATACGTCGACCCGGGCTCATAGGTGTCCACCACGGCCTTGTTGCGCCACATCTTATTGCGCGCTTCGGCCAGCTTTTCGGTGCGTTCGTCGCCCGTTAAGCTCTCAATTTCCAAAAGCGCGTCTTTATCGGTCACCTCAAAGGGGTTGTTGAGGTCAAAGTCTGGCTTGGTGGCCATGGCCAGCACTTCGCCGGTTTTGGCATCCATCACAATGCAGGCCGCGCCGTTTGGCACATTGTATTTATCAATCGCCTCTTCCAGGTGCTTTTCCGCAAAGTGCTGGATGACCTCGTCAATGGTGAGCACCACGTTTAACCCGTTTTCCGCATTGATGTATTTTTCATATTGAAACGGCATGTCGGTGCCAACGGCGTTCTTGGCGGTTACCACACGGCCCGGCACGCCTTTTAAATACTTGTCGTACACCATTTCTATGCCGTTTAGCCCCTGGTTGTCAACCCCCACAAACCCAATGACATGGGAGGCGAAATTGCCATAGGGGTAATAGCGCTTGGAATCTTCGGTGAGATAAATGCCAGCTAAATCCAGCTCGCGGATTTTGGCCGACTGCTCGGATTCAATTTTACGCTTGATAATTTCATAGGAAGAATTTTTCGTGACAATTTCATAGATTTCATCCCGGTCCATATCCAAAATTTCCGAGAGTTCATCTGCGATTTCATCTGCGTTTTCGGCTTCCTTCACCTCACGCGGGGTCACGGTCACCGTGTCCACCGATGCGCTCTGCGCCAAAACCTTCTTATTCCTATCATATATAATGCCCCGCTTGGAGTTAATCACCTTGTCTTTGGTTTGCTGCTCCACCGCCTTTTGCTGCAATTCCTTGCCGTCCACAAACTGAATCCACGCCGTGCGGGTGAGCAGCAGGCAGAAGAGGACGGTGCAAACCTTTAAAAGCAAAAACATGCGCTTTTTTTGCACAAGCCCAATATGATTGTTATTTCCCATAATCGTTCTCCGTTTCTACAATATCCTGCAAAAAATGAATGCTCTCAAAACAGCAAAGGAGTAAAGAATCCTCATAAATCAAGCCAAGAATTTCTTTTACTCCCGCATCATCCAAACCCTTGCACACGAAAAAACCGTAAACTCCCGTATGCTAAAGTTATATTGTCAAATTATTGCAAATATTCCAAAATATTGATCACCCCTTGCCGGATGACCGAGAAGACGCCCTGGAATGGTTTGGCCGGCTCCTCTTTTGCTGCCACCTCGGCATAATCGTTTTGTGTGACGTCCACATAAACCGTCTGATATTTGTCCGGGCGTTTCATCCCCAGCTCATTTACCGCAATGTCCTCCACCTTTTTTAAGTCCAGGCTCTGCTCTAACGCAAGGGATTTTTTCGTGTTGGCGCTTTTTACCTCCTCAAGCCTGCTTGAGAGCGCCGCCACCTCAGAGGAGGCTTCAATGATTACCACATTCCGGTATAAAATGATACACGCAACGGCAAATGCCGCTGCCAAAAGGCCAACCACCTGCATGCGGCGCTTTGCCTTGCGGCGTGCCTTTATGCGCTCAATCCGCTGTGCATTTAACGCTTTTTTCTCATAGTAATTGTCAATCTTGTAAGCCGAAGTCCCATAATAATACCGATTCGTCTGCACCCTTGCTCCCCCTTATCCGTTTGTGTGTGGTTCCAGTTTTTCTACCACCCGAAGCTTCGCGCTCTTTGCCCGGCTGTTGGCCTCGATTTCCCCCATCGTTGGCACAACAGGCTTTTTGGTGACAACAACGCCGCGCGGACGTGCGCCACACACGCAAATCGGAAATTCCTTCGGGCAGGTACACCCCTTTGCAAATTCCAAAAACGTCGATTTTACAATTCTGTCTTCCAGCGAGTGGAAGGTGATGACCGCCAGCCGCCCGCCCGGTTCCAATGCGTCAAAGATGTCGTTTAACGCGCCCGGCAACAATCCCAGCTCGCCGTTTACCTCAATCCGGATGGCCTGGAACACCCGCTTTGCCGGATGCGACCCCCGTTTTACGCTTTTTTGCGGCACAGCCCTTTGCACAAGGCTGCTGAGCGCCAGCGTGGTTTTGATGGGCGCTTTTTCGCGTTCTTTTACAATGTGCGCTGCAATCCGCCTTGAAAACCGCTCTTCGCCGTAGCGGAAAAAGATGTCTGAAAGCTTGTCCTCGTCATAGCCGTTTACCACGTCGTATGCCGAAAGCGCCGCCTGCTGGTCCATCCGCATGTCCAGCGGCGCGTCCTCCATGTAGGAAAACCCCCGCGCACGGTTGTCAATCTGATAGGAAGAAATGCCAAGGTCCAGCATGGCGCCGGCAAGCGTTTTTACGCCCGTTTTGGCTAAAATGGCGCGGACATTTTTAAAATTGTCATTTATGTAAGTTACATTCTGATAGTTTGAAAGCCGTTTTTTTGCGGCGGAAATTGCTTCTTTATCCTGGTCTACCCCCAACAGGCGTGCCGTAGCAGGGAGCTTTGAAAGAAGCAGCGCGCTGTGGCCGCCGCCGCCCAGCGTGCCGTCTAAATAGACGCCGCCCTCCCGCACGGGGAGCGCGTCCACCGTTTCATGCAGCAGCACCGAAATGTGCGAAAACTCCATTTGCGCCACCTAAATCCCTAAAAATTCCATATTGGAGGCCAGCTCGTCTGGCTGCAGGGAACCGCAGTATGCGTCCCACTTGCCGGCGTCCCAGATTTCCACCCGGTCGCCCACGCCGCAAACCGCCGCGTCTTTGATAATCTCCGCATAGCCGCGCAGGTTTTGCGGAAGCAGGATGCGCCCCTGCTTGTCCACCTCGCACTCAATGGCGCCCGACATGAAAAACCGGACGAATTGCCTTGCATTGGCGTTGGTGATGGGGAGGCTTTTTAATTTCCGGGTAAAATTTTCCCATGATTCGGCGGGGTATACAAACAGGCAGTTATCCAGCCCGCGGGTTACAATGAATTTTTCGCCCAAAAGCTCGCGGAACTTTGACGGCATAATCACTCTGCCCTTGGCGTCCACCGAGTGCCGGTATTCGCCGTTAAACCCATATTCCATTTCCCCACCGCCTTTCTTACAAAAATCTCCGCCCCACAGGCAAAACATGCGCCCTGTTTTTAAAAGGCGCAGATAAAAATGACTTGTGTCCACAATATATAGCGGATGCCTCTTTTTTGATAAAAAGAAGGCCTGTTCTTTTTTGGGCCTACTATTATAAACCCACCTTCACCCACTATCCAACACTTCTTACCACTTTTAACTAAATTTTAACGCATCTGTAATCATTTTGCAATACTTTTCTTGAAACTTTTTTGAAAAAAAGCCGTTTTTTTCGAAATATTTTGATTTTTTGTGAATGATGCACAAACAGCCAGTCATTTTTTTGTGCAACATTTTTGGTGGGGCTGGGTGGGGACGCCACCACAAGATATATGGCCTGGTATAAATTTCCAAAAATAGGCTAAAACTGAAAGAAAGTGTGGAATTTTTACTGTGCGTGTGGTAAAATATAACAATAGTTCTTATATCAGGAAAGGAAGTCGAATGTATGGCGGACATCAAAAAATATGAACTGGCAAACGGCGTGGCGCTTTACCACATCCCCGATGCCAAATATAAAACGGTCTCTATGTCGCTGTTTTTAAACCGGCCGCTTTCCCGCGCGGAGGCAACCAAAAACGCACTTCTGGCAAGCGTGTTAAAGCGCGGCACCAACGCGCTGCCCGAAATGATGCAGTTAAACCGCTACTTGGAAGACCTGTACGGCGCGCTGTATAACATCTCTGTGTTAAAAAAGGGGAGCGTGCAGAGCATTGCGTTTGAAATAAGCTGCCTTTCCGAGCAGTATTCCGAGCCTGGTATCATAAGCAAGTGCCTCGACTTGCTTATGGGGTTTTTGTATGACGGCAAGTGCGAAAACGGCGCATTTTTGGAGGACTATGTTTCTACTGAAAAGGTGAATTTAAAAGATGAAATTGCGGCGATTGTAAACGACAAGCGCGTATACGCGGATTTTCGGTGTGTGGAGGAAATGTGCCGGGACGAGAAGTGCGGCATCTGTGAGCTGGGCTACGCCGACGATGTGGACGCCATTGACGCAAAATCGCTCTACCAGCACTACCAGTCCATCACGCACAAAAGCCCCATTGACCTCTTTTTGGTGGGCGAGGTGGATGCGGAGGCTGCCGCCGCACATTTAAAAGCGGAATTTGCAAAGCGCAATTTGGACATTTCCCCCGTCCCCATGGAGGATGCGGCAAAGCCGGCCGGAGAGGTGCAGACCATCACCGAAACCATGGACGTGTCGCAGGGGAAGCTCTCCATGGGCTACCGCACGCAAATCGGCCCGAACGACCCGCGCTATTACGCGCTTTTGGTGGGCAACAGCATTTTGGGCGCGGGCGCGCACTCCAAGCTGTTTAACAATGTGCGCGAAAAGCACAGCCTGTGCTATTATGTCTCGTCGCGCATGGATAAATTCAGCTCCATTTTGTTGATTGGCTCAGGCATTGAGCCGAAAAACTATGAAAAGGCGCTAAAAGAAATCAAATTCCAGGTGGAGGCCGTGAAAAAGGGCAGCTATACCGAAGCGGAATTCCAAATTGCCAAGGAGTTTATTATCAACCGCTACCAGTCCTACCAGGACAGCCCGTTTTTGCTCAAGGATTTTTATCTGGGAAACTGCCTGTGCGGCAATCCCGACACCATTTGTGACGCCATCCAAAAGATCAAAGCGGTCACGTTTGAGGACGTCATTTTGGCGTTTAACCAGGTGACGCTTGACACCATCTATTTTTTGGCCGGCAAAAACGAAGCGTAACGCCCGCTTTGGCAAGCTTCTTTATAAAATAGAAAGGACGCGAATCCATGAAGTTTTTTAAATCGGAAAATCAGGCAATCAAAGAAACGCTGTATTTTGGGGAGCACAAAAGCGGGCTGGGCGTGTTTGTGGTGCCAAAACCCGGGTTTTCCAAAAAATATGCCATTTTCGGCGCGCGTATCGGCTCGGTGGATAACACGTTTATCCCCAACGGCGGGAAGGAGCCCATCACCGTGCCTGACGGCATTGCGCACTTTTTGGAGCACAAGATGTTTGAGCAGCCGGACGGCACCAATGCATTTGATAAATTTTCGCAAAACGGCGCGGACGCAAACGCGTTCACCTCGTTTACCAGCACCTGCTACCTGTTTTCTTGTACCGCCAATTTTGAAAACAACTTAGAGCACCTGCTCTCCTATGTGCAGTCGCCCTATTTCACCGACGAAAATGTGAAAAAGGAGCAGGGCATCATTGGGCAGGAAATCCGCATGTACGACGACGACGGCGAATGGCGTGTGATGTTCAACCTGCTCACCGCACTGTATCACAACAGCGCGGTCAAAATTGACATTGCGGGCACAGTGGAGAGCATTGCAAACATAAACAAGGACACCCTTTACAACTGCTACCGCACGTTTTACGACCCGTCCAACATGGTGCTTTGCGTGTGCGGCGATGTGGACCCCAAAACGGTGGGCCGCATTGTAGACAAGGTTATCCGGCCTGAACGGACCGGCACACAGGCGGTTTCCATCTATCCCGACGAGCCGGAAACGGTGGCAAAGCCTTTGGTGGAGCAGCATCTAAGCGTTGCCATGCCGCTGTTCCAGCTGGGCTTTAAAGACAAATCCGGCTATGCGGGCGAGGAGCTTTTAAAGCACGAAATCGCGGCGCGCATTTTGCTGCGCACCATTGCGGGCAAAAGCGGCGCGCTCTATTCGGCGCTTTACAAGGAGGGGCTTATCAATGAAGCGTTTTCCTATGACTTTATGTATGAACCCCAGTTTTCCTGCGTGCTCATGGGCGGCGAATCCAAAGACCCGGTTTTGGCAAGCGAAAAAATCCGCGCGTTTATTGACCAGATTGAAGAAATTACGCCCGAGGAGTTTGAGCGGGCAAAAAAGGCGCTGCGCGGCGGGTATTTACGCGCCTACAATGATGTGAACGCCGTGGCCGACATGCTGTGCCGCAGCCTGTTAAAGGGCGTGGATGCATTCACCTATCTCTCGGTGCTGGATTCTGTTTCGCCCGGCTTTGTCAACCAAAAGCTGCACACGCTGTTTCAAAACGACGCGGCCTGTGCGCTGTCTGTTGTCTATCCAAAAGAGGAGGGGGACGCATGACCCAGATTAGCTTTCCCGGCCTTGGCATTGGGCCGTTTTCGCTCAATCCCGTGGCATTTACACTGTTTGGCAAGGACGTCTATTGGTATGGCATCATCATTGCGGCAGGGTTTTTAATCGCTGTGGCAGTCTGTATGCAGCTTGCCAAAAAAAGCAAATCCATTTCGCCGGACAACATTTTAGACATTGTGCTCATTGGCCTGCCGGTGGCAATTGTGTGCGCGCGGCTTTACTATGTGGCATTCAATTTTTCCTCCTATCGGGAAAACCCGGCAGACATTTTTAAAATCTGGAAAGGCGGCATGGCCATTTACGGCGGATTGATTGGTGCAGCCCTCTCCACCTTTCTTTACTGCAAAAAAAAGCGCCTCTCTTTGGGCGACACCTTTGACATTTGCAGCGTTGGGCTGGTGATTGGCCAGGCCATTGGCCGGTGGGGCAACTTTGTAAACGCCGAGGCCTATGGCGGCGCAACCGCGCTGCCGTGGCGCATGCGCATTTTAGAGCCCGACTGGATCCAGGCCATTGAGGTGCATCCCACGTTTTTATACGAATCGCTTTGGAATGCGGCGGTTTTGGTTGTGCTGCTTTTCCTTCTGAAGCGCAAAAAAGCGTCCGGGCAGGTGTTCCTCACCTATGTGGCGGCCTATGGCGCGGGCCGGTTTTGGATTGAGGGCCTGCGCGCCGACAGCTTGTACCTGGGGCCTGTGCGCATTTCCCAGGTGGTGGCGCTCATAAGCGCGGTGGTGGCCATTTTGGCCATGCTGTTTTTGCTGCACGACCAAAAACGCGAAACACAGCGTTTGGCGCTGGCGGGCGCATCCACTTCCGCCGCGCCGGAAGAAATGGAAGGCGCGCCCCATAAAGAAGCGCCGGAACCGGACGGCGGGCAATCTGAAACAGACGGCGGGCAACCCGGAACGGAGGACGGGCGCCCCGAAGCGGACGGCGGCGAAAATTAGCGCGGCGGGGTTGTAAAACGCAAAACTTTCGAGTATAATTGAATCAAACGGCAAAAAAGCGAGGTTGATGTTTTGAAAACTTTGATTGCCATTGTGCTCTCCTTGATCGCCCTCGATCTCATTGTATTTGTTTTGGTGGCGGTAAGGGAAATCAAAAGCATAAAAGAGCGGGACCCCGCCGCGCGGAACAATTTGGAGGTGCTGCTGCTCTATTCGGGGCTGCACGCCATTGTGCGCCACCGCATTGCGCACTTTTTTTACCGGCACCATCTGTTTTTTCTCGCGCGGGCCATCTCCCAGCACAACCGGTTTTTAACCGGCATTGAAATCCACCCCGGCGCCAAGATTGGGCGCGGGCTGTTCATTGACCACGGCACGGGCGTGGTGATTGGCGAAACCACGGTGATTGGCGACAACTGCACCATTTATCAGGGCGTGACGCTGGGCGGAACGGGAAAAGACAAGGGCAAGCGCCACCCCACCCTAGAGCACGATGTGATGGTGGGCGCGGGCGCAAAGGTTTTGGGGCCGGTGGTCATTGGCGCAGGGTCCAAGGTGGCGGCGGGGGCAGTTGTGCTCACCGATGTGCCGGAAAACTCCACCTGTGTGGGCGTGCCCGCGCGCATTGTGCGCATCAACGGCAAGCGGCCGCACTTTTGCGACGATTTGGACCAGATACATATCCCCGACCCGGTTTCACAAGAACTTTGTAAAATTTATAAGCGGCTCGACGATTTGGAGCAAGCGCATTTTAGAAAGGAATAAATCGCCACTATGAAACTTTTTAACACCCTTACTGGAAAAAAGGAAGAATTTATCCCCATTGAAGCGGGCAAGGCGCGCATGTACTCGTGCGGCCCCACGGTTTACAACTATTTCCACATAGGCAACGCGCGGCCGTTTATCATTTTTGACACGCTGCGCCGGTATTTGGAATACCGCGGCTATGAGGTCAACTTTGTGCAAAACTTCACCGATGTGGACGACAAGATGATCCGCCGCGCCGCGGAGGAAGGCACCACGGTAAAGGCGCTGGCGGACAAATACATTGCCGAGTATTTTATTGACGCAAAAGGCCTGGGCATTGCCCCTGCCACCCACCACCCGCGCGCAACCGAAAACATTGACGCGATTGTTACGCTGATAAAGACGCTGGTGGAAAAAGGCTATGCCTATGTGGTGGACGGCGACGTGTATTTTGACGTAAAAAAATTCAAAGGCTACGGCAAGCTTTCGCACCAGCCGCTGGAAAACCTGGAGGCGGGCGCGCGCATTGAGGTGGGCGATAAAAAGAAGGACCCCATGGACTTTGCGCTCTGGAAGGCCAAAAAAGAGGGCGAACCCGCCTGGGAGAGCCCGTGGGGCGAAGGGCGGCCCGGCTGGCACATTGAGTGCAGCGCAATGGCAAACAAATATCTGGGCAAAACCATCGACATCCACAGCGGCGGGCAGGATTTGGTGTTCCCCCACCACGAAAACGAAGTGGCGCAGAGCGAGGCGGCAAACGATGCGCCCTTTGCGCACTATTGGCTGCACAACGGCTACATCAATGTGGACAACCGCAAAATGAGCAAATCCTTGGGCAACTTCTTTACTGTGCGCGACGTGGCAAAGGAATTTGACTACGAGGTCATCCGCTTTTTCATGCTCTCGGCGCACTACCGCAACCCCATCAACTTCGGGCACGACCTTCTAAAGCAGGCGGAATCGGGCTTAGAGCGCATTTACACATGCCTTGCAAACCTGGAATTTTTGCAGAAAAACTGCACCGGCAAACAGGACGCGGCGGCGGCAATTTCCATGTGCAAAACCTTAAAAGAACGGTTTTTAGCTGCCATGGACGACGATTTAAACACCGCCGACGCGGTTTCGGTGATTTTTGATGCGGTCAAATATGCCAACACCGAGCTTGACGGCGACTGTGCAAAAGAAGCGGCCGACGCGCTTTGTGCGCTCATCCGCGAACTGGGCGGCGTTTTGGGCCTGCTCTCTAAAAAAGAAGAAACCACGCTGGATAAGGAAGTGGAAGCATTGATTGCAAAGCGTACCGAGGCCAGGGCAGCGCGGGATTTTGCCAAAGCAGACGCCATCCGCGCACAGCTAAAAGAAATGGGCATTACCTTAGAGGACACGCCGCAGGGTGTGAAATGGAGAAAAGATGTTTGATTTTTCTTTACATATGCAGTTAAACGAGGTGTCGCCGCTGGTGTTTGCCTATGTCGGCGACGCCGTCTATGAGCTATACATCCGCACCATGCTGGCAAAGGAGGGCAACCTGCCGGTTGCAAAGCTGCACCGCGCCGCAACCGGCTATGTGAAGGCCGCGGCGCAAAGCAAGACGGTGGAAGCCCTTTTGCCCATGCTCACAAAAGAGGAAACCGCGGTGTTTAAACGGGGCCGCAATGCACACTCCAACACCGCGGCAAAAAATGCCGATATTTTAGACTACCGCCGGGCAACCGGGTTTGAGGCACTTTTGGGCTACCTCTATTTAAAAAAAGAGTTTGACAGGCTAGAAGAGCTGCTGCGCCTTTCCTTTTCCATGCATAATCTGTAAGTTTTAACAGACCATAACCCTGTGTGGGCGTATCCCGCACGCGGAAGGGAGTGCTGTTTTTGAAAAAATTATTCCATTATCTCATGCTGGCGGCAGGCTCGTTTTTCACCGCGCTGGGGCTCAACGCGTTTTTAATCCCCAACAAGATTGCGGCGGGCGGCGTTTCGGGCATTGCAACCATTATTTTTGTCAAAACCGGCGTGCCGGTGGGGCTGAGCACCCTTTTGCTGGATGCGGCCCTGTTTTTGGCGGGCTGGAAGTTTTTGCCCAAAAAGTCGCTCTTTCAAACCATGCTGTCCGCCTTTTTGCTGTCGTTGTTTTTATATCTCACGCGAAACCTTGTCATCCCAACCGGCGATATGCTCATCTCTGCCCTTTACGGCGGGGCCATTGTGGGG
>JAJXRJ010000008.1 GCA_021629085.1 Oscillospiraceae bacterium | reverse complement strand
GAATATAGGTTGAACATGCCGGATTATAATGAACGGTGTAAAAGCAGGTCTGTATGCTGCTCATCCGTCTTTGAAAAAGGGGGATTTGTCTGAACCGGCTGCGGCAAACAAAATGTAATGCGGAAATGGAGCAGGCCATCTTGACACACTTCGTTTATCCGAATATAATATGGATACACAATTCGTTTCGCCGAAGTATTTGGGGGAATAAAAATGGATTATATTTCAGTAAAAGAAGCGTCAGGACGCTGGAATATCGGTGAGCGCTGGATACAAAAGCTTTGCAGAGAAAAGCGCATAGACGGCGTCATCCGTTTCGGCAATTCCTGGATGATTCCCAAAGATGCTGTGCGTCCGCTGGATTTGCGCACAACTAAGCAGCGCAAGGATGGGCCGGAACAGAAAAAAGGTGAAAATGGCTTATGATAACTGGGGGGAGTGCAGGATATGAAACAAACCGTCATTGACCGCAGCGGGACGGCCCGGGCACAGCGATTAGATATAGAAAAGGAAAGCCAGAATTTACTGGACACCGTAAAGCAAACGAATATCGAAATGAACGAGTATTATCCAAAAATGCTTGAGGAACATTATTCGCAAGAAGAAACGGACGCGAAGGTTGAATCGTTAATGAGGGCAGCTGCCAATATGACAAGAGCATTGGCACATACCGTTTCTATAAGCGATGAACTAAGCGCCAGGGGAAATGATATTAAGAACCAGAATAAGAAAAGAAAGCTGATATCGGCTGCACCGGCAAATGCGGCGATTGATTTTTCCGAAAACAGGTCAGACCACTTTGCGAAGGGGTTGAATATATACAAGATTTTACTGATCTGTTTTATCGGGAGCTTTGCAGGCGTAATCATTGAAATGCTGTGGTGCCTTGTAATCAACGGGTATATTGAAAGCCGTTCCGGCCTTGTCTACGGGCCGTTTAATTTGCTTTACGGCATTGGTGCGGCCGCATTGTCATTCTGCCTGTACAGGTTTAGAAACAGAGGCTGGTGGATTTCCTTCTTAGGCGGTATGGTGATCGGGAGTATTGTGGAATATGTATGTTCTTGGGTGCAGGAGTTGATGTTCGGCTCACGTTCATGGGATTATAGCCATATGCCGTTCAACATTAACGGGAGAATCTGCCTGTTGTACTCCATATTCTGGGGTGTTTTAGGCGTTTTCTGGATTAAAAATATATATCCGAGAATGGCAAAATGGATCCTTAAAATACCAAACCGGATTGGTAAAATCATTACATGGACGCTAACGGTATTTTTTGTTTTCAATGCATGTATGTCTGCTGTTTCTATCTTCCGGTGGTCGCAGCGGATCGAAGGGGTTGAACCGTCGAACGCATTCTGGCAATGTATTGATAAAAGGTTTCCTGATGAACGGATGGAAAGGATATATGCAAATATGGAATTTTCGGATTAGGATAAAGGTGTGAGCATACATGAGTTTATTTTTAAAATTAGCATTTTTATTTTTGATAGGCTCTGTATCGGGATGGGGGATTGAAGTCCTGTTCCGAAGGTTTATATCAAGGGCGAATCCCGAAAGGAAATGGATAAACCCCGGATTTTGCACAGGGCCTTATCTGCCGCTTTATGGATGCGGGTTGTGCCTCATGTATCTTATAGCGGGGCTGGAAAAATATAATTTTATTGCCAACCCTTTTTGGAACAAGATGCTTCTATTTTTGATTATGGCAGTGTGTATGACACTGATTGAATACATAGCCGGCATAATTTCATTAAAGGCCGGGAAGGTCAGGCTGTGGGATTATACAAAGGAATGGGGGAATATACAAGGTATCATTTGCCCGAAGTTTTCCTTGAGTTGGGCAGCTTTGGGCGCGGTGTATTATTTTCTCATTCATCCGCATATTCTGGAAGCAATTCATTGGCTCACACAGAACCTGGCTTATTCATTTGGCATCGGGATGTTTTTTGGCATATTCGTTGTAGATGTAGCAAAGTCAGTACAGCTTACCGCAAAGCTGAAACAGTTTGCCGAAGAAAATAATGTAGTTGTCAGGTATGAAGCGCTCAAAGAAGATATCCGCCTGCATTATGAAACGACAAAACGCAAATACAACTTTTTCAGGCCGTTTCATTCGGAACAACCGCTTTCGGAACATTTAAAGGATATGATGTATGGTTTTGAGCAGCGGAGAAGGAATAAAATGTAATGCTGCATAGCTTTAGGAGGATTTCGATATGCTTAAAATTTTAATCGCGGAGGATGACAGGGAGCTGTGCCAGCTTTTCAGCCATGTCCTGACGAAAAACGGATATTCGGTAAAAGGCGTTGCAAACGGCCAGGAAGCGCTTGACGCTATGGGCAATGACTACTATGATTTAATCATATCGGATATTATGATGCCGGTTATGGACGGTTATGAGCTGGTGCGTACGCTGCGGGATGCCGGTGATACAACGCCTGTCCTTATGATAACGGCAAAAGATTCGTTTGACGATATGCGCACAGGCTTTATTTCCGGTACAGACGATTATATGGTAAAGCCTATCAATGTAAATGAAATGGTTCTGCGTGTGCAGGCGCTGCTTCGGCGTGCACAGATGATTAACGAACGCAAGCTGGTGATGGGAAATACCACATTGGAAATTGACTCACTGACTGTGAGGACAGAAACTGAGTCCTTTATCCTTCCGCAGAAGGAATTTATGCTGCTTTACAAAATGGCATCGTACCCGGGAAAGATTTTCACACGCCAGCATCTAATGGATGAAATCTGGGGATATGAGAACGAGAGCGATACCCATACGGTCGATGTTCACATAGGCAGGCTTCGCGAACGCTTCCGCGATAGTAATGATTTTAAAATCGTTACCATGCGCGGCGTTGGATACAAGGTGGTTAAGCTATGAAGGCAAGAGAAGCTTTTGAACAAATCAGGAACCGGAAAAACAATAAATTCAATTTAAGAATCCGCCTGATGACAATGGTTTCCGGAGCAATTTCCGTAAGTACATTGCTTGCTTATTGGGCATCGGCTGGGCTGGAAAGCATTTTTCCGTATATAGACAAAATACCATTGTTGGTGCGCCTGATTGTAATAAGTTTAATCATTGGTTTCTTTGTTGCGTTTTTCTTGGCAAGATGGGTTTTTGAACCGCTTTCGCTCTTAAGGAAAGCGATAGAAAAGGTGGCAGACGGAGATTTTAATGTCAGCATATCAAACAAATCGTCTCTGAAAGAAATTCAGGAGGTGTATTCCGGCTTTAATCTGATGACGCATGAGCTTGCCTCTACCGAAATGATACAGAATGATTTTGTATCGAATGTATCACATGAGCTCAAGACCCCGGTTGCCGCAATCGAAGGGTATTCTATGCTTTTGCAGGATTGTGATAATCTGAATGAAGATCAGGAGGAATATGTAAATAAAATATTATTTAATACAAAGCGGCTTTCGTCGCTTTTCGGCAATATGCTGCTGCTCTCCAAAATTGAAAATCAGGCCATAGAAACACATCAGACTTGGTACCGGCTTGATGAACAAATCCGGGAATCCATCGTTGCATTGGAACCGGCATGGGCAAAAAAAGACATTGAATTTGATGTTGAGTTAGAAACGGTAAAATATCTCGCCAATGAACATCTGCTCAGGCATGTATGGGATAATTTGATCGGGAATGCAGTTAAATTCAGTCCGCAGGGCGGGCTTGTACGCATACGCCTTTTAAAAAAAGATGAAAAAATTATTTTTACAGTTGCAGATAACGGGCCGGGTATTTCGGAGGAACAAAAGAAGCATATTTTTGACAAATTCTATCAGGCGGACAGTTCTCATAAGCAGGAAGGCCACGGCCTCGGGCTGCCGCTTGCAAAGCGCATTGTGATGATTGCAGGCGGTAAAATAGAAGTTGATAACGCACAAAACGGCGGCTGTATATTTACTGTTACGCTTGCAAAATAAAAAAGATAACACATATCGTTTTCGTTCAAAGTCGGCAGTCCTGCCGCTTTGACACCGCTAATTACAATTTTAACTATGGGTGTACAGCATAGATTTAGAACAAGACGGTTTCAGTGTAACACAGCAACAGAAAAACAAACGATAAAAATTGGTAAATCTGTATGATCTATCAAAAAGAGGAGCAAAATGAATATGGGTATCGCCTTCTTTTTTAACAGTATCCTTCTCGGGATCGGGCTGGCCATGGATGCCTTTTCCGTATCACTTGCTAACGGGTTGAATGAGCCGGATCTGAAAAAAGGTAAAATATTCGGCATTGCCGGTATGTTTTCTGCATTTCAGTTTATCATGCCGATGGCTGGATGGATTTGTATATCGACTGTTGCGCAGTACTTCAAGGCATTTGAAAAGTGTATCCCATGGATTGCTTTCATTCTGCTCAGTTACATAGGCGGCAAGATGCTCTATGAAGGGATAAAACATAAGAACTCCGGCGAGAAAAAAACGGCAACAGGTTTTTTTGCCCTTTTGGTTCAGAGTATTGCAACCTCTATCGATGCTCTATCAGTAGGATTCACGATTGCCGACTATAACTTTGCAAAAGCTTTTCTCGCCTGCCTGCTGATTGGCATCGTTACCTTCTGCATATGTTTTGCAGGCGTCTTAATCGGCAAGAAAGCCGGAACCAAACTTGCCGGCAAGGCAGGGATTTTTGGCGGGGGGATCCTCATATTTATCGGCCTTGAAATATTTATAACTTCATGGCTTTGATAAACCAGTATAATACGGCTTTATACTGCACGACCGGGGACAGGATTGCTTTTGCACATAAGTATGGTTTTACTGTGCCCGGCGTTTTTTATATCAGTCAGCAGTTATAGAAACATCATTTTTAATGGGAGGAATGAAAATTGACACTGCATAATGAAAGCAAATCTGAGGTGCTGAAGAAGCTTGCATCGGATCAAAATACAGGCTTGAGCAGCAGCGAGGTGCAGGCGCGGCAAACCAAGTACGGCCCCAATAAGCTTAAGGAAAAGAAAAAGAAAACAACGTTCCAGCGTTTTCTGGATCAGTTTAAGGACGCAATGATATTGATCTTGATTGCTGCCGCAATGGTTTCATTTGTGGTTGTGTGTGCCGAGCAGAATTGGGGAGAGCTGTTTGAGCCTGCTTTGATTTTATTGATTGTCATCCTCAATGCGGTTATGGGGGTGTATCAGGAGGGCAAGGCTGAAAAAGCATTGGACGCGCTTAAAAACATGTCAGCGCCCCATGCGAGAGTAATCCGTGACGGGGAAGAAAAAATAATTGACGCATCTGAGCTTGTCCCCGGAGATATTATCCGCCTTGAAGCCGGTGATTTTGTTCCTGCTGACGCCAGGCTTCTGCATAGTGTAAGTCTGAAATCTGAAGAATCCGCATTGACAGGTGAATCTGTCCCCTCTGAAAAAGATGCTGAGGCCAAGGTCAAAGCAGACGCTGCCATTGGCGACAGAACAAACATGGTGTTCTCAGGCTGCAGTATTACATACGGGACGGCAACGGCAGTTGTTACGGCCACAGGAATGGATACTGAGATGGGGAAAATCGCAAATCTGCTTGACAGTGAAGAAAACAGCCAGACCCCATTGCAGCAAAAGCTTTCACAGCTTGGTAAATATCTGGGTGTTATGGCATTAGCCGCTTGTGTCGTCATATTTATTGTAGGCCTTGTAAACGGTATCCCGGTGCTTGAGATATTTATGACGGCAGTATCGCTGGCGGTATCGGCAATTCCTGAAGGCATGCCTGCAATTGTGACGATTGTTCTTTCTATCGGCGTTCAGCGTATGGTGAAGAAAAATGCCCTTATCCGCAGGCTGCCTGCGGTTGAAACCCTTGGCAGCGCTTCGATTATATGTTCGGATAAAACCGGCACGCTGACACAGAACCGTATGACGCTTACAAAGGCCTATTGCGACGGGCACGATGAACCTGAAAGTATCAGCAGCAACTGTTCGGATGATATTAAGAAATTGCTGATGTACGGGGCGCTCTGCTGTGACGGTTCAGTCGTGTTCAACGGCGAAAACGAACAGCATATCGGTGATCCGACAGAAACCGCAATTGTCCTTGCGGCACATAAAAATGGTATGCCGAAGGATGACCTGAACAAAAAGTATCCGCGTCTTGCAGAAATCCCTTTTGATTCTGACCGTAAGCTGATGACAACCGTAAATCAAATGGACGGGAAAACGATTGTTATCGTTAAGGGCGCTTTTGACATGATGGCTCCCCGCTGCGTTTCCGGGAACCTTGATACCGCGAGAAAAATGACGGAGGCTATGAGTGAAAATGCGCTGCGTGTTCTTGCGGTTGCATACAAAGAAATTGATACAGTCCCCGATAATCCCACATCGGAGGAGCTGGAAAACGGGCTTATATTCATGGGGCTTGTCGGCATGATTGACCCGCCGAGACCGGAAGCCGCGGCGGCGGTTGCAACCTGCCGCAAGGCCGGTATCAAGCCTGTTATGATTACCGGTGACCATGTTGTAACTGCTTCTGCAATTGCAAAAGAGCTGGGGATCCTTGCACCGGGGGACCGAGCAATCACAGGCGCCGAGCTTGATGCTATGACAGACGATGCGTTTGACGCGCAAATTGAAAATATCTCGGTTTATGCCCGTGTATCCCCCGAAAATAAAATCCGTATTGTGAAAGCATGGCAGCGTAAAGGCCAGGTTGTATCTATGACAGGCGACGGTGTAAATGACGCACCGGCGCTGAAAGCGGCAGACATAGGGTGTGCAATGGGTATAACGGGGACAGACGTTGCAAAGGGTGCTGCTGATATGACGCTGACAGACGACAACTTTGCTACCATTGTCGACGCAGTCCGTGAGGGGCGGGGGATTTATTCCAATATTCGCAAGGTTGTAGGCTTCCTGCTCGGTACGAATATCGGTGAGGTAATTACTGTATTTTTAGCAATGCTTATGTGGCATAAAACGCCGCTTCTTTCCATGCAGCTTCTCTGGATCAACCTTGTTACCGACAGCCTGCCGGCAATTGCGCTTGGGATGGAAGCGGTGGAAGCGGATGTTATGGACAGAAAACCGAAACCGAAAAATGAGGGGATATTTGCGCATGGCCTCGGGGTGCGCGTAGTACTGCAAGGAGCGATGTTTGCCTTGCTTACACTTATCGGGTTTAAAATCGGCGAAAATGCGACTGGTACTCTTGAAGGCGGCCAGACAATGGCGTTTATGATCCTTGCCCTTTCACAGGTTGTCCAGGCGTTTAACATGCGAAGCGAACATTCATTGTTTAAGATTGGAATATTCAGCAATCATAAGCTGAATTGGGCAGCACTTACGTCAATCCTGCTGGTTGCATTTGTATTATTCACACCTGTAAGAACTGCCTTCGGGCTTGTAAAAATGACAGGCGAGCTCTATCTTATTGCGCTTGGGCTTATTCTTGTTCCGCTTGTTGTAATGGAGTTTTCAAAAGCAGTTGGTCTTATTAAGCGTTCACAGGAGAAATAAAATGATCATAAATTTCGAACCTGTTGCCTTTTTTCAGAGGGTGCCTGATTCCAGCCAATACAGCACTTCAAAGTTTTGCATGTGTTTTGCCATAAGGGCGGGGACAGCAAGGCGCGCCTAAATGTTGATAAGCAGCCTATTTAAATTATGGCTTATGCAAATATTTTGTTTGACATGTGGATTGACATGTGATATACTGTGACAAATTAAATCCTTCGTATCGCGGCAAGCAATCTGCTTTTAATAGGGAAGACGGGTGAAACTCCCGCGCAACAGCCATTACTGTAAGTGTGGACGGCCAGGGCACGATGCCATTGTTCCAGTTTGGAATGAGAAGGCGCCCAGTCCGGAGGAAACATGAAGCCAGGAGACCTGCCACGGTATTTGTATGTGTGTTCTGGGCAGGGGGAAACAGCACAAATCAAAAAGGAGATTTATGCCTTTTTGCTCCCCCGTATTGGGGGAGCTTTTTTGATGCCTGCACACGAAAGAGGGAGTCATCATAATGAAGGGAAGCGGTTTTTGTGAAATGGCGGAAACAAGCGGCGGCTGTGTGTCTCATTTTGGCGGTGATATTGACAGGGTTTGGCGGATACGCACAGGAGCCAAGCTATGACGGGACGGTGTATGTACGGGTAGAGGACAGCATTCCCACGCCGGACGGTGCAGACAGCACCTGCCCTGATCCGCGCGGTGTGATGCTCTTAGATGAGGTGGGCATTTATGCGGGAGAATCGGTTGCCGATGTGCTCTCTCGGGCGTTTTCTTTGCACAACATGGATGTGGTTGGACTGGAAAACGGCTATATCACCAGCATTGACGGCCTTTCTGCCAACGACCGGGTAAACTATTCCGGCTGGATGGTATCGTTTAACGACTGGTTCCCAAATACCGATATCCGGGACTGCATGGTATCGGATGGGGATGAAATTGCCGTGCTGTTTTCGCTGGACATGGGCGCGGACATTGGCAGCGATTGGAGCAGCACCGACACGGCGCTTGACGGGATTTCCTTTTCGCAAGGGCGGTTGTCGCAGCCGTTTGATAGGGATACATACGCGTACACGCTGTATTTGACCAACGAGGACGACTCGGTTATAGTGCGGCCGGATATGAAAAACAAAAATTATCAGGCACGCGTGTACCTGGGAGCGGCGGATGCCGCACAGCCTGGATACAAGCGGACGCGGCCGATCCCGGTGAAAGCGGGCGATGTGATTACCGTTTTAACGGGAGACCCGTCCTGGCCCACTATGAACGCGCCGGAATACGGCTATGCGCCGCCGGAGCCAAAAACCTACACCTTTACCATTGCGGAGGATACCGTATTTTCCTGTACGGTTTCCATTGAAAAAGAGGATGGTGAAAGCGTGACGTCAATGTCTGACCTTGCTGCGGGCGACAAGGTACGTGCAGCGGCGCACATCACCAATCCAGAACATCAAGATACCGCGCTTTCCCTTTACTTCGCCGGATATGACGGCGGCAAGCTGGTTTGGGTGACACGCGCGCAGGGCGGCGGCAGTCAAACGCGGTTTTTGATGCAAACGGCGCCGGTTGCGCTTTCAGATACGGAAAACATGGAGATTCGGGCATTTTTGTGGACCAACAGTTTAACGCCATTGGGAATGGCAACGGTGGAATAGAGAGCGGGTGTGTGTTTGATGAAACGATGGATTTGCGTGCTGCTTTGCCTGTGGATAACGTTTTTAAGCGCACAGGCACAAGACTGGCCGCAGTTTGGCAAGACGGCGGCCAACATGGCAGTGACAGATGCGGCAACTCCTGTTTCTGCTTCCCAAACAGCCATCAAATGGGCGGTGCGGTTGGGCCAGGGCTATCAAAACAATCCGTCGCCACCCATTTTGGCAGAGGGGGCAATGTTTTTACTGTGCGGGCAGGAAATTTTAAAATTGGATCCTGAAACGGGAGAGACATTGCTGTCCGCCCAAACTGCAGGTATTTCGCGCTACTCTTACACGCCGCTCACCTATTCTGCAGGCGTTATTTATGCCGCTATGGACGACGGGCTGGTGCAGGCGTTTGCCGCAGATACCTTAGAGCCTCTTTGGACGTATCAAGACCCGCTCGGCGGGCAGGGGCTCACGCCGGTCACCTATGCGGATGGGCTATTATACACCGGTTTTTGGAACGGCGAAACGCGGGAGGCAAATTACATCTGCCTGCGGGCAGATGCGCAGGCGCCGGAACAGGAACGCTTGGTTTGGGCCTATCCTTCCGCCGGCGGGTTTTACTGGGCGGGCGCCTATGTGTCGGGGGATACGGTTGTGTTTGGGTGTGACGACGGCGCGCTGGAGTCTGCAGGGATTGGACGGGTTGTTTGTCTCAACCGTTTGACCGGGGAAGTTTGCAGCAGCTTTGAAACCGTGGGGGACGTGCGCTCAACCGTGTCGTATGACGGCGCAGCCGGGCGCGTTTATGTCTCTTCCAAAGGCGGATATGTATACTCTGCGCGCCTTTTGGAAGATGGGACGCTCACGGATATTTTGGAGAGTGCACCGTTTTTGGGAGAGGCCACCGGTACGCCGGCCGTTTATAACGGCCGCCTTTATATTGGGGCGGCGGGTGAGCGGGCGTTTGGCAATGAAGGCCATACGCTCAATGTACTGGATGCCGAAACGCTGGAGCACATTTACAGTGCGCCTATGAAGGGATATCCGCAGGGCTCAGCACTGGTGTCCACGGCCTATGAGGCGCAGACGGGCAAAGTGTACGTGTACGCCACATATAATCTTCCGCCCGGCGGCATTACGGTTTTGGAGGACAGTGCGGGCCAAACAGATCCGGTTTTTTCTGAATTGTTTGTGCCAAATACCGCGGAGGGCATGTCGGGCAGCAGCGCATGCAGCGTGGTTTGCGATATGAATGGTACGCTGTATTATAAAAATGATTCCGGATATCTGTTTGCGCTTTCAAAAACGGCCGAAAAACAGGGCAGTATTTTAAACCTTGAGGTTTCAAACGGAGAAATCCGCTTTGTATTTGACGGCGAAGCCCCTGAGGCGTCTGAGTTTACGGCAACTCTGACGGCAGACGGCAAAACCTGGCCGCTTGAACTAACGGATTTTTCCTTTGACTCAGAAACGCTGCACGGGAAATTTGCCTTTGAAAAGCTGGACCCGGACGATTATGAAAAGCCGCTTGTACTGACGCTTTCCTGCCGGGGGGATTCCCAGGCGGTCGAATGGCGTCTGCACAGTTCTTCCAGCGGCCCCCTGCTTGTGACATTCCGGCTCATTGGGGATACGGTGCACGACGCGCCTGACAAACATGCGCGCTACACCACCTGGATTCCCACAAGCACCTATGAAATGGGCGAGGGCGATACGGTATACGATTTGTTTTGCAGGGCAATGCAGGATGCGGGTTTGCAGTACAAAGGCGCCGAGGACGGATATGTGGATTCCATCCGCGCGCCGTCCGCGCTGGGCGGCGACTGGCTAAGCGAGTTTTCAAACGGGAATTTGAGCGGCTGGATGTACGCGGTTAACGGCGAATATCCGTCGGACAGCATTGCGCAATACCGCCTGCAGGATGGCGACCAGGTGGTATTTCACTACATAGACGATCACATTGGGGAGCTTGCCGCACTGGGGCCGCGCTGGCTGGACGCCGAAGACCGTGCGCCGTCTGTATCTTACACAGAGGAAGAATTGCCGGAAGAAGGCCAGCCCGGCAGCTTACCAGAAATTGAGGACGGCAAGCAGACGGAAGCGGCTCCCCCTGCAGGCGAAACCCCTGTTGTCACAGCGCCTAAAGTGAAATTTTCAACCCCTGCCCCTGCGCACTGGGCCGCGCCCTATGTTGACACGCTCCAGAAAAAAGGGCTGATTGCCATGGAAGAAGCGGCCGCCTATGCGCCGGATGCCGTAATTACCCGCGCAGAGTTTGTTGCGCTTTTATCCCAAATCTGCAAAGGCGCACCTGAGAGCAGCCAGCAGATATTTAAAGATGCCAAACAGGGGGATTGGTGGTATGCAAGCGCATTGTGGGCCTATGAAAACCAGCTCATCTACGGCACTGACCAAGGGTTGTTTTTGCCGGATGCGCCGCTTTCCCGCCAGGATGTCATTGTGATTTTGGCACGTTTGGCTGGAAAGACGGAGCGGATTTTCCCGGCCAAGCGTTCCATGCGCACGTTTTTAGATGCAGATTTGATTGCAGACTATGCTGTGGCGCCGCTCAAAACCTTTTACTGTGCGGGCGTGTTAGATGGCGACGGCGCGGGCTATTTCCATCCAGACGCGCCAATTGACCGGGGGCAGGCCGCAAAGCTTATGGTGGACTTTTTTGCGCTGTAAAAATACCCTTGATTTCTCCTGACAGATCAAACATTTGCGCGTCCAAATCCGGACGCGTTTTTTGCTGTTTGCCTGCCGCAATACCGCTCCCATTGCCGCAGGTTTAAAAGGGTGTTAAATTTGCCATAATTTTACATGGAACCCTGTGCAGTAGTTGACAATAGATTCCACTTGTGCTAAAATTTTATAGATAAACTTAAAACGGCAGGCAAAACGCCGCTCGTTTTTGAAACAGTGAGGAGACGATTATGGATCACATAAAAGGTTCCAATATAAAAACGCCCTGTACGCTTTGTGAAATCCGGCAGGCCGCAGCGGAGGGAAAGGACGTTTTATTTCGCGGTATGGTGCACAATATCCGCGATATGGGCGATTTTTCCTTTGTCATTATCCGGAAATTTGACGGCATGGTACAGTGCGTGTATACAAAGGATTGCGCGGATGCTTCTATAGAAAATTTGGCGGAGGAGTCCAGCGTGGAAATTACGGGCACGCCGGTGCCGGACGACCGGGCGCCAAACGGGGTAGAGGTGCAGCTAAAATCAATCAAAGTGCTGACAAAGCCGTATGCGCCGGCGCCGCTTACCATCAATAAATGGAAGCTTACCGCATCTTTGGAGACCAATCTCAACAACCGTCCGGCTGCACTTCGCAACAACCGGCAGCGCGCGGTGTTTTTGCTGCAGGAGGGCATTGCGCGCGGGTTCCGCGAATTTCTGCACGCCAATCATTTTACCGAGGTTCACACGCCGAAAATTGTGGCAACCGGCGCGGAGGGCGGCGCGAATATCTTTAAGCTGGACTACTTTGAAAAAAAGGCGTTTTTGGCCCAGAGCCCGCAGTTTTACAAGCAGGCGCTCATTCCAGTGTATGAACGGGTGTTTGAAATCGGCCCGGTGTTTCGCGCCGAAAAGCACAACACTGCCAGGCATCTGAATGAATATACCTCCATGGACTTTGAAATGGCGTTTATTGAAAGCTTTTATGACATCATGGAGATGGAGGCGGGCTTTTTAAAGTACGCGCTCTCCTTGCTGCAAACCGACTATGCCGCCCAGCTAAAAATTTTGGGCGTCAAACTGCCAAATGCGGACAGCATTCCGTCGGTGCGGTTTAAAGACGCAAAGGAAATGGTGGCGGAGGCGTATAACCGCAAAATTAAAAACCCCTTTGATTTGGAGCCGGAAGAAGAACAGCTCATCAGCAAGCTGTTTAAAGAAAAATACAACGCTGATTTTGTGTTTGTCACGCATTATCCGTCTAAAAAACGTCCGTTTTACGCCATGGACGACCCGGAGGACGACAAGTATACCTTGAGCTTTGATTTGCTTTACGACGGGATGGAAATCACCACCGGCGGGCAGCGCATCCACTCCTATGAGGAGCAGGTGGACAAGCTGAAACGGAAAGGGCTTGACCCGGCGGATTTTGAATCCTACCTCATGGCGCACAAATACGGTATGCCGCCCCACGGCGGGCTGGGCATTGGCTTGGAGCGGGTGTGCATGAAGCTGATTGGGGAAACCAATATCCGCTGTGCAACCCTGTTCCCGCGCGATATGAACCGGCTGACGCCGTAATAAACGAGGAGAGTGAAACCATGCAAATTAACAATGAACTGATTGAATATGTGGCGAAGCTTGCAAAGCTTGCGCTTTCAGAGGAAGAAAAGCAAGGCCGTGCCAAAGATTTGAATGAAATCCTCGCCTATGCGGAGCTTTTAAGCGGCATTGATACTACAGAGATTGAGCCCATGTCCCATGCGTTTGACATGAAAAATGTCATGCGCGAAGATGTCCCCGCACAGGATTTTTCGCGGGAGGACCTGCTCAAAAATGCGCCGCAAAAAAAAGGCGGCTACTTCATCGTTCCCAAAACGGTAGAATAACGGAGGTGCGCACTTGAAAATCTTGGAATTATCGGCAGTAGAGGCCGGAAAGCTCATAAAGGAAAAACAGGTGGGCGTGGTGGAGCTCACCAAGGCCCAGCTTGCAAAAATCAAAGAAACAGAACCCAAAATTGGCGCATATATTACAGTCTGCGAGGAAGAGGCGCTTTCCCGCGCTGAGGCGGTGCAGGCACAGATTGACGCGGGAGAGCTTACATCCCCGCTTGCCGGCGTGCCCATGGCCATCAAAGACAACATCTGCACCAAGGGCGTGCTTACAACTTGCGCGTCCAAAATGCTTTACAACTTTAAACCGGTTTACAATTCATTTGCCTATGAAAAGCTGCTTTCGGCAGGCGGCGTGATGGTGGGCAAGGCCAACATGGACGAGTTTGCCATGGGCTCTACCACCCAAACGTCCTATTTTCAAGTGACCAAAAATCCGTGGAACACCGAGCATGTGCCTGGCGGTTCTTCCGGCGGCAGCGCGGCAGCAGTGGCGGCGGACGAGGCGTTCTTTGCGCTGGGGTCTGACACCGGCGGTTCCATCCGGCAGCCCGCAAGCTTTTGCGGCGTGCCTGGATTAAAGCCCACCTATGGCTTAGTATCCCGGTTTGGCCTGGTGGCATACGGTTCGTCGCTGGACCAGATTGGCCCCTTTGGCAAAACGGTGGAAGACCTTGCGGCGGTATTAAATGAGATTGTTGCGTATGATAAAAAGGATTCCACCTCCGTCAACTATCAAAAGCCCGACTATGCAAGCTTTGTGAAAAACGATGTGAAGGGCATGAAAATCGGCCTTCCAAAAGAATATTTGGGCGATGGCCTGGATGCGGATGTGAAGGCGGAAATTTTAAAGGCTGCCAAATTGTTTGAAGACATGGGCGCGCATGTGGAGGAGTTTTCCCTGCCGCTGGTGGATGCCACCATCCCGGCCTACTATATCATTGCGTCGGCTGAAGCCAGTTCCAACCTGTCGCGGTATGACGGCGTAAAATACGGCTACCGTCCGGAAAAATTTGAAGATTTGAACGATATGTACGTAAAGGCGCGCAGCGAAGGCTTTGGCACAGAGGTCAAACGCCGCATCATTTTGGGGGCGTTTGCGTTAAGCTCTGGCTATTACGACGCGTATTACAAAAAGGCATTGCAGGTAAAGGCGCTCATCAAACAGGGCTTTGACGATGCGTTTGAAAAATACGACCTGGTGATTGGCCCCACGGCGCCCACCACAGCGTTAAAAATTGGCGCAAATATGGACGACCCGTTAAAAATGTACTTAGGCGATATTTACACCGTTGCGGCAAACCTGTGCGGCCTGCCGGGATTGGTGGTGCCCTGCGGTGTGGACAGCGCAGGCCTGCCCGTTGGCTTGCAGCTTTTGGGCAAGCACTTTGACGAGGGCACGCTCATCCAGGCCGGCTACAGCTTTGAGCAAAACGCCGGGTTTGAAAAGTACAAAACCGCGTTAAGGGAGGGCAAATAAATGGCATATGAAATTGTAATGGGCATTGAAGTACACGTGGAGCTTTCCACCGCCACAAAGATTTTCTGCAACTGCACCACCAAGTTTGGCGGTGAGGCCAACACCCATTGCTGCCCGGTTTGCATGGGAATGCCGGGAACGCTTCCGGTGCTCAACAAAAACGTGGTGGAATACACCATTGCGGCAGGGCTGGCAACCAATTGCCAAATCACGCCCAACAACAAATTTGACCGCAAAAACTACTTCTATCCCGACCTGCCCAAGGCGTATCAGATTTCACAGCTCTATTATCCCATCTGCCACGACGGGCACATTGATATTGAAGTGGACGGTGTGAAAAAGGCCATCCGCATCAAGGAAATCCACATGGAGGAGGATGCGGGCAAGCTCATCCACGACCCGTGGGACGACTGCACCCAGGTGGACTACAACCGCTGCGGCGTGCCGCTCATTGAAATTGTTTCAGAGGCAGACTTCCGCTCGGAAAAAGAGGTGGTTGCCTATTTGGAAAAATTAAAATCCATTTTGCAGTTTATCGGCGTGTCCGACTGTAAAATGCAGGAGGGTTCGCTGCGTGCAGACATCAACCTTTCGGTGATGCCGGCCGGCTCCAAAGAATTTGGCACCCGGACGGAAATGAAAAATATGAACTCGTTTAAAGCCATTGCGCGCGCCATTTTGGGCGAGAGCAAGCGGCAGATTGAGCTTTTGGAAGAGGGAGGCACGGTGGTGCAGGAAACCCGCCGGTGGGACGACAACAAGGGCACGTCGTTTTCCATGCGTTCCAAAGAAAACGCGCAGGATTACCGCTATTTCCCCGAGCCTGATTTAATCCCCATTGAAATTGACGAGGCGTGGATTGCACGCGTAAAAGCGCGGCTTCCGGAGCTCCCCGACGCTAAGAAAACCCGATATATGACAGACTTTGGGCTTTCGGAATACGACGCAAATATTCTCATCTCTTCTAAATATTTGGTGGATATTTTTGAAAAGACAGTGGAAGACGGCGTTGCGCCCAAAGAGGCTGCCAACTGGATTATGGGCGATTTGATGAAAAAGCTCAACGATAACCAGATGGAGCCGGAAGAAATCCACTTTGAAACCAGTTATCTTGCCAAGCTCATCAAGCTGGTGGAGGCGGGCGTGGTCAACCGCAATACCGCCAAAAAGGTATTTGAAAAGGTATTTGACGAAAATGTGGAGCCGGAGGCATACATTGAGCAAAACGGCCTCAAAATGGTTTCGGACGACTCGGTGGTCAAAGCGGCCATTGAGGAGGTTTTGGCGGCCAACGAAAAATCGGTGGGCGAATACAAAGCCGGCAACCAGAAGGCGCTCAAATTCCTTATGGGCCAATCCATGGGCAAACTCAAAGGCAAGGCCAATCCACAGGTGGTCAGCAGGATATTAAACGAGCTGTTAAATTAAAATCCCAAGCGGCGGACGTTTCCGCCGCTTATTTTTTTACAACCCTTGATTTGCCCGTTTGCCGCAGCCTATAATTGGGGCTGCTTCAAAAAATTAAGAAATTTTGGTGGAAATTTGAAACAAGTTGTGGTATAATGATTCGTATCATTGGACGGAGGATGAACCATGTCGCCGACAACTTTAAAATTAACCGATTTGTTTCCGGGCATTGATGTGCCCGGCGCAATTAAAGAGCTGAAAATATTGGATGTGACGGCAAACGCACAGGAAAAGGCTATGAACATCACGCTGCTTTCCGACCGGGTCATTGACTATAAAGTGATAGAGGGCTACAGGGCGCGCACGGCGGAAAAATTTGGCCTGCAAAGGCTTGCCATTAAGGTGAAATATGAAAACCTCACGATGGCAGATGCTGCGGGCAAGGTGTATTTTGACAATTTGACGTTTTATGTGAACACCCTGTGCCCCGGTGCACAAAAGCTGTTTTTGGACAGCGAGTGGAGTTTTAAAGACGGCATTATCACGGTGCGGTGTAAAAATGGGACTGCGCTTTTAAACCGGACCGGCTGTGCCGGTTTAATCAAACGGCTGGTGGCATCCCAGCTCTCCGACAGTGTGGATGTGGAATTTATAGACTGTGCGGACGATGCGGCGCTTATAAAGGCCAAAGAGAAAATTGCGAGCGGATGGGATCCCATTGTGATTCCGGTGGAGGAAAAAATTGAGTATGAGAAGGTGCCGGAAACGCAGGAAGACAAGAGCGCAGTCATTTACGGCGCGTATATCCCCGAAGTGCCGGTAAAAATCAACAGGCTTTCCGACAATGTGAAATTCGGCGTGATTGCCGGCGAGGTGTTTGCCATGGACACGCGCGAAACCAAAACGGGTAAAATCATTTTGTCTTTTTGCATCACCGACCTTACAAGCTCTTATAACTGTAAAATGTTTCTCACGCAAAAAAAATATGCGGATTTAAAACCCAATTTTAAGGACGGCAGCTATGTGAAGGTGAGCGGAAACATTGAGTTTGACACCTACATGCACGAAATGGTGCTGATGGTAAAAAATATTAACCATGCAATCAGGCAGGAGCGCATGGACCATGCCGCACAAAAGCGGGTGGAGCTGCACATGCACACGCAGATGTCCGCCATGGACGGTATGACAAACGTGAAAACGCTGGTTTCCACTGCCGCAAAGTGGGGGCACAAGGCAGTGGCAGTCACCGACCACGGCAATGTGCAGGCGTTCCCCGATGCGGCGCTTGCCGCCAAGGGCAAGGACATCAAGGTGATTTACGGCGTGGAGTGCTATTTGGTGAGCGACAGCCTGCAAATTGTTTATAACTGCAAAGACAAACCGCTTTATGGCGACTATGTGGTGTTTGACATTGAAACCACAGGCCTTAGCCCGGTAAACGATGTCATTACGGAAATCGGCGCGGTCAAGGTGCAAAACGGCGAGGTGCGCGAGGTGTTTCAGACGTTTGTCAATCCAGGACGCCCCATCCCAAAGCACATTGTGGAAATTACCGGCATTACAGACGAGATGGTAAAGGACGCACCGCCCGCTTCTGAAGTGATCAAACAGTTTTACGACTTTGTGGGCGACAGCGTTTTGGTGGCGCACAACGCCACATTTGACACTGGGTTTATCCGCGCGGCGGCACAGGCGCACGGGCTTGGGTTTGACTTTTGCTTTTTGGATACGGTGGAGCTTTCCCGCGCGCTGATAAAGGACGTGAAAAACCACAAGCTCAACACGCTTGCGGCGCACCTTGGCATCAGCTTGGAAAACCATCACCGCGCAAGCGACGACGCCACTGCCACGGCGCATATCTTTATAAAATTTTTAAAAATGCTGCAAGCGCTGGACATTACATCTGTTTCACAAATCAACACCAGCCTTGCGGGCAATGTGGATGTGAAAAACCAGCGCACGCACCACGCTATTATTTTGGTCAAAAATTACACGGGGCTTCGAAACTTATACCACATCATTTCCGAGTCGCATTTGAACTATTTTTATAAGCACCCGCGCGTGCCCAAAAGCCTGCTGGAAAAATACCGCGAGGGGCTGATTTTGGGCTCGGCCTGTGAAAGCGGCGAGCTTTACAGCGCGATTATTGACGGCAAGTCGTATCAGGAAGTGATGAACATCATCAAGTATTACGACTATTTGGAAATCCAGCCGCTGGGCAATAACCAGTTTTTGGTGGACAACGGCCGGGTGACAAGCGCGGAGGATTTAAAACAAATCAACAAGAACATCATTGCGTGGGGCAAAAAGCACAACAAACTCACAGTGGCAACCTGCGACGTCCACTTTTTAAATCCTGAGGACGAAGTGTTCCGGTGCATTTTGATGTCGGGACAAGGGTTTTCCGACGCCGACAAGCAGGCGCCGCTCTATTTTCGAACCACTGAGGAAATGCTGCAGGAGTTTTCCTATTTGGGCGACACGCTGGCAAACGAAGTGGTCATTCAAAACCCTGGCAAAATTGCAGATTTATGCGAGGATATCATCCCAGTGCCGGATGAGACTGCGCCGCCTATCATTGAAGGCGCGGACGAAGAGCTGCGGGCGCGCACCATGGGCAGGGCGCACGAGTTGTATGGCGAAAATATCCCCAAGCTTGTGCAGGACCGCATTGACATCGAGTTGAGCTCCATTATTGACAACGGCTACGCTGTGCTCTACATCACCGCACAGCGGCTGGTGCAAAAGTCCATCAGCGACGGCTATCTGGTGGGGTCGCGGGGGTCGGTCGGCTCGTCCTTTGTGGCGTATTTAGCCGGCATCACCGAGGTCAATTCGCTGCCTGCGCACTATCTTTGCAAAAGCTGTAAATACATAGAGTTTAACAAAGACCCAAACTACTCCTGCGGATTTGACCTGCCGGAAAAGACCTGCCCCAACTGCGGCGAACCGCTGGAGTGCAACGGGCACGATATCCCGTTTGAAACCTTTTTGGGGTTCGGCGGCGGCAAGGAGCCGGACATTGACTTGAATTTTTCGGGCGACTACCAGCCCACCGCCCACAAATACACCGAGGAAATTTTTGGCGAGGGCTATGTGTTCCGCGCCGGTACCATCGGCACCATTGCGGAAAAAACCGCATATGGATTTGTGAAAAAATACTACGAGGCGCGCGGGCAAACTGTGTGCAATGCTGAAATCAACCGGCTGGTGCAGGGGTGCACCGGTGTGAAGCGCACCACGGGCCAGCATCCGGGCGGCGTTATGATTGTGCCGCGCAACCGCGATATTCACGAGTTTACGCCTGTGCAGTATCCGGCGGACGACAAGACGGGCGGCATCATTACCACGCACTTTGACTACCACTCCATCAGCGGCAAGCTGTTAAAGCTGGACCTTCTGGGCCATGACGACCCAACGGTGATTAAGATGCTCGAAGACCTTACCCACACCAATGCGCGGGAAATCCCGTTTGCAGACCCGGACACCATGGAGCTGTTCCACTCCACCAAATCGCTGGGCGTAAAACCGGAGGATATCAACAGCACGGTTGGCACCTTTGCAGTGCCCGAGTTTGGCACCAAATTTGTGCGGCAGATGCTGGTGGACACCAAGCCCGATACCTTTGCGGAGCTGGTGCGCATTTCCGGCCTGTCTCACGGCACCAATGTGTGGCTCAACAACGCGCAGGATATCATCCGTGACGGCATTGCAACGCTGAACGAAGCCATCTGTACCCGCGATGATATCATGCTGTATTTAATCAGCAAGGGGGTGGAGGCGCTCACATCGTTTAAAATTATGGAGAGCGTCCGCAAAGGCAAAGGGCTTTCGCCCGAGTGGGAGGAAACCATGCGGGACAACAACGTGCCCGAGTGGTATATCGATTCGTGTAAAAAAATCAAATACATGTTCCCAAAGGCGCACGCGGTTGCCTATGTCACCATGGCATACCGGATTGCATGGTATAAGGTGCACTATCCAAAGGAGTTTTACATCACCTATTTCACGGTGCGGGCCGATGAGTTTGACGCTGAAATGATGGCACAGGGCCGCGACGTGGTGCTGGCCAACATACGCGCCATTGAGGCCAAGGGCAACGACGCCACTGCAAAAGAGAAAAACGTGCTCACCATTTTGGAGGTGTGCAACGAAATGTATTGCCGCAATCTGCGGTTTTTGCCCATCCATGTATACACCTCGGACGCATACCGCTTTATGCCCGCTGAGGATGGGATTATCCCGCCCCTAAACGCCATCCAGGGGCTTGGCACCAACGCGGCGTTCAGCATTTTGGAGGAGCGTGAAAAGGGCGAATTTTCCAGCATTGATGACATGCAGGAGCGTGCAAAGGTAAATAAGACGGTAATCGAAACCATGAAAAAATACGGCTGTTTATCGGGCATTCCCCAGAGCAGCCAAATGAGTTTTTTTGCATAAACGAAAAAAAGATGCGAACACTTTTTATGTATGGAAAGGATGGTAAAAAATGAGCGAGATTCAAAATGTGAAAAGTTTCAAAGAGCTGATGACCTTTTTAGACCGCAAGGTCAAGGAGTTTGATGCGTTTGACATTGGGCTTTTAAAAATGACAGTGCTGTCTTTCGGGCTTTTCATTGGCTCGTGCTACAGCCGGGTGTTTAAAAAAATTGCCTGGCTGCTTGGGATTTTTAGCATGCTGGGGAGTTTATACTTTATTGTCAAAGTGTTTTTTAAAGACAGCGTGCCGTATTACAAAATCCGTTAGAAGAAAAGCCGGGTAAGTCATATGACTTACCCGGCTTTTAAAAATGCGCGACGGCACATGTTTGCGGGCGCGCCTGAAAAAAGAATCAAAATGCGGTTTTAACAAATTGCCCCTTTGACAGATCAGGCTGTGTGAAAGGCGTTCAAGGTTACAATTTGGGTTCTATGGATTCTGGCAGCAAAAAATACTGCCCATCGTCTGCCAGTTCAATGAACACGGTGTGGTAGTATATACCGCCGATTTCCTTTGTGCAGCAAAGGTCGCGCATATGCAAAAGCGGCCGGGCGCCTTCTTTTGATAAAACTGTAATTGCCATTGTATTTTTAGGCCCTATGCCGAACAGATAGTAGCCAAACGCGTCAAATGCATAGTTGACGTCCCGCTCATACAGGACGTATTGCAGCGCGCTTAAGCGGACAACCGGCGCAAACTGCTCTATTTTATAAAAGGTAAACCCTTCAAACAGTGCAAGGCCAGCAGGCTTGCACGCGGCAAGCCGCTCTGCAATCTGTGACATGTATTCGTCAATAAACGCCGCACCGCCTTCCTTTGTGCAGGTTTGCGCTTTTAAATCGTCTAAAATCGTCTGTGCGCGCGAAAGGGCGGGGTCGTCCTCTAAATGGGAAAACAGTGCGTCCACATCCCATTCTTCTTTTAAGTATGCCGCCGCAATTAAGCGTTCCTCCTGGGTGTCGGCATTTTTTTGAGTGAGGAGCACCGCGTCAAACGCACTGCCTGCATGCGCGCTCAAGTGCCCGGAACTGCCCAAAATCTCCGTTACGCCAACGCTGGAAAGAGAGCGGCTGGCCTGGTCGGCAAGGTAGGCACGGATGACATAATTTTGTGCAATTGGGTGAAGAAGGCGAAACTCAATGGTCACCGTTTGCTGTTCCACATAGACGCCGCCGCTCACATGGTCGTTTTTTAAAAACCGGTACAAAAAAATCCCCCCTTCTCTCTATATATAGTAAGAAGGGGGAAGAATCATTCCTCTTTTCTGGGCCGCTCGTTGCGGCGTTTGAGCTCTTTGTAAATTTCCTTCGGCGGGATGTCCTCATTTGCCAAAAGCACCAGCAAGTGATACATCAAATCGGACACTTCATATACCAGTTCGCCGCGGTCTTTATTTTTTGCGGCAATGATGGACTCAGCCGTTTCTTCACCCACCTTTTTTAAAATTTTGTCAATGCCCTTGTCAAACAGGTAGTTGGTGTAAGAGCCTTCCACGGGATTGGCTTTCCTGTCCGATATGGTTTTATACAGCCGGTCTAACATGGATGCATCCGCCTGCTCCTCCGCTTCGGCCCACTCGCCGTCTAAAAGCGCACGGTAAAAGCAGCTTTCGTGCAGCGTGTGGCAGGCGCTGCCCACTTGCTCCACCTTTAACAGGATGGCGTCCGAGTCGCAGTCGGTGCGGATTTCTTTCACATATTGAAAATGCCCCGACGTTTCGCCTTTTACCCAAATTTCATTCCGGCTCCGGCTAAAATAGGTCGCTTTGCCAGTTTCTATGGTTTGCTTTAAAGACTGGGCGTTCATATACGCCAGCATAAGCACTTTGCCCGTTTGCACATCCTGCGCAATCGCGGGAATTAGTCCTTTATCGTCTGTTTTGATCTGCATGAAATCTCCCTCCTGGTTCTTATTGGAACGCCCCTTTGCTGCAGGTAGCGTTTTAAATCTTCAATTTCTAACTCCTTATAGTGAAACAGCGATGCCGCCAGTGCCGCGTCCGCGCCGCCTGTGGTAAGCGCATCGTAAAAATGCGATTTCTCACCCGCGCCGCCCGACGCAATGACCGGGATATCCACCATGCCGGAAATTTGCCGGGTGATGCCTAAGTCATAGCCCGCCTTGGTGCCGTCGCGATCCATGCTGGTGAGCAAAATCTCACCCGCGCCGCGCCTGCAAACTTCTGCCGCCCACTGCACTGCGTCAAGGCCTGTGTTTACCCGCCCGCCGTTTTTGTAAACGTCATAGCCGGTGCCGTCGGCCCGCCGCTTTACGTCAATGGCCACCACCACGCACTGGCTTCCAAATTTTTTGCTCGCCGCGTCAATGAGGCCCGGCGTGTTGATGGCAGAAGAGTTGATGGAAATTTTGTCCGCGCCTTCTTTTAAAATATCGCGGAAATCCTCCACTGTGCGGATGCCGCCGCCCACGGTAAATGGGATAAACACCTGCGCCGCCACCCGCCGCACCATATCCAGCACAATGCCGCGCGCGTCACTGCTGGCGGTGATGTCTAAAAACACCAGTTCGTCCGCGCCCAGCTTGTCGTATGCCTTTGCAATCTCCACCGGGTCGCCCGCGTCTTTTAGCGAAACAAAGTTGACGCCCTTCACCACGCGGCCCGCGTGCACGTCTAAACAGGGGATAATGCGTTTGGTCAACATGGATTTGCCGTCCTTTCCAGCGCTTCTTGCAAGTCCACCCGGCCGGTGTAGAGCGCTTTTCCCACAATGGCGCCCGAAACGCCGGTGGCAGCAAGCTTTATGAGGTCTTCCACACAGCTTACACCGCCCGACGCAATCACAGATGCATCCACCTGCTCTGCCATTTTCGCCATGGCAGAAACATTCGGCCCGGCCAGCATGCCGTCTTTGGCAATATCGGTGTAAATGATGGTTTGTGCGCCGAGGTTTGCCGCGTCGTTTGCAAATTCTACGGCCGGCACATTGCTCACCTTTGCCCAGCCGTGCGTGGCCACCATGCCGTCTTTGGCGTCAATGCCAACGGCAATTTTTGCGCCGTATTTTAAAAGCGCCTCCTTTAAAAATGCACGGTCCAAAAGCGCCTGTGTGCCCAATATCACCCGCGAAACACCCGCTGTAAGCAGCCGGTCAATGTCCGCAATGGTGCGCACGCCGCCGCCTGACTGCACGGGTATGCGCACGGCTTTGCAAATGTCTTTGATGGCCTGTAAATTTTTGCTTTCGCCTGCCGCCGCGCCGTCCAAATCCACCACGTGCATCCACATAGCCCCCATGCCCTCCCATTGTTTTGCCATTTTGGCAGGCTGGGAGCCATACACTGCCGCATTGTCAAATTTGCCCTGGCAAAGCCGCACGCACTGGCCGCCCATTAAATCGATTGCCGGATAAATTGTCATAGCCGCCTCCTTTTAAACCGCCGCAAAATTGTTGAGCACCCTTAGCCCGCCCTCCGAGCTCTTTTCAGGATGGAACTGGGTGGCAAAGAGGTTGCCGCGCTCACAGGCCACGTCCAGTGTGACGCCGTATTCGCAGGTTGCCGCCACGTCGCTGCGGTTTTGCGCTTCTAAATAATACGAGTGCACAAAATAAAAATAGTCGTCATAAATCCCGTCGAGTATGCGGGAGGGTTTTGTTTTCTGGATATTGTTCCATCCAATCTGCGGGATTTTTAACCCGCGGTCCGGGATTTTTTTGATGTGTCCCTTTAAAATGCCAAGCCCCTTGCAGGGGCCGCCCTCCTCGCTGGATTCAAACAGCAGCTGCAAGCCCAGGCAGATACCCAAAAGGGGGGTGTGATTCTCTGCCGCACATTTTACCACGCGGTCGAGCTGGCGCGCTTGCAGCTGTGCCATACAGTCGGAAAACGCGCCTACGCCTGGGAGGACCAGCTTATCGCACGTGTTTAGAAACGCCGCGTCCTCACTGATTGTGACCGGATGCCCGAGAAATTCAAACGCCTTGGCAACACTTTTTAAATTGCCTGCGCCATAGTCGATGATGCCAATCATGCCTCGCCACCTGCCTTTTTTTGCGCCCGTGCCGACAAGACGGCCTCAATGCTTCCCACAAGCGAGAGGATGCGTTCGCGTTCCAATTTTACGCTCACCCGGTTTGCCACCAGCCGCGCACTCAGATCCGTGATTTCCTCCAGCACGTCCAGCCCGTTTTCCCGAAGCGTCTTCCCGCTCTCCACAATGTCTACAATCACATCGGAAAGCCCCACCAGCGGCGCAAGCTCCACCGAGCCGCCCAGCTGGATCACCTCGATGGTCTGGCCTTTCTTTATCTGAAAATACTCCCTTGCAATGTTGGGATATTTGCTCGCCACCCGAAGGTTTGGGATGGTATCCAGCTTCCCGGCAAGCTTCCTGGGGCCGGCCACTGCCATTTTGCATGCGCCGAATTTTAAATCCACCATCTCATAAAGGTTTCGCCCTGCTTCCAGCAGGGTGTCCTTTCCCACAATGCCAATGTCCGCCGCGCCGTATTCCACATAGGTGGGCACATCACCGGCTTTGACCAGTATTAATTTTAGGTGCATGGAGTCATTTTGAAAAATCAACTTGCGCGATTTTTCCCGCAGCATAGAGCAGTCGATACCAATTTCTTCAAACAGTTTGATGCTAAGTTCAGCAAGCCTTCCCTTTGCCAGTGCAATGACAATATCCTTCATTTTTGCACCTCCATAGACGTGTATACAAATGCAATGTTGTCGTTGGACACGGAAATTACGGCCGGAATGCCGCGCGTTTTTGCATATTGTACAGCGCCGTTTGTTTCGCCGTCCCCCAAATAGCAGAGAACAACTTTGCCCTCGTTCCGGTAGCGCGTGCACACGTCAAATGCCTTTTTGCGGCAGCCGGCATTCCAGCACACCAGGTAGTCCGCCGCTTTGCAGCCAGTCGGTGCGCCGCTGCGCAAAAGCGCATTTACAAGCCGGTCAATGCCGATGGATACGCCAGTCGCGGCACAAGGTTCGCCAAATTCGCCACACAGCTTGTCATACCGCCCGCCGCCGCACACCGGGTAGCCAACCGTACGGGTAAAGCCTTTGAAAATTACGCCGGTGTAATAGTTGAGACTTTGCACCATGCCTAAGTCAATGCAAATTACGTCATCCATGCCATAATCCTTTAAAATTCCAATCACTTCTTTTAAATAGCGTAGCGCCGCTTTGGGACGTTCGTTTAAGCAGCCGGTATCAATTTCATCTAACAGCGCTTCGTCGCCAAACAGCGACGGCAAAGATACCGCAATCTGTTTTACACGGTCGGGTGCGTCATAGGCCTCTACCAGCTCTTTGATGGCAAGCGAATTTTTGACGTCTACCATAGCGCGCAGCTTTTCCGTTTCCTCTTGATTGAGGCCAATCTGCTCGGCCAGGCCTTTAAAAAATTCCACCTGCCCAATGTCGATTTGAAAATCAATTCGTCCAACAGCGCGCAGGCAGGAAATGGTGATGGCAATCACCTCAGCGTCGGCCTCCGGCGAGCTCTCGCCCAAAAGCTCAACGCCGCTTTGCGTAAACTCGCGCTGCTTATCGCCGTTTAGCCCCCGTTCATTTCGGAATGTGCTGCCGGTATAGCACAGGCGCAATGGGCGCGGCGCATCTTTTAGCTTGGTGGCAACCATGCGTGCAACCGGTGTTGTCATATCGGGCCGAAGCACCACAATGCGCCCTTCCTCATCAAAAAATTTGAACATGGTCTGCTGGTCAATCTTTGCAGCCCCCGCTGAAAATACATCATAAAATTCCAGCACAGGCGTTTGCACCTGCTGGTATCCAAACCCGCAAAATACCGTTTGGATGGCACGGATTGTACGGCTTTTTAAATCGTATTCAGCCGTCAAAATGTCGCCTGTGCCCTCCGGGGTATGTAATTTCCAACTCATGAGAACTGCCTCCATACGCTTTATTGTGATAAATTACTAAAGCATATTATAATATGAATGTTACACTTTGTCAAGGGAATTTTTAAAAAATATGGAAAAACGAATGGACGCGGTTTGTATGGCTTTGACAAATAGCGGGAATTATGGTATTATACCCTTGTCTTTTTATTTTTTACAAATATGTCCAAAGGAGAAGCGGAAATGGGGATTTTCAGACCAAATTACAACCGGGAAGGGCCGGGCGTGTCCAAAGAGCAGGCCGAAAAACGCCGGTTTTTCTTGTTTTTTGATTTGCTGTTTCGCAAATCAGGACGGCTGATACAGGCAAATCTATTGTATTTTGTCACACTGCTGCCAACCATTTTGGGACTGGTGTTATTTTTGTTCGGGCAGCGGCTTTTTGGCGGTGTGCTCTATATGCTTTCCGCGTTGATTGTGGGGCCGGCCACTGCGGCGTTTACCTATATTTTGCGCAACTATGCCATGCAGCGGCACGCCTGGCTGTTGAGTGATTTTTTCGAACAGTTTAAGAAAAATTACAAGCAGGGCGTAATTATGGGTGTTTTGGATTTGATCATTCCGGTGGTTGCCTATGTTTCATTTTTCTATTATCGGACCATTGCGCAGGGGCCGTTTGCCTATGTGGGGCTGGGCGCCACCTTGCTGCTTATCATGATATTTGCCATACTCAACTTTTATGCGTATCCCATTATGGTTACATTCCAGCTTAAATTTTCAGAAATTTTTAAAAACGCTATCATTTTTACATTGGCAAAATTCCCGCTCAATGTACTCATTCTCATTGTGGACGCTGCAATCTGTTATGGGATTTTGCGGTTAAACGTCTATTTGGATTTGTTTGTCATCCTGCCGTTTTTTGCGTTTTCCCTCATTGGGTTTATCAATGTGTTTGCAGCCTGGGGCGGCATCGCGGCACTCATGCTGCCGGAAGAAGAGGATGATGGCGAAAGCAGCCTGTTTTCGGATGAGCGCATTCAATGAAGATTTTAGTGGATGCAGACGCCTGCCCGGTGAAGGCGCAAATTGAAACCATCGCAAAGCGGTTTTTGCTGCCAGTGGTCATGCTGGTGGACACCAGCCACATCTTAAAAAGCGACTATTCTGAAATTGTCACGGTGGACAAGTCGGCAGACAGTGTGGACATTGCGCTTGCCAACCGTGTGGAGGCAGGCGATATTGTGGTGACACAGGACTACGGGGTTGCCGCGCTTGCGCTGGGAAAAGGCGGGTATGCCATCAACCAAAACGGTTTGGTATACACCAATCAAAACATTGATGAACTGCTGTTTGCACGGCACATTGGCAAAAAAGTGCGCCGTGCCGGCGGGAAAACGGGGGCGGCAGCCAAAAGAACTGCCAATGACGACTTGAAATTTGAATCGGAATTTATCAGGTTAATACAAAAAATCCAAATGTTGTAAAAAAAACTTGTAAATTTTACATACAAGCAGTATAATAGAGCTTGGATTTTAGCGGACTTACGTTCGCTTCCGATATATTGAAGGAGGATTTTTTGCAATGAGTGAATTTATGGACAGGATTAAGGCCCGCGCCAAAGCCGACCGAAAGAAAATTGTGCTGGCGGAGGGGGAAGAGCTGCGCACCATACAGGCAGCCAACCAAATTGTAAAAGAGGGCATTTGCGATGTTGAGCTTTTGGGCGACGAACAAAAAATAAAGGATATTGCCGGCGGCATTTCGCTTGCCGGTGTGGAAATTATAAACCCCATTACATCTTCTCACTTTGAAGACTTTGTACAGGCGTTTTATGAAATGCGTAAAAAGAAAGGCATGACAGAGGAAAAGGCGCGCGAGACCATGAAAAACACGCTGTATTTTGGCGTGATGATGGTGGAAAAAGACTTTGCGGACGGCATGGTGGCCGGCGCGGTCAACGCCACCTCCAACGTACTGCGCCCGTCTTTGCAGATTTTAAAAACCGCGCCTGGAACCAAGCTGGTTTCGGCATTCTTTTTGATGATTGTGCCCGACTGTGAGCACGGCGAGCACGGCATTTTCATTTATTCTGATGCGGGGCTCAATGAAAATCCCGATGCGGATGCGGTTTCGGAGATTGCCATCAGCTCGGCCAAGTCGTTTAAAGATTTGGTAGAGGCTGACCCCAAAATTGCCATGCTTTCCTATTCCACATATGGCAGCGCCAAGAGTGAGCTGGTGGACAAAATGCAGCTCGCAACAAAGCTTGCCAAGGAAAAACGCCCCGACCTTTTGATTGACGGCGAACTGCAGGTGGACGCGGCGATTGTGCCGGCGGTCAACAAATCCAAAGCGCCGGGAAGCCCGCTTGCAGGCGAGGCAAACGTGCTCATTTTCCCGGATTTAAACGCGGGCAACATCGCCTATAAGCTGACACAGCGCCTGGCAAAAGCGGAAGCCTACGGCCCGGTGACCCAGGGGATCAAAAAGCCGGTGAACGACCTTTCGCGCGGCTGTTCGGCTGAGGATATTGTGGGCGTTGCGGCGATTACCTGTGTACAGGCACAGATGCGTGACAAATAAACGGGCAACATGTAACCGCCTGCTTTTAGACGGATCTGTTTGCAGCAGTTTGAACGATTGAATGAAAGGATGGTTCCATTGAAAATTTTAGTGATCAACGCCGGCAGCTCTTCTCTCAAATATCAGTTTATCGATATTACGAGCAAAACGGTGCTTGCAAAGGGGCTTTGTGAACGGATTGGAATTGAGGGCTCCAACATTTCGCAAAAGGCGAACGGCAAGCCGGACTATTCGCTCAAAAAACCCATGAATGACCATGCGGATGCCATTCAAATGGTGATTGATGCGCTCACCTCCAGTGAGCACGGCGTGATTTCTTCCATGCAGGAGATTGACGCGGTGGGGCACCGTGTGGTGCACGGCGGCGAGGCATTTTCGGGCTCAGTGATAATTGACGAAGAAGTGATGAAAGCAATTGAAGACTGCATCGACCTTGCGCCGCTGCACAATCCGCCCAATTTAATCGGCATCCGCGCATGCGAAAAAATTATGCCGGGTACGCCGCAGGTGGCGGTGTTTGACACAGCGTTCCATCAAACGGTGCCGGAAAAGGCATTTTTATACCCGCTGCCGTATGAGCTTTATAAAAAGCACAAAATCCGCAAATACGGATTCCATGGCACTTCACATAGGTTTGTGTCAGAGCGCGCCGCAAAAATGCTGGGGAAATCGCCCGAGGAATTAAAGATTGTCACCATGCATCTTGGCAATGGTTCGTCTATCACAGCGGTGGACCGCGGCAAATCCATTGACACCAGCATGGGCTTTACACCGCTTGCCGGCGTTATGATGGGCACGCGCTGCGGCGATATCGACCCAGCCATTGTCACCTTTTTAATGGACAAGGAAAACATGACCATTGACGAGGTCAACAAGATTATGAATAAAGAATCGGGTGTATTTGGCATCTCGGGTGTAAGCAGCGATTTCCGCGATTTGGCTGCAGCAGCCGAAGCGGGCAATGCGCGTGCCAAGCTTGCGCTTGACATGTTTATCTACCGTGTCCGCCGCTATATCGGCGCATATGCGGCTTCCATGGGCGGGCTTGACGCTGTGGTGTTTACTGCAGGCATTGGCGAAAATACCGCCAGCATCCGCGCGGGCGTTGTGGAAGGCTTAGAATTTATGGGGCTTAAAATGGATTACGAGAAAAACAACATCCGCGGCGAGGAATTGGACATCAGCACGCCCGACTCCAAGGTGCGCATCTTAGTCATTCCCACAAACGAAGAACTGATGATTGCCATGGACACCGCAAAGCTGGTTTTAGAAAAAAATTCATAATTTCCTTGACAAAGGCCATAATTGTATGTATAATAGATACGTTATATTGAGGTGAATTATGGCAGTTGACGTTTCGCAAATTGTAAAAAACGACGGCGCCACACGTTTGGTGGATGAATCGTTTTGCTTGCCGGAAGATTCTGATAAAAGCGTGGATGTTCGTTTTTTATCGCCAGTGCATGTGTGCGGCACGGTGAAAAATGTTGATAACATATTGTATTTGGAAGCGGAAGCGGCAGTTACCATTGAGGCCTTGTGCGCCCGCTGCTTGAAGCCGGTTACACATGACTTCCGGTTTCCAATCCGCGAGCAGTTTTCAGCGTCAAAAACAGGGGAAGAATTGGTGCCGCTCAAAAATGATGAGATTGATTTGGCACCGCTTGCGGAGCAATTTTTCTATCTTGCGCTTCCCATTCGGTTTTTGTGCCGGGAAGACTGCAAGGGGCTTTGCCCAAACTGCGGCCAAAATTTAAATGAAGCAGCGTGCAGCTGTGACAACGAGGAGATTGACCCGCGGCTTGCGGCGTTGAAAGCCTTTTTGCCCGATTCTTAAGTGAATTGGCGCTTCGCGTAAATCAGATAAGAACTGAAGAAACCTAGGAGGTGGAAACATGGCGGTACCCAAGAGAAAAACATCCAAAGCCAGAAGAGATAAACGGCGTGCAAATTGGAAGCTTGTTTTGCCGGGAATGGCAACTTGCCCCAGATGTCAGGAACCCAAGCTGCCCCACAGGGCTTGCAAAGCATGCGGTTTTTACAAAGACAACGAGGTTTTAAAAGCGCAGTAATCATTGATTTGGCTGTGGCAACCTGTCCATTCGGGCAGGTTGTTTTTGTGTCAGACAAAAGCGCGGGGGAGGTTTTTTGTGAAACAATATCACTATATCCTGTTTGATTTGGACGGAACGCTTACCGAGTCGGCGGAAGGCATTCAAAAGAGCTTTCTGCATGCGCTTAAGCGGCTGGGCGCGCCCACAGATGGATTTGATGTGCGGAAGGTCATCGGCCCGCCCATTCGAGACAGCTTTATGAAGCTTTGCGGCCTAAGCCCGGAGCAGGCAGATGCGGGGCTTTCCTACTACCGGGAGCGGTTTTCCAAAATCGGTATTTACGAAAACCGGCTGTATGAAGGAATTGATTCCCTTTTGGAGAAGCTTTTTAAATGCGGCGTCACACTTGCCACCGCCACGTCCAAGCCCGAAAGCTATACGCTCGAAATTTTAAAGTATTTTAAAATTGACAGGTTTTTCAGCCAGATTGCCGGCGCCACGCTGGACCGCTCGCGTGCGACCAAAGAGGCAGTTTTGGACTATGTGCTCAAGCGTTTGGGCTCGCCCAACCCCGATCAGGTGCTCATGGTGGGGGACACCAAGTTTGACTTGATTGGCGCGGCGGCCTTTGGCATTGATGCGGTGGGGGTATCCTACGGATATGGCACGCGGGAGGAATTGCAGGCGCATCCGCATGTGTATCTCGCCGATACGGTAAAGGCGCTTGAAACTTATTTATTGGGGTGTGTTCCATGTGCTACACAGTTGTAAAAGCCGTGCAGCCGGGGTCCATTGCGGCGGATGCCGGTGTTGCGGCGGGCGATGCGCTCATTGCCATTGACGGCACGCCGGTTTTGGACGTGCTGGATTTTAAATTCCGCACCTCGGTGGATTATTACACTGTCACCATACAAAAAGCGGACGGCAGCACGGAAGAAATTGAAATTGACAACCCGGAGTATGAGGCGTTTGGCGCGGAGTTTGAACACCAGCTGATGGACAAGCCAAAGCTTTGCCAAAACAAGTGTGTGTTTTGCTTTATGGACCAGCTGCCAAAACACATGCGGCATACCATGTATGTAAAAGACGACGATTACCGGCTGTCTTTTTTGCAGGGAAATTATGTCACGCTGACGAATCTATCCAAAGAGGACATTCGCCGGCTGATCCGCATGCGCGTAAGCCCGGTGAATATTTCTGTGCACACCACCGACCCGGCGCTCCGGGTGCAAATGCTAAAAAATCCGCATGCGGGGAATTTATATGATATTATGCGGGAATTTGCAGAAAATAACATTACAATGAACGCCCAGATTGTGCTTTGCCACAAAATCAACGACGGCGACGCGCTTTTGCATACCATTTGCGACTTGCGCGCGCTCTATCCGCATGTGCAGAGTATTTCCGCCGTCCCGGTGGGGCTCACCAAATACCGCGAAACCCTCACGCCTTTGACGGGATTTGACGCTGGCAGCTGTGCGGACGTGATTTCTATGGTAGAGCAGCTGCAGCAGGCGTATTTGTCAGAAATCGGCACCCGCTTAATCTATTTGGCGGACGAATTTTACATCCAGGCCAAGCGCCCTCTGCCGCCCTATGAAGCGTATGAGGACTTTTTGCAGATTGAAAACGGCGTGGGGATGATGGCCGCATTTGAAAAGGAATTTTACGACGCGCTTGCGGTATTTGAAAGCAAACGCTGCAGTTTTACGCCAAAAGTGATCGCCACTTCGGTGATTGCCTATGATTTTATCAAGCGCTATGTGGATGCGGTAAAAGACAAAGCACCGGGCTTGGATGTGCAGGTGATGTGCGTCAAAAACAACTTTTTTGGCCCCCGCATCACGGTAACCGGCCTTTTGTGCGGGCAGGATATCATTGACCAGCTGACAGGGAAGCTGCTTTCGCAAACGCTTGTTTTAAGCAGCAGTATGATAAAGGAGGGCACCGACCTGTTTTTGGACGATGTGCGGATATCGGACGTAGAGCGCGCGCTGGGGGTTCGGGTTGTGCTGTGTGAAAACGACGGCGCTGCGTTTTTGCGGCGCTTGACAGAGTAGGAGGGAACCAAATGCCAAAGCCTGTGTTTGCCATTGTAGGCAGGCCAAATGTGGGCAAGTCGACATTGTTTAATAAAATTATCGGCCAGCGCATCTCCATTGTGGAGGACACGCCGGGCGTCACCCGCGACCGCATTTACGCCGAGGGTGAGTGGAGCGGCAAGAAATTTATCTTAATTGACACCGGCGGCATTGAACCCCAAAAGGATGACGAGATTCTCTTGCAGATGAAGCGCCAGGCCGACATTGCGATTGAGATGGCGGACGTCATTTTGTTTATGGTGGATTTAAAAGACGGCCTCACTGCATCTGACCAGAGCGTGGCGGCCATGCTGAAAAAGAGCGGGAAGCCGGTGGTGCTTGTCTGCAACAAGGCGGATAACCCCGGCGATACGCCCATGGAGTACTATGAATTTTTCAACCTTGGTATGGACGAGCCGCTGCCGATTTCCTCCACGCATGGACTGGGCGTGGGCGACCTTTTGGACAAGGTGTTTTCCTATGTGGACTTTGAGACGGCTGAAGAGATAGAAGCGGACGTCATTAAGGTGGCGGTCATTGGCAAGCCGAATGTGGGGAAATCGTCGCTGATCAACCGCATTTTGGGCGAGGAGCGGCTGATTGTGAGCAATGTGGCGGGCACCACCCGCGACGCGATTGACACCTACTATGAAAAAGACGGGCAGAAATATCTGCTGATTGACACTGCGGGCATGCGCAAAAAGGGCAAAATTGACGAGGCAGTGGAGCGGTACAGCGTCATCCGCGCGCTTGCGGCGGTGGACCGCTGCGACGTGGCGCTGGTGATGATAGACGCGCAAGAGGGCGTGACCGAGCAGGATACAAAAATTGCCGGCTATGCGCATAATCAGGGCAAGGCCAGCATAATTGTGGTTAACAAGTGGGATTTGGTGGAAAAGACCACCCATTCCATGAAGCACTATAAAAACGATATTTTAAACGGGCTTTCCTTTATGCAGTACGCGCCGTCCGAGTTTATTTCTGCAAAAACCGGCGCGCGGATCGGAAAGCTGTTTGACCTCATCCGCTTTGTCAACGCGCAAAACGCCATGCGCATCACCACCGGTGTTTTAAATGACATTTTAAACGAGGCAGTGGCCAAGGTGCAGCCGCCGTCCGACAAGGGCAAGCGGTTGAAAATTTACTATATGACGCAGGCGTCCACCCGGCCGCCCACGTTTATCTTATTTGTCAACAACAAAGAGCTTGCGCATTTTTCCTATGTGCGCTATTTAGAAAATCAAATCCGTGAGACGTTTGGGCTGTCTGGCACGCCCATCCGGTTTATTGTCCGGGAAAGGGGGGAAAAGGATGCTTGACAGTATCATTTGCGCGGTGATCGCGTATCTTTTGGGCAGTATCAACTCGTCTATCATTGTGTCAAGGCTGATGGGCGGGCGTGATATCCGCACACAGGGGAGCGGCAATGCAGGCGCCACCAATGCGCTTCGGGTGCTGGGCAAAAAGGCTGCGGTATTCGTCGTTTTAGGCGATGCATTAAAGGGCGTAGCTGCCATTTTGATTGCGCGGCTGATTGCATATCTTGTGCAGAGTGAAAGCGACCTCCCCATATATGTAGCTGGCCTGTTTGTCACGCTGGGGCACAATTTCCCCATATTTTTCGGGTTCCGGGGCGGCAAGGGCGTGCTCACCTCCATTGTGGTCATTTTAATGGTGGACCCGGTTGTCGGCGGTATCACGCTTGTGGTTTCACTTGCCATCATGGCGGCCACGCGCTATGTGTCGCTTGGCGCATGCCTGGGTGCGGTTTTGCTGGTAGTGCTGGCATTTTTGCTGCGCTTTGGAAATTGGTATTTTATCGTCCTTTCCTGCCTGCTGGCTCTGCTGCTTTTGGTGCGGCACCGGGCAAATATTGGGCGGCTTTTGGCGGGAACAGAATCCAAATTGGGAGCATCAAACAAGGGGAGTGACAAAAAGGTATGAGTCAAGTTGCGATTGTTGGTTCTGGAAGCTGGGGGACGGCAGTTGCCGTTATGCTGCAGTCTTGTGGGCACGACGTGTGTTTGTGGTCTTGGAAAGAAGAAGAACGGGACGCCATTTTGCGTGATGGAGAAAACAGGGAATTTCTGCCCGGCGTTGTGATTTCAAAAGACATCCATCTCACCTGTGACATCTCCTGCGTAAAGGGAAAGGACTTGGTGGTATTGGTGTCGCCGTCCAGAGCGATACGCGCAACCGCCAAAGCGATGGCGCCGCACATTTTGGACAAAACGCCCATTGTCATCCTCTCCAAGGGATTGGAGGATCAGACGCTTAAAACCTTGTCCGAAGTGGTGGAGGAGGAAATTCCAAATGCGGTGGTTGCTGCACTTTCCGGGCCTTCTCACGCGGAAGAGGTGGCGCGCAGGATACCGACCGCATGTGTGGCGGCCTGCAAGGATGAGCAGGTGGCAAAGCACATTCAAAACATCTTTATGTGCGACTATTTCCGCGTGTATACCAACAACGACGTACTGGGCGTGGAGCTGGGTGCGGCGCTTAAAAATGTGATTGCGCTTTGCGCAGGCATCACGGACGGCATTGGGTTTGGCGACAACACCAAAGCGGCGCTCATGACCCGCGGCATCAAGGAAATTGCCCGGCTGGGCGTGAAAATGGGGGCGCGTGCCGAGACGTTTTACGGCCTTGCGGGGATTGGAGATTTGATTGTCACCTGCACCAGTATGCACAGCCGCAACCGGCGGGCGGGCATCCTCATCGGCAAGGGGAAGCGCTTGGAGGAGACATTAAAAGAGGTGCACATGGTGGTGGAGGGCGTGTATTCGTCCGGCGCGGCCTATGCGCTTTCTAAAAAATACAATGTGGAAATGCCCATCATCACCGAGGCCTATCACGTGCTGTTTGACGGCCTTTCGCCGCGCGACGCTGTGGTCAACCTGATGAAGCGCGATAAAAAAGATGAAATCATATAAAACGGCGGCAGCCGTGTGATAAACGAAATTTTACTTACAGGAGGAAATCAACCATGATTCAATTGGATGTTTCAAAGCTTTCGGGATTTGTGAAGGACACAGAGATTGCAAACATGAAATCCACCGTGGAGCATGCGGCGCGTATCTTGCATGAGAAGTCGGGCGCAGGCAATGACTTTTTGGGATGGCTGGATTTGCCGGCCGACTATGACAAGGCGGAATTTGCGCGCATCAAACAGTGCGCTGAAAAAATCCGCAGCGATTCGGATGTGCTTGTTGTGATTGGCATTGGCGGCTCGTATTTGGGCGCCAAAGCTGCGGTGGACATGCTGACCAACAGCTTTTATAACCTGCAGGGGGCTGAGCGCAAGGGCCCGCAGATTCTGTTCGCGGGCAACAGCATCAGCCCGTCGTATCTTGCAGACCTCATTGATTTGGTAAAAGACAAAGAGCTCAGCGTCAACGTCATTTCCAAATCGGGCACTACCACCGAGCCGGCACTGGCATTCCGGATTTTTAAAGAGCTCATGGAGAAAAAATATGGCCGGGAAGGTGCGAAAAAACGCATCTACGCCACCACCGACAAGGCACGCGGCACATTAAAGGGCCTGGCAGACCAGGAGGGCTATGAAACCTTTGTGATCCCTGACGATGTGGGCGGCCGCTTCTCGGTGCTGACGCCGGTGGGCCTGCTTCCCATTGCAGTGGCGGGCATTGACATTGACGAGATGATGCGCGGTGCGGCGGACGCAAGGGAAGCCTATCAGAAGCCGTTTGAACAAAACCCCTGCTACCAGTATGCCGCGCTGCGCAATATCTTGCTGCGCAAAGGCAAATCCATTGAAATTATGGTAAACTACGAGCCCTGCATGCAGTATTTTTCCGAGTGGTGGAAACAGCTTTACGGCGAGAGCGAGGGTAAGGATAACCGCGGCCTGTTCCCGGCGTCGGTCGGCTTCTCCACCGACCTGCACTCCATGGGGCAATATATTCAAGACGGCGCGCGCATTATTTTTGAAACGGTACTCAATGTGCAAAAACCCAAGCGCGACCTTGCCATTTCTGAAATTGAAGGCAACATTGACGGGCTCAACTTCTTAGCCGGCAAAACGGTTGGATTTGTCAACCACAAGGCGTTTGAAGGTACGCTTTTGGCGCACACCGATGGAAGCGTGCCCAACATTGTGGTGAACATCCCCGAAATTTCGGCTTACTATTTTGGAAACCTGGTGTATTTCTTTGAAAAGGCCTGCGGCATAAGCGGCTATGTGCTGGCAATCAACCCGTTTGACCAGCCGGGCGTGGAGGCCTATAAAAAGAACATGTTTGCGCTTTTGGGCAAGCCGGGGTTTGAAGATATGAAGGCGGCGCTGGAAGCGAGACTGTAATATGCAGGTCAAGAGTGCCAGGCACGCATGGCATGAAAAACAGGGGTTTTCACTTTCCCGGGAGCACGGCGACAGCGAATATGTATTTTTACACTGCTGGACGCCGCTTGTATTTAAAATGGGCAAAGAAACGGTGGCAACCCAGCCGCATGCGTGCATTGTGTTTGACATTGGTGCACCGCGCGTGTTCTCTTCGCCGGATTGTGAATTGATTCACGATTGGATGCATATTAGCGGCGGTGTGAAAGATACGCTTGCCGCGCTGGGGCTGCAAACCGGGACCTTTTATTATCCCGCTGACTTTGCGTTTATCACCGAGCTTGTGCGCGGTATTGAGCGGGAGCATTTGGCAAAGGAACCATACTATGAAACGGTGATTGATGCAAAGCTTTGGGAGCTGTTTGCCTTTCTTGCCCGCACGCTTTGCGGCGGGGGAAGCGTTGTGCCCAATGCGGACGAGGGCCTGTTCCACACCTTTTGCGCGCTGCGCACGAAAATATTGTCCGAAGTGGAAAAGCCATGGGATGCAGATAGCCTTGCCAAGACGGCGGGCGTCAGCGTGTCGGGCTTTTACAGGCTGTACCGGCAATTTTTCGGTGTATCGCCGCGCCAAGACCTCATCATTGCGCGGATTGAGCGCGCCAAGCACCTGCTGCTTGCACTGGATTCCGTTTCACAAACCGCTGATGCATTGGGGTATGGAGACCCAGGGCACTTTGTGCGGCAGTTTAAAAAGATTGCCGGCGTCACTCCCAAGCAGTATTTACAAAAAACAAAGCAAACGGCCCGTTCTTAGCGGGCCGTTTTTTAAAAATTGTGAGAAAGACGCTTGGCGTTTTTGGCACAAGCAAAAAAATTGCAAACCGGCTGCGATTTCCGCAGCCGGTTTGCATTTGTGGGAAACATGAAAAGAAACAGTTAGTCTAATACAATAAGAACGGTGTTGTCCTGCCCCTTGCAGCACGTTGCCTGCACAGTTTTTGTCTTGCCCGCATAAGAAACGGTAATGTCATAGTCGCCGTAAAATCCACGGGTGGTATATTTGCCATCCGCATCAGTAGCCCCCGCTTCACGGGTCCGCCACTTGTTGTAGACCAGGTCTTCAAACTGCACGCCAGAGGGTTTTAGCGTCCAGTCGCCGTAAAACAGGGGGGTGTTGCCCTGGTTTTTGGGCCAGTCCCAAAAGCCCCACATATAGATACCCTCCACCTTTTCATGGCTGAACATGGCAATGAGCATATCGCGCGTGAAATTGCCCTGGAACGCTCCCTTATCGAAGCTTTGCTTCACGTCAAATTCCGTAATTTTAATTTTATCCACATACTGTCCAAGCTCGGTCAGCATGTTGTAAAATTCCATTGGATTGTAGGGATAGTCTGCGTGCCCCTGCACACCCAGCCCGTCAAAGTCCAGATTGTTTTCCTTCGCCCATTGTAAAATGGGGATCAGCCGCTGAAAATAGATTGCCTCTTTGTTGCGGAGCCCGCCCTCGTTCATGTAGAGCTCGGCATTTGGCGCCGCTTCTCTGGCCCAGCTGTACCAGTCTTTCAGCACTTCATTGCCGTATTGCGGGCGGATGTACGCATCGGTACGCGTCAATTCGTTGGTGACATCCCACTCCTGGATACAGTCTGCAAACAGCCCGGCCTCGTCGAAAATGTGTGATTGAATCCGTGCATCCAGCGCAGCCTTGTTGTCAAATATACCGGGAATGTCGGCTGGCACATGCGAGTTGCCCGGCGTGTAAGTGGTATCCCACACCAGTGCGTGCCCCCGTAAATGCCGGATGCCGTTTTTTAAACACCAGTCCATCATATCGCTCGGAAGCTTTGGCGCCGCATCATAGTAATTCCATTTAAGATGGTTTTCACACGATGCACTGTTGAAGTATTTCACGACCGCTTGCCGGTATTTGTCCGCGTCCGCGCTGTTTTCCAGCAGGATGGGGTCGAGCGCCGTACCCCACTCAAATTCGTGTTCGTACATGTCAAGCGACACTGCGGCGCCCGAGACGGCATTTCCCGCCGCATCCACCACATTGACGCAAATATCGCCTTTGCGGATTTGATCAATCCGGTCAAGCGCGTCCTTGCGCCACTGGGCGTCCTGTTCCATGCCAATATAATATTCGTCATTGGGGAGGTCGGAAAACGCGATGGACTGTTTGTAATTGACAACTGAAAATCCGCCCACTTCCACCACCTGCTTATAAAATCCAGGCCGCACCTGGATACGGAGGGCTTTTCCCGCCACGCTGCTGGGTACGGTAAATGCAAGATAGCGCACGCCCCAATTGTTTTCAACGGTGATTTCTTTTTTGAGCGCCGCATTGAATTCGCCGGTTTCGGTTTCTTGCACCGCCACTTCAATTTTCCCGGTGGAGGTGTCGGAATCGCCGCCGCTTACAAGGCGGGAGTAGATGGTTACCAGGCAGATATCGCCGGTTTCAAGCTTTGTAGACGGGGTTACCTGTACATGAAAATCATAGCTGTTTGGCGCCTGTTTGGTGGTGGTAAACTGCACGGCTTTAGAAAAGGGCATATCTGCCACGTCAACGGTTTCTTTGGTGCCAAAATCCCCTGTGAGCGGTGCGTTTAAAAGCGCGTTTTCATCTGCAATGGTTTCGCCTTTTGGCAAACGGCTGATCAATTCTTCCGGCGATGCGGAATTCATGTCAAAAAAGATTAAGTCCTCTTTGGTGCTGCCCGTTTCAAATTCGGTGGGGATGGGCCGCCGGTCATCGGGCGATGCCAATATGTTGGGCGCATCTTCAAGCGTGGGGATGCTTGCCACTTCCACTTCCGGGGTTTCCACCGGCATTTTGATGGCAACCGTGTTTGTGGAGGCATTCCAGCGAACCGCTGCGCCCAGCGCTTCGGATACAAACCGGACGGGCACCATGGTCCGGCCGTTTACAAGCTTTGGCGCTGCGTCTAACAAGATGGGCGCGCCGTCTACCTGCGCGTTGCGATTGTCAATGGTGCAGGCAATGATGGTTTCCCCTTTTTTCGCTGTCACGGTTTTTGCTGCGTCATCCCATGAAATTTCTGCGCCCAGCGCTTCAAAAATACCACGCATGGGCACCAATACCCGGTCGTTTTCCATCACCGGCATCTGGTCATATTGCTGCTGTACGCCGGCAATGGTTACCCGGATGCCTTGCTCCTTGGCTATGCCCTGCGTAAAGAGCAGGCCAAACACTATAAAATATGCGGTTACAAGAGCTGTTATCCTTCCTTTTTTCATATTCAAGCGCTCCTTTTTGTTCCTCTGCTGCCATCATAACACAAAGGCTTTTTTACAGCAATACAAATTCGGACAGAAAAAGTATAATTTTAGACATGTGAATTTGTGGGGAAACTAATACTTTACAACCAAATGGATTTATGATATACTCTAAACTGGTGGTGCAGTATCCTAGTCAGATCTGTTAGCTTGTAAGGTGGGCCTAAAAATCCACTAAAGGGCATATCGATGAAGTTCCTTGTGTTTGCTTCTTACGCCCAGTCTGGGGCAGATGCTGGGAGTTAAGGATTAAGGGCGATCCGCAATGGCATGCGGGCGTTGACCCTTTTTCCGCGGAGACCTAAACGCGTGGCCTGAAACAAGGGCCGGTTGCGAGCCTGCATCTGTTTGCAGCGTTCCGCCGGTTCCTTGTTTTGAATATGGACGGTGCTGCCGTCCTGGGTTACGGTTTAGGATGTAACCTGTTTCGCGGTGTAGGTAAAAAATATGCTGTGAACAGCGTAGCCTGCCTTGCGTGGACTTGCGTGAATAACCGCCGGGCGCGCCGCTTTTGGCCAAAAGCGCGTCAGCCTTTGGGTTTGAAACTTTGTCTGCAAAAGAGGCTAAGAGTTAATATGACTGTTGAGGAAAACTCCTAGGCTGTGTTATACGGGGGATTGCAGTACGGACTCAGTGGCAATTCAGCCATATCTTTGGCGACAGGATATAGTGTGCCTTAAAAGGAAACTGCCATTCTGGCGACGGAATGGCGGCGCATTGGGAAATCCAGCTGAACCTAAGCCGTAAATTTTACTCCGTGTAATACCACCAATTATTTTTGAATTTATATGAAGGAGCGCAAGGTTTCGGATGAAAAAGCCAAAAGGCCGATATTCCTGGGCCGTTAAGATTACCATTATGACCTTTATTTTGTCGGTGACGATAAGCGTCACCACCAATATCATGTTAGAAAAGGTCAATCTTGCGGCCGCGTTTTTGATGCTGGGAATTGTTGTTGCTATGGGCATTGTGTTTGACATTGTGGGCATTGCTGTCACTTCGGCTTCTGAAACGCCGTTTCACGCAAGGAGCGCAAAGGGAGTAAAGGGAAGCCGGGAGTCGATTGCGCTTATTCGCAGCGCGGAAAAAGTGTCCAATTTTTGCAACGACGTGGTTGGAGATACAGTGGGCGTTATTTCCGGCGGTTTGGCTTCGGCCATTGTTGCGCTTATCATTGCAGAATATAAAAATTTAAACGTTGTGGTGCTAAACCTGGTGCTGGCTGGCATTGTTGCGGCGGTCACTGTGGGCGGAAAGGCCATGGGCAAGGGGATTGCCATTGGAAAGAGCGACGTGATTATTGCACGGGTTGGCATTATTTTGTATTATTTCAAGCGGATTTTCACCTTTGGGTTTGCCGGCAAAAAAAATAAGAAAAGAGATTTTTAAATGCTTTTGGAACAAATTAGCACACCGGATGATTTAAAAAAATTAAATCCCGCGTCCTATCCTGTTCTGTGTGACGAAATCCGCCAAACGCTTTTGAAAAACATACTGCGCACAGGCGGGCACCTGGCGTCCAATCTGGGCGTGGTGGAGCTGACTGTGGCGCTGCATCTTGCGTTTTTCTGCCCGAAGGATAAAATTGTGTTTGACGTGGGGCACCAAAGCTATGTACATAAATTGCTCACTGGCCGGTACCAGGCGTTTTCCACCATCCGGCAAAGCGGCGGGCTCAGCGGGTTTCCCAAACCCGACGAAAGCGAATACGACGCCTTTGTGGCAGGGCATGCCAGCACGTCCATTTCGGCGGCACTGGGGCTTGCGCGTGCGCGCGACCTTTGCGGCGAACAGTTTGACGTGATTGCCTTTATCGGTGACGGCGCGCTCGGCGGCGGTATGGCATATGAGGCCATGAACGACGCGGGGATTAGCAAAACCAAGCTTTTGGTGGTGCTCAACGACAATGAAATGTCCATTGAAAAAAATGTGGGCGGTATGTCGGAATATTTGAGCAAGCTGCGCAGTACCCAAAAGTATATCCATACCCGGGAGGGCATTGCAAATTTTCTGGAGCGGTTCGGCGCGCCTGGCCGCGGGATTCGGAATGCCATTTCTAAAGTGAAGGATATTTTTAAATATTCTACGATGGCGGGCAGTATTTTTGAAAATTTAGGATTTACCTATCTTGGTATCATTGACGGACACGATATTAATGGGCTGGTGGACGTATTTCGCCGTGCCAAAAATTTGTCCGGCCCGGTGCTCATTCACACCTTTACCAAAAAGGGGATGGGCTATTTGGACGCTGAGGAAAACCCCGGCAAATATCACGGCGTCAAAAGCAAAATGACCGTTGTGACAAAAAATGCACTGGACTATTCGTCCGCGCTCGGCACCGAACTGGTTGCGGTTGCAAAAGAGAATCCCGCTGTTGTGGCAGTGACGGCTGCCATGACGTCCGGATGCGGGCTCACTGGGTTTGCCCAAAAATTCCCTGCCCGCTTTTTTGACGTGGGCATTGCCGAACAGCACGCCGTCACCATGGCGGCGGGTATGGCGGCAGGGCACATGGTGCCGGTGGTTTGTATTTACTCCACCTTTTTACAGCGGGCGTATGACCAGCTCATTCACGATGTGTGCCTGCAAAACCTGCATGTGGTGTTTTGCGTGGACCGGGCTGGGGTTGTGGGGGAGGACGGTGAAACCCACCAGGGCGTGTTCGACCTGTCCTATCTTACACATATGCCCAACATGACGGTGCTTGCGCCGTCCAACTACAAAGAGCTTGCGCAAATGCTCCGCTATGCGGTCAATGTGCACGATGGCCCGATTGCCATCCGTTATCCCCGCGGTGCAATTTCGTTTGATGACCGGAAGAATGATTTTGTTCCCGGAAAATGCGAGGTGGCAAAGCCGGGAAGCGATGCGACCATTGCGGCAGTGGGGCGTATGGTGGATCATGCGCTTTGCGCGGCAAACATACTTGCCAAAAAAGGAATTGATATAGAAGTGCTAAATATCCGCTGTGTAAAGCCGTTTGACAAGGCGGCGGTTTTGGCGTCTGCCAATAAAACCAAACGCTTATACATATTGGAGGACAATCTGAAAAACGGCGGATTTGGCAGCTTCTTTATGCAAAACTGCCCGGTTCCAAAGGATGTGCGCGTAACGTGCCTGGGCTGGGGAGACGCGTTTATCCCACACGCAAAGGTGCGGGAGCTGTTTGCCCGGTTTGGGCTGGACGGCGAGGGCATTGCAAAGGCGATAGAACAGGATAGGACAGGGGACGAAGCTTGTGAATGACCGATTGGACAACGCGCTTGTGGCGCAGGGGCTTGCCCCCAGCCGGGAGCGCGCAAAATCCTATATCATGTCCGGCATTGTGTATGTGGACGGCCAAAAGGCTGTGAAAGCCGGAGACAAAGTGAAAGAAGGCGCACACATTGAAATCCGTGGAAACACCTTGCAATATGTGAGCCGTGGCGGGTTAAAGCTGGAAAAGGCGCTTCACTGCTTTGATTTGGATCTCAATCACAAGGTGTGTGTCGATGTGGGCGCATCCACCGGCGGGTTTACCGACTGCATGCTGCAAAACGGTGCAGCCAAGGTGTATGCCGTGGATGTAGGGTATGGGCAGCTTGCGTGGAAGCTGCGGCAGGATGCGCGCGTGGTCAATTTAGAGCGTACCAACATCCGCCATCTTGAGCTTTCTCTGCTCACTGACCCAATCGATTTTGCATCCATTGACGTGGCGTTTATTTCGCTCAAACTGGTTTTGCCGGTTGTATATGCATTTTTAGAGGACGAAGGCCAGGTAGTGGCGCTTATCAAACCGCAGTTTGAAGCACAGCGCGCAGATGTCGGCAAAAAAGGCGTCATTCGCGATGCAGACGTGCACAAGCGTGTGGTAAAGGCTTGTGTTTTAAACGCATTGGAACTGGGCTTTGGCCTTTTGGGGCTGGATTTTTCGCCCATCAAAGGGCCGGAGGGGAACATTGAATTTTTAATGCATTTAAAAAAAGGCGTTGGAATGCCGTTTGATCAAGACGCGGTGGACGCGCTTGTGTCCCGGGCGCACAAAGAAGCGGATTAAATTTTAAAAACGTAAATTGATTTTTTAGGGAGTGTGCAATATGCCGGAAAATTTAAAAGATCAATTCCCGGAAGGAAGCATGTTTTCAGGCGATTATGCATTTGTTCCACAGCCGGGCGGCGGGTTTGAAACGGTCATTATCAGTGAACTGAAAAAAGACAAGTCGTTAAACGACAACCTTTCTAAAAAACAGGATACAGACAAGGATGCGCCGCTGGACGATATTGAATTTGCGGTGGATTTATCGCTTGGAAGGCCGGAGCAAACAGATGCTGTCATAAAGCCCCAGGCAGAGCCGGAACCAGTGAAAGAAGCCCCTAAGCCCGCACCCAAAAAGAAAAAAGTGGATCAGAAAAAAATTTACGAAAATATTCACAAAGGGCACCGGATGCGGCTGAGGAAACGGTATGATGAAACGGGGCTGCTCTCGTTTTCCGAACATGAAGTGTTAGAATTTTTGCTCTATTTTATTCATGAACAGCGCGACACCAACCCCATTGCCCATGCATTGATTGATGAGTTTGGCGGCCTGCATCAAGTGTTTAAGGCGGAAATGCACGATTTGCAGACCATTCCGGGCGTTGGGCCGGAAAGCGCGCTGCTTATCAATTTTTGCAGGCAGCTCATCACCTATTTAAATGCAAATATTAAGGACAAGCCGTGTTTAAACGACACCACAAAAATGGGGATGTTTTGCTGCAACTATTTTATGCAGCATGTAGAGGAGTCGTTTATTGCCATCATGCTGGACACCAAGCGGTGTGTGCAGAAGGTGGTTGTCATTAGCCGCGGCACAGAAAATGAAACGGCGTATTATCCCAGAAACGTATTAAAGGCAGTCATCAAGCACAGGGCAAACACCGTTGCCATTGCGCACAACCACACGGGCGGCAGTGTGCACCCGTCCAACAGCGATATTCACCTTTCCAACAAGATTGGCAAGCTGCTCGACGGCATCGGCGTTCCGCTCATTGACCACATCATTTGCTGTGACGCGCTGTTTACAAGCCTGTCGGAACGGGGCCTTATGAACACGTAATGGTTATTTCGGCTGCCTTTGCGCGGCGGCGCGGTATTTGGCAGGGGAACAGCCTGTCACCCGTTTGAATACCATGGAGAAGTAGTTTTGGGAAGAAAACGAAAGGGCATCGGAGATTTCACAAATGGGCATGCCGGAAACCAAAAGCGACTTTGCATGTGCAATTTTTAAATCGGTAAAGTAGGTCATTACGCCTCCGCCTGTATATTTTTTGAATATGTTTTTTAAGGTGGAGGGGCTGATTAACAGCGCCTGCGCAATATCTTGCATCTCCAGATTTTCCCGGATGTGCTCCCGCAAATAGGCAACGGCCTTGCGGAACATCCGGGTATTTTCATTTAAAACGGGCGCTTGCACATGTCCGCTGTTTCGAAGCATTTCAATGAGCAAAAGCTCAAGTAAATTTTTAACAATCTGTGGTGCGCCGGATTGAAATTGAGGGCGCGGGAAAAACAGGCAGCCATCCTGGAGCTGCAGCCAGTCCGTTCCTTCCTGTGCAAGCTTACGCATCAGGCTTGCCGTGCTATCGTCAAACTGAACCACCATATCCGATGCCAAAAGCGCGTTTGCCGGTTCTAGCTGAAAGCAGACCACAACCATGTTTGCGCGCATACCGTCCAGCGTCCAGTTGGTGTGAAATACATTGGGGCGGATTAAGCAAGCCTGGTTTTTTTGCAGTTCAAATACGCTGTCATCGTTTGTCATGCCCATGTGGCCTTCCAAAAGATAATTGAGCTCCCAAAAGTCGTGCCGCTCTCCTGGGAACGCATAGCTGGGTTCCAGCGAGTGGTTATAAATCGTGTAAATGGCACGCACGCTGATCATTTCTTCAATGGGGTTTTTATTGAGCAATCCTGTCATTTTAAGCCCTTCTTTCTTCCCGCAGTTCCATTATAGCCGACCAAAATTTTAGTGTCAATCCCATTTGTGGCTGAATTTATAAATTTTAAGTCTGAATATATATTGCGCCGCTTTTTAATTTGCACTATAATGGATACAAACTTGGGGAAAGGGATGTTCCTATGAAAAAAATACGTGCGGTTTTGGCGGGCGGCGGCATGCGCGGGACGGGCTATGCAAAATATGCGCTGGACCACCCGGACGAGCTGGAGCTTGTGGCAGTGGCAGAGCCCAACAAAGAGCGGCGGGACCATTTGAAAAAGCTGCACAATCTGCCGGATAGCCGATGCTTTGAAAGCTTTACAGAGCTGTTTTCCCTGCCCAAAATGGCGGAGCTTGCCATGATTTGCACACAGGACAACATGCATGTGGGGCCTGCACTTGCCGCCATTGATAAAGGCTATGAAATTTTGCTGGAAAAGCCGGTTGCGCCCACAGCTAAGGAATGCCGTAAAGTGGAGGCGGCGGCCATCCAAAAGGGCGTCCATGTGGTGGTGTGCCATGTGCTGCGCTATTCTGCCTTTTTTGCAAACATCAAAGAAATGATAGATAGCGGCGCCATTGGCGAAGTGGTTTCCATTGTGCACAATGAAAATGTGGGCTATTTTCACCAGGCACACAGCTTTGTGCGCGGCAACTGGCGCAATACGGCGCAGAGCAGCCCCATGATTCTGGCAAAGAGCTGCCACGATATGGACCTTTTGCAGTGGCTTTTGGGAAAGCCGTGCAAAAAGGTACATTCCTTTGGTGCGCTTTGCTATTTTACCCGCGAAAATTGCCCGCCCGGCGCGCCAGCCCGGTGCATCGAAGGCTGCCCGCATGCAAAAACCTGCCCTTACGACACCAAAAAGCTCTATGAGAATGGGCTGTGGTGGTTTCAGGAAGCGGCGGCAAACAAGCCGTCACCGACGCCTGACGAAGTGCGGGCGGCACTTCGGACTGGGCCGTATGGGCGGTGCGTATTCCAGTGCGACAACGACGTGGTGGACCACCAGGTGGTAAATTTGGAATTTGAAGGCGGCGTGACAGCGGCGTTTTCCATGTGCGCGTTTACGCCCGAAACCACCCGCACCATTAAAATTATGGGAACCAAAGGGCAGATCCGCGGGCTTTTGGCCGATAAAATGGAGATTGTGGCAGACTACTTTGAAACCAACACGCAAGCGGTGATTGACCCACAGGAGAAAATTGGCGGCATTGCGGGCCATGGCGGCGGCGATACGGGGTTGATGGCGTCCGTGTGCGCCATGCTGCGGGGGCAATACGCGGGCAATGCAATATCCGACATTTCCACCTCGGTGCACAACCACAACATCGCGTTTGCGGCCGAAGCGTCGCGGCTGGAAAACCGTGTGGTGCAGCTTTCGGAGTTTGAAAACGGCGGAAAAACAGCGGGCCTGTGAAGCTTACAGGCCCGCTGTTTTTATTTTCCAACCACCCAGAGCTTTAAAATGGCCGCGCTTTCCCGCAAATAGTCCAGCGGCAGGGTATACCACTCCGACTCTGCAGCAAGGTGCGTGGCCGAAAAGCCCGCCAGCTTCGCATAGACCGACCCGCGGTAGATGTGGAACCCGTTGGTAATAAAAGCAATGCGGTAGCTGGCGCCTCCCAGCGCATTGTCCAAAATGGGCTTTGCAAACTGGAAGTTTTCATAGGTGCTGGTGGCGCGCTCCTCTTTTAAAATTTTATCCGGCGAAACGCCCTGGTTGAGCAGGTAACGCTCCATAGCCAGCGCCTCGGTAATGCGCTCCTGCGGGCCCTGCCCGCCGGTGACCAAAATATAGGCATCGGGGTTTTGCTTGTGATAGGTTACTGCGGTGTCCAGCCGGTATTTTAAAGTGCGTGTCACACGTTCCCCTTGAATCCCCGCTCCCAGCACTACCACAGCATCCTCTGTGTAATCAGTGTTGTCCAGCGTGCCAAACAGCGCGGTAAACGCAATGAGTCCAGCCAAACACGCCATACCAATGCAAAATATGTATTTTACCGCCCGCAAAAACCCGTGCTTTGTCACCGATTCCCAAAACGGGAAAAAGACGCCCAGCACAGAAAGCACAAGCCCCATACAAAGTGCAAAGATGACGCCGATATTAAAATTTGCAACCCTTGCCATAAACACGGCGTCTGCAATGAGCGCCGCGCCAAAGCAAACGCACACAATGCGTACAATCGTTTTTGCCGCCTTCATCAAACATTCCCCCTTTTGCTTGTGTTAAGCATATAAAATTATAAAGAAAAAATCAAGAAAAAATTTCTTAATATTTGCTTAAAACGAAAAAACCGGCGCCGCACATTTTGCAGGCCGGTTTTTATCTCATATTTCCATTTGCTTTCCTAAAAACATCGCTGCCGCTTTGGCAAGCTTGTCTTCCACTTCGCCCATTTTCTTTTCCGGCGAGTCTTTTAGCACAACCACGCTGCCGATGGTATCGCCCTCTGAGATGATGGGCACAATGACGCCTGCTGAATACTTGCTGCCGTCTACAATGCTCATGTCTTTTGCGGAGTTGTCTTTTTGAATAAACGAGGTCTTTTCTTCGAGAATCTTTTCCATGTCGTCGCTGATGCGCTTTTCGATAAACTCTTTTTTTGCCGCGCCTGACACTGCAATGACAGAATCCTTATCGGTGATGCACACTGGGAACCCTACGGTTTTAAACAGGCTTTCTGCATATTGGCTGGCAAAATCGCCAAGCTCTCCGATGGGAGAATATTTTTTGAATATCACTTCGCCGTCTCTGTCGGTGTAAATTTCAAGCGGGTCTCCTTCTCTGATGCGCATTGTCCTCCTGATTTCTTTGGGGATTACAACGCGGCCCAGATCGTCGATGCGTCTGACTATTCCCGTTGCTTTCATACAGTTTCCTCCATAAACTCTTCTATTGATTCTTGTTTTAAAGTGGATATTTACAAAATCTAGTATTTGCGAATTACAAAGAATTATCCAACAAAATCAGATGTGTTTTTTAAAGTCTTGTTAAAAATGATTTTTTTCCTTGAAACGGGCGGACATTTGCGCTATAATAAACGAAAATGTAACATAAGGAGGAGAAATTGTTGAAGCGTACGTATCTGTCTTTATTGTTTTTGACAGTTTTATCGCTTTGTGCACCTGGCGTGTCTGCCCAAACCGGCGACGCGGTGGGAAGCATGTATGCCACTGATATTACAGCATCCATAGACGGGCTAAGCATTCCCGCATATAACATTGGCGGCCGTACGGTGATTGCTATGGAGGACTTGGAAGGCTACGGCTTTGAGGTGTTTTACGACGATGAGCTGCGCCAGATTTCGGCCTATTATTATGGAATAAATGAATTTCCGGAAGAGAACCAGCCGGCATTTGAGCCGCCTTCCGCTACGCTTGCCGCACAGGCGGGAACAAAAGCGCCGGGACAGGCGGTTGGGAAAATTTATGAAACTGACATCCAGGCGTTTGTCAACGGCAAGCAGGTGCCGTCTTACAATATCGGCGGCTACACAGCCGTGTGTATGGAAGACCTCGGCGCGCTTACAGGCAGCCCGTATGCGGATTACGGCTATTCCAAATACCGGATGTATTGTGTTTGGAATGCCGATTTGCGCACCATTTCGCTTCACACCTTTGAATCAATGGGTTACGGCTCGACCAAATTTTTTATTGAGCATCCCGAATTGGGCTACGATATCGGCTATGATGAAGCCGCGTGGGACGGTGCAGGGGCCGAGGGCAGGATTACGCTTACAAAAGGCTCGGGTAAAAAAGGCGGTATGTTTGTACCATACGACGGTATCCGGCCCTACCGGCTTTATTTTGAAGGCGAGCCCACCGACCGCATTATTGCATACCGCATTGACAATAACCCCATTGTGTTTGATACCGATGCGCTTTTGCGCGCCTATGCCGACGGGTATGTGGAAATCATCCCGCGGGAAGTTCTGGCGGCCCAAGTTAAGGAGAATACATCGGTGTTCCACTTAGAGCAGGAGCTGGAAACGGACGAGTGCATCATCATCTATGGATATTATTCCGGGCTGCCGCACGGTGGGTATTATAAAACGCTCATGCTGTTTAAAGACGGCGAATCGACAGACTTATATGCACAGAGCGATGCGCTTGGGTTTTACGACTACGATGTGGAAAACTTAACCATCAGTGCGGATGGGAAGACGTTGACCTTTACGCGTCAGGATATTGACGACAACGACGTGCAGTTTTCGGTGGATCTTTCGGGGAACACCGTGGAACTGGTGGGGTAATATTGACATTTTAGTTGAATTTTGGTAAACTAAAAGCCAGTACAATCGAAAAGGGGAGGAACTTATATGAGCAACAATCCTGTAAACGAGGTTGCCCAACGCATCAAAGAGTTGCGCGAGGCCTGCGGATACACAGAAAAGAAGTTGGCCGACGAACTGGGAATCCCACTTGAAACCTATATGGGCTATGAAGAGAGCGGCGAGGACATCCCCATCAGCGTCATTTATGAAATTGCAAATAAATTTAAAGTGGATTTTAACGAAATTTTAACTGGAATCAGCGCGCGGCTGGACACGTACCACGTTGTCCGGCGCGGGGATGGTATGAGTGTCGACCGTTATCCTGGCTACCGTTTTGAGGATTTGGCCTATCGGTACACGGGGAAAATCATGCAGCCGCTTTTGGTCACGCTGGACCCAAGCGACAAGCCGGCGGAATTGGTGTCCCATGCCGGGCAGGAGTTCAACCTGGTTTTAGAAGGCGCGATTGCTGTGACGTTTGAAAACCGTGAAATTGTGTTAAACGAAGGCGACAGCATCTATTTTAATCCCATGCAAAAGCATGGACAGCGGTGCGTCGGCGACAAAAAGGCGCGGTTTTTAACAGTGATTTCCGAATAACATATTTTTTGAAAGAGGGTTTTTCCATATGCTGCTGGATCGGTTTTTACCCCGGATCGAGTTTGATTCCTATGAGGATTTTAAAGAAAACTATCAGGTAAATGTTCCAAACGATTTTAATTTTGGATTTGATGTTGTGGACGCCTGGGCGGAGCAGGAGGCGGATAAGCAGGCGCTGGTATGGTGCGACGACCATGGCGGGGAAAAGTTTTTTACTTTTACTGACATTAAACGGCTGTCCAATCAGGCCGCCAATTTTTTCAAAAGCCTGGGAATCAAAAAGGGCTCTGTGGTCATGCTCATTTTGCGCCGCCGCTGGGAGTATTGGATTTGCGCCACCGCACTGCACAAAATCGGCGCGATTTTGATCCCCGGCTCCCTGCAGCTCACCAAAAAGGACATTGCCTACCGGGCCAATGCCGCAGGTATTTGCACAGTGGTGTGCGTCAACGACCAGTTTGTCATTGACCAGGTGGAGGCCGCGCAAAAAGAGGCGCCTTCGCTTCGCAATAAAATTTTAGTTGTGGACCATCGGGAAGGCTGGCTCAATTTTGAGGACGAGATTGCAAAGCATTCGGATGTGTTTTTGCGCCCAACCGGCAGTGAACAAACCCGGTGGGACGATATTATGCTCATCTACTTCACCTCTGGCACCACCAAGCAGCCAAAAATGGTGGAGCACAATTTTTCCTATCCGCTGGGGCACATTGTCACCGCAAAATATTGGCAGCAGGTGGAGGAAGGAAAGCTGCACATGAGTGTGTCAGATTCGGGCTGGGCCAAGTTTGGCTGGGGCAAAATTTACGGCCAGTGGATTGCAGGTGCGGTGATTTTTGCCTATGATATGGATAAATTCATTCCAAAACGGCTGCTGGAAGTGATTACAAAATACCAGGTGACCACGTTTTGCGCGCCGCCCACCATGTTCCGGTTTATGTTACAGGAGGATTTGTCAAAGTATGATCTTTCCTGCATCAAGCACTGCTGCATCGCGGGTGAGCCGTTAAACCCCGAAGTGTTTAAAAAATGGCATCAGCTTACGGGATTAAAGCTGTATGAGGGCTTTGGGCAGAGCGAATCCTCGGTGCTTTTGGCAAACTATCCGTGGTTTGATCCCATTCCCGGTTCCATGGGAAAACCCTCCCCGCTCTATCACATCCAGCTGATTGACGCGGACGGCCGCCCTTGCGAGGACGGCGAAGAGGGGCGTATTGTGGTAAATGACATTGACAAGGCCATGCCCACAGGGTTGTTTGTGGGATATTTTCAGGAAGAGGCGCTCACCAAGGAGGCGCTGGGCGGAAGCTATTACGACACCGGCGACGTAGCGTGGCGCGATTCAAACGGCTATTACTGGTTTATTGGCCGCAGCGATGACGTGATCAAGTGTTCCGGTTACCGCATTGGGCCATTTGAGGTGGAAAGTGCACTCATTGAGCATCCCGCTGTGGTGGAGTGTGCGATCACAGCCGCGCCCGACCCCATCCGCGGGCAGGTGGTAAAAGCCACGGTTGTGCTGGCGGATGGCTACAAGCCCAGCGACGAGCTCATAAAAGAGCTGCAAAACCATGTAAAACGGGTGACTGCGCCTTATAAATATCCGCGTATCATTGAATTTGTGGACGAGCTGCCCAAAACCTTGGGCGGCAAGATTAAGCGCGCGGAAATTCGCAAACACAGTATCAAATCAGAGTAATCACACATCGCCCCTCTGGCGCTTTGGAGGGGCGTAGTTTTGTTTTAGGAGGATTCCTATGGATGTGCAGACACTGTTATACAACCGGTTTTTAAAGCCGTTTGAAACCAAAAAGACCGGCCAATCTATCGGCGTGGAGCTGGAGTTCCCGCTTGTGCAGACAGACGGCGGCGATGTGGACCGGGAAGCGGCGCGGGGCATTTACCAGGTGTTTTTGGAGCAGGGCTTTTTTGTCGACATTGCGGGGGATTCCGGCGAGCCTTATTTTATTGCCAACAGCGCAGGGGATTCGGTTTCGTTTGACAATTCGTACAACAACTTTGAGTTTTCCATGCAGTTTGGCCCCAGCCTCTCTGAAATTGCAGCGCGGTTTTATGGATATCTCAAAACGGCGCAGCAATATTTTAACGCGCACAATCTCACGCTTCTGGGGCGCGGCACCAACCCCAACCAGCCGCATATTTCCCAAAATCCGGTGGGGTTTTCCACCTACCGCATGGTGGACGAATATCTGCACAAATTTTGCGGAACGCACTCGTATTGCGATTTCCCAGCATATCTTTCCTCGGTGCAGACACATTTGGACGTTTCGCTTTTCGATTTGCCGTTTGCATACACTGTATTTGCAAAGCTGGACTTTGCACGCGCACTGCTGTTTTCCAATTCACCCGACTTTGCAAAAACAGGCTACCTTTGTTACCGCGACTATCTGTGGGAGCAGAGCGGGTTTTCCCGGTGCCCCAACATCACCGGAAAAATAGACGGGGAATTTGAGACGGCAGACGACTTGCTTGCGCATTTTATGGAAAAGGGGATGTTCAACCGTATCCGGAATGGCAGCTATGAGATATTTTCGCCGGTTCCCATGACAGACTATTTCGAAAACCCCAAATATGGCGCGCAGGAGGCGGACATAGAACAATATCTTTCCTTCCAAACTGTGGAAATAACCGCGCGCGGCACACTGGAGGTGCGGGGCGACTGCGCGCAGCCTTTTGACGACGCGTTTGCACCGCCGGCGTTCAATCTGGGGATTTTAATGAATTTGGAAGAAGCGGCACTTTGTGTGGACGGGTTTTTGGCCGAAAACGGGATTTCGATGAAAAACTCCCATCTGCGCGATTTGGTGGTAACAGGCAAGCCGCTGGACGGCATTTCTGACGAGGACAGCCTGGCTGATTTTTTATATGATTTGGTGGAAATCGCCGCGGAAGGGCTGTTGAAACGCGGCTATGGCGAGGAACGGTTTTTGCAGCCGCTGTATGCACGGGCAGCAACCCTTTGCTGCCCTGCGAAAAGGGAGTATCAAAATGGACAAAACTTATGACTTGAACCTGCCCGACTGGGGGCCGTACAGCAAGCGGTTTTTGGGATTGTCGCACGTGGCGGACAAAAAAAGCGGCGCCCGGTTTGACATTGATTTGTTTTTTGGACGTTACCGGCAAACTGTGCTGATCCCGGATGTTTTGCAGGATACGGGCGTCAAGCCCTGGGAAGCTGCCCCGGATTTTTCAAGCTATACCTACCGCTATGAGCTGGAGTGGAAAGACCGCGTTTACTGTGATGTGGATTTTTTAAAAGTGGATGACGACACGCGGCTGATTGCCTGCAGATTTGTAAACCGTACCACTTTGCCGCAGGCGCTGAGCCTCAACTTGTTTGCGTCTATCGACTATCCAAAGCTTTACCGCACGCACAAGGATGCAATCTGCCCGGCAACGGTGCAAAACCCCGGCGGGGCGCTGGTTTTGGACGCTGTGGAGTATGCGGAAATAGTTTGCGGCGCACCCTTGCCGCAGGATGGGCTGTATCGCGGGGAGTACCGCGCATCGGGTCTTGTTGGGGGCGCTGGAATCAGCGAAAAGGCATTTTGCAAAAAAGGGGACGCGCTTACCTACCGCTTTGCAAAAACAGAGGCGGACGCGGTGGGAATCCGTCTCAAATGCGAACAGGGCGGGCGGTTTTTGGTGCGGCTTTTTAACGTGGAGCAAGAACTCACGGTTTTGCCAAATGAAAATTTTACATATTGCACTGTTTGTTTGCCGCGCGGCCATTACAGCGAACTGGAGTTTTGTGCATTAGACGGCTGCCCTGCCGCAGTGGACGCATTTGTGGTGGGGATGCACCAGGCGGTGGAATCGGTTTTATTTGAAACGCCTATGCCCGATTATACGCCTGAAATCGTCCAGGAGGAGAGGAGCCTCAAGCTCTCTTATCCGGGTATTTTGCACGATTATTATATCTATTGGCCGGAATGCGGCTGGGAAGTGCGGCAGTTTTTGGGAGACGGCATTGAAAAAATGGCGGTCAACGCTGTGCACAACCATGTGAGCAAAACGTTTCGCAGCGAGGGGCACGAACATCACACAAACCTCTTTATCCGGCCCATTTTTATTGCGCCGAAGAGCGAATGGGAGCTTCCCCTTTTGGTGAGCACCAAAAAGCTTGCAAAGCCGGTGTTTGAACGCCCGGAAACGAAAAAATTCCAAATCCCCTGTAACCCGTCTGGGCAGGAATACCTGTTTTCCCAGCAGAAAATGGCGGCCACCACACTGCTAAACGTGGTGTATCCCATCTATTGCCGGCGGGGGTATATCAAGCACCACACACCGGGCAAAATCTGGGACAGCCTCTATACGTGGGATTCGGGCTTTATCGGCCTGGGCCTTGCGGTGCTGGACACCGCTCGGGCGGAAGCGTGTCTTAACACCTATCTCACGCCAAAGGGCGACATGCATTCGCCGTTTATTTTCCACGGCACCGTGCTGCCCACACAGATTTTGCTCTATGCGGCGCTGTTTTGCCGCACGCAGGATACGGCATTCCTTGCGCGGTACTACGCTTTCATCCGGCAGTGCTACCGGTTTTTAGCCGATTTGCGCAAAAGCGCAAAACAGCCCCGCTCCGGTCTTGTGTCCACCTGGCATTTGTTCTATAATTCCGGCGGCTGGGACGACTATCCGCCGCAAAAATATGTGCAGGAAAACGGCCTTCGCAATACGGTTTCACCGGTGATTACCAGTGCGTACATTGTGCTGTGCGCCAAACTGTTAAAGCCCTTGGCAAAGCGTTTGAAAGAAGATGCGGACCTTTTAGAATATGATGCGGACATTGCCTTTTACAGCCATGCCCTGCAAGCGTATGCGTGGGATGCGGAGAGCGGCTATTATGGATATGTGGTGCATGATGCATCCGGCGCCCCCACAGGGATTTTGCGGGATGCGGCAGGCGTAAATTACAACATGGGAATGGACGGCGTCTATCCGCTGATTGCCGGCATTTGCAGTCCGGGTCAAAAAGAAAAGCTGCTTTCTCACATCAAAAACGACCTGTTTTCTAAAACCGGGCTTAGTACAGTGGATCCAAACGCGCCCTATTACCGCAAAGACGGCTACTGGAATGGCGCGGTCTGGATGCCGCACCAATGGATTTTGTGGCGTGCGCTGCTGGACCTTGGCGAGGCTGCGTTTGCCGGCAAGATTGCAAAAACCGCGCTGACACTTTGGAAAAACGAGACGGAAGAAACCTACAACTGCTGTGAGCACTTTTTGGTGGAAAACGGCCGCGGTGCGGGCTTTCACCAATTTTCCGGGCTTTCTACACCGGTGCTTTTGTGGTTTGAGGCATATTTTGTTCCAGGCACGGTCACAGCAGGCTTTTTTACCACCATTACCAGCCAAACTTGGAACCCTGAAAAGACAGCCGTCACATTTGAGGTAGATTGTGCTGGCGGCGACATCCTTATCTGCATGAAGGAAGGGCCGCAGTATTGTGCGGTGATAGACGGCAAACCGGCGGCGCTGTCGCAAAATGCGGGAACGCTGGAAATTACGCTTGCCGCGGGAACCCACTGTGTGGAAATTTTAAAATCAATTGAATGAAAGGAAGAGGTGAAAGCTATGCAGGCAAAGCTCAAACGTGAAAACGGACGGTTAAAAATCTCCATTGACGATACGCTCTATGAGCCGCTTTCGTTTAAATCGTTCCGGCCAACTGCACGCAATATTTCTGAATTTTATCAGGCGGGGGTACGGTTATTTTCCATTCTCTCTTCCGGTCTCAACTCCATCCTGGGTGTGCCGTATTCGCTTTACGGCGAGTCGTGGGTCGGGGAGGAGGAATATGATTTTGAACCGGTAGACAGGCAGATTGCACTGTTTATGAAACAAGCGCCAGAGGCGTATTTTGCGCTGATGGTGCAGGTGGACACCCGTCCGTGGTATTTGGCAGCGCGGCCAGGCTGCCCGGATTCATTTACACATCTATCCCAAATTGCGGCGGATGAGCACTGGAGGAATGCGGCTGCGGCGTATCTTAGGGCGGTGATTTCGCATGTGGAAGAAAAGTTCGGCGACCGGTTTTACGGCTATTTTATTTTGGGCGGCACCACCACCGAGTGGTTTAGCAGGCACGATTTACTAAAGCCGCATCCCATAAAAGAGGCTGCATACCGCGCCTATTGCAAAGATGATTTTGCCCGCATTCCAGAAGATGCGCTTGCCGTGCCGGAAGACCGTATCTTTTTGGACGGGGAAGCAGAGCGGGATGTGGTTTCCTACATGCGTTTTCACAACGAGCTGATTTCGGACACCATTTTATATTTTGCCGCACAGGCGCAGCGGGTGCTAAAGCACCAAAAGCTTTTGGGCGTTTATTTTGGCTATCTGCTTGAGCTGAACGGATATCGGCTGTGGAGTGCCGGCTCGCTTGGCTATGAGAAGGTATTTTTATCCAAGGACATTGACATGATTTCCAGCCCTTCCTCCTATGAATTCCGCAAGCATGACGACACCAGTGCATTTATGGTGACCTATGATACGCTGGATGCGCACGACAAGCTGTACTATTTGGAATTTGACCACATCACCCACCTTGCACCGCAGTATATTGACGGCATCCCAATCCCAGGGTATGCAAGCAAATTCCAAAACGAGCAGGAAACCATCGATGTCATGCGGCGTGATTTTATGCTTTGTATCACAAAGGGCGCGGCGCTTTGGTGGTTTGACATGTTTGAGGGCTGGTTTTATTCAGACGGCATGATGGAGCAAGTGCAAAAGATGATCGGAATTGCAAAGCGCACCGCAAACACGCCCATGGAGCCGGTGAGTGAAATTGCCGTGTTTGCAGAAGGGGAGAGCCTTTATTATATCAATAAAAATACCGACATCAATAACGACCTGTTAAACCGCCAGCGAAAGGGGCTTTTACAGATGGGCGCGCCGTATGACATGTATTCCATTGCGGATTTAAAGCGTGCGGAGCTTCCGCGCTATAAGCTTATTGTGTTTTTGGACCAGTTTGCGGTTTCAGACGAAACGCACGAAGAAATTGCAAAGCTAAAGGCTATGGGGAAATCACTGCTCTTTGTGTGCGGGACGGGATGTGTGACAGATGACGGTGTATCGGCTTCGGCAATGTCAACGCTGATTGGCATGGAGCTTTCGCAAATTGCCTGCCCGGAACGGACGGTGGAAGCGTTTGGCGGACAGTTTGGATTTAAAAAAGAATATACCGGCCTGTTTTGTGTGACAGACAATGCTGCCAAGTGCCTGGGCGTTTACCAAAACAGCAAACGCTGCGCGTTCGCCAAAAAGGGCAGCTGCTATTTTTGCGGTGTGGGAAATCTCCCAGGCGGTGTTTTGCGTGAAATTGCGCGAAACGCGGGCGTGCACATCTATGGAGATGAACGTGCAACGCTGTATGTCAACAACCGGCTGCTGGGCGTATATCCAAACGGGGACGGCGAAGTGCAAATTGCTATGCCAGATGACTGCACCTTGACCGAGCTGTTTGACGGCGGCACGTATGAGACAAACAACCATATCTTTTCGATTTTGTGCCAAAAGGGCCGCGCGAAGCTGTTTTGGATAGAGAAAAACTCCCAGCGTCACGCTTGACTTTCCATGCCTTGTATGGTAAAATGTTACTGTTTCAAATTTTGACTTTTGAAAAAGGGATACCAAGCCGCTTTGCGGAGAAACGGAGCGATTTTTATGCAAAACAAGGAAAAATTTATTGACGACATCATAAACAATATGACGCTGGAGCAAAAAATCGGCCAGTGCTTGGTCATTGGCTTTGTTGGAACGGTTATTACGCCTGAAATTTTAAACCGGATTAAAAAGTATACGCCTGCCGGTATTCGCACAGGCCTCACCTTCCGTATTAAATCTGCCATTTACGATCCATATGCGTACAACGAGGAGTTTTTGGACCGTGTCATCCGCCAGCCCAAGGGCACGGTGAAGGACTTTTGCTTAGACATTCCGGTGCCGCACTGCACCAACGAAGAATATTGCGCATTCCTAAATACACTCAAAGCCTGCGCGGCGGAGTCGGGTGCAAAAATCCCGTTACATATTACGCTGGATATGGAAGGCGATTCGTCTGCCGACTATTTCCGCGGTGGCATCAACTATTTCCCCAGCCAAATGGGCCTTGCAAAAACAGGCGACGTGTCGCTTGCGCATGATGCTGCCTGGGCGGCTGCACGGCAGCTCACCCCGCTGGGCTTTTCCTGGATCCACTCCCCGGTGCTGGATGTAAACACCAATCCGGACAATCCGGAAATCGGCGCGCGCAGCTTTGGCGAGGATCCGGAAACGGTTATCAATTATGCGCTTGCAGCGTTAAAGGGCTATCAGGAAGCAGGCCTTATCACCACGGGGAAACACTTCCCTGGCCGCGGCGCCTCTTCTGAGGACGCACATGCGGGCCTGCCGGTGATTGATGCTGACCTTGCAGAGATGGAGGAGCACTTAAAACCCTTCCAGGCGCTGATTGACGCGGGCCTTCCCGCCATCATGACGGCGCACACGGTATATCCGGCGTTTGACGATTCCGGGCTCCCGGCAACGTTGTCCAAAAAGATTTTGACCGATCTGCTCAAAGGAAAAATGGGCTTTAAAGGCGTGGTCACCACCGATGATATCACCATGGGCGGCATTGTGGAAAAATTTGAAGTATACCAGGCGTGCATCAAGGCCATTAACGCCGGTGCCGACCTTATTCTCATCCGCGATGAGAGCAATCTTTTGGACGAAGTGTTTGAAAAAATGGTGGAAGCGGCAAAAACGGGCGAAATTCCCGAAGAGCGCTTAAACGACGCTGTGCGCCGCACACTTTCTGTAAAATATGACTACAACCTGTTTGAAAACAACGCAACCTGTCCGGAAAAAGATGCGTCTTCGGGCATCAACGACCCGCGCGTACATGCGATTGCACAAAAATGCGCGGAGAAAACCGTTGGCGTGCTGCGGGATAACAAACATCTGTTGCCCTTAAAGCCAACCGATAAGATTTTGCTTATTGAGCAGGTGCATCCGCTGCACAAATTTACCAATGACCAAAATTGCCATCCGTCGCTTTTGTGGGAAAAGATGCTCAAATATTCTGAAAACGTTGGCATTGTAGAAGCGTCGATGGACTTTGACGAAAACAGCCGCCAGCGCGTGATGGCGCGCATTGACGATGCGGACGTAATTGTCATAACCAACTACTATTTCCGCCGCTATGCAAACGGGAATGAATTTGTAAAATCGCTGATGGCGACTGGCAAGCCGGTTGTGGTCATTACCAACTCGCCGTATAAGTTTTCGCTGGTACCAGAGTATGAGACGGTTGTGATGAACTACGGCGCGTCGGTGCAGTCGTTTAACGAGGTTGCAAAACTGCTGTTTGGCGACCGCTCCTAATCCATCTTAACATCAACCAATTTTTCGGGCTGTTTCCGTTACAGAAACAGCCTGAGACTATTTTGGAGGCTTTTATGAAGTCAATTTTACTCATTGGCCAGTCCAATATGGCGGGCCGCGGAGAAATGGGAAGTGTGGAAGAAATCCACAATGAAAAAATTTTCATGCTTCGAAAGGATGCATGGGTGCCCATGCAAGAACCCGTGCACACCGACAAGCCCGAGCTTGCAGGGGTCGGGCTGTGTGCAAGCTTTGCCGATGCGTTTGTAAAACGGTATGGGGAAGCAATTGGACTCATCCCATGTGCGATGGGCGGCAGCGCATTAGACGAGTGGAAAAAGGGGGAACCCTTTTACGAATATGCCGTGACATGCGCCAAAAAGGCACAGGAAACCAGTGAAATCATTGGTATTTTGTGGCATCAGGGCGAGGCGGACTGCAATGACGAGCAGTTGATTGCAAGCTATGAATCGAGATTTCTTTCCATGCTTTCCGATTTGCTTTGCGACCTTTCGCTCCCAAACAGCATTCCAGTTGTATTGGGAGAGTTGGGCGATTATATGGAGATTCACAACGGCAATACGCTGTATCGGGAATTAAACCATGTGTTTTTGCAGATGGCAAAAACACATGCAAATTTTGCGCTTGCAAGCGCAAAAGGCCTGGTGGACAAAGGAGATACCCTGCATTTTGACGCAAAATCGCAGCGCGAGTTTGGCCTGCGGTATTTTGCAGCGTTTGACCAGCTTTTGCGTGCGCGGTAGGAGGCAAACATGTTATTTACTGACCAGTCCAGAGGCGGGAGTTTTTCAAAAGACCCCGCGGTTGTTCGATTTTTAGACCGCTATTTTATGTATTACACCATTCCTCCAAAAGCGGAGGGAGCCGGGTATGCAATCGGCATTGCCGCATCCGGCGATTTGGAGCACTGGATGCGGGTAGGGGAGATGAGTGGAGAAGCAGGTGTTGAGCAAAACGGCATTTGTGCGCCTGGCGCCATTGTACTGGGCGACACGTTGCACCTGTTTTATCAAACCTATGGAAACGGCAGGGAGGATGCAATCTGCCATGCCACCTCAAAAGATGGGCTGCATTTTTCCCGCGATACGACCAATCCCGTTTACCGCCCTTCCAAAAGCTGGTGCTGCGGCAGGGCCATAGACGCGGACGTGGTGGAATTTCACGGCAAGCTGCTGCTCTATATTGCCACGCGGGACCATGCATTCCAAATTCAAATGTTAGGCGTTGCCGCCGCGGATATGGATTCTGATTTTTCAAAAGATTGTTGGACAGAGCTTTTGGAAGCGCCGGTGTTAAAGCCGGAACTTCCGTGGGAAGGGGCGTGCATTGAGGCGCCGGCTACCATTGTGCAGGACGGAAAGGTCTATCTTTTTTACGGCGGCTCGTACAACTGTACGCCGCAGCAGGTGGGGTGTGCGGTTTCCGAAGATGGGATTCACTTTAAACGGGTGTTTGACACACCATTTTTGCCAAATGGTGCGCCCGGCACATGGAACAGCTCGGAATCCGGGCATCCATATGTATTTTCTGACTACGACGGCCGAAACTATTTGTTTTACCAGGGATCAGATGACAATGGAAAATCGTGGCAGATTTCTAAAGTGGAAATCACGTTTCCAAACGGAGTTCCGAAGAGAATCAACTTGTAAAGAGGAGGCTTTTTAGGGCCAGCTTTTGGCTCTGCAAATAATATGGCATATTTAGAGTTAAACGGGCAGCAGGCGGCGGACGATATTTGCGTTCTTTCTTTTGATGCAGACCGGCAGCACATGTTAAAGCCGTCCTGTGCACTTCGCTATTTTCAAGAAATTTCAGACCAGCACTGTGCGTTTTACGGCTGTGGACATGACGAGCTTTTGCGGCAAAATGCAGTGTTTTTGCTGGTAAATGTCAGCATGAACATCAAACGGATGCCGCTGTTTCGTGAAAACTTAAAGGTAGTCACCTGGCACCGCGGCAGACAGACGGGCGTACAATTTTTGCGGGATAATATTCTCATTGATGCAAACGGGGATACGGTGGTAGAGTGTGCGGCAAGCTGGATTTTGGTCAATCCGGACACCCATCGGATTCTTCGCCATAACGATATGCCGGCACATATGGTCCCAAAAAAGGAGAACGGCTATATTGACAATGTGCGGCTGGGGAAAATTGATACACCAAAGGATATGCCATTATCTGGAATGCGGCGCATTGCTTACTCCGACATCGACTACAACGGGCACTTGAATAATTGCGTGTATGCAAATTTTGTGATGGATTCCATGCCAGTGCCGTTGGATGGCAAATTTGTATCAAAGCTTGATATCTATTTTTGCTCCGAAGCGGTGGAGGGGGAAAACTTAAGTGTGTATGCGCAGCAGGCAGGAGATTGGATTTATTTTCGCGGCGAACATGCGCGCGGGAAGTGCTTTGATGCAAGGTGTGAATTAAAAGATATAAAATAGAAAAAACCCGGAAGCCATAGCTTCCGGGTTTTTAGTGGCTGAAATTATTTAATAATCGAAGAAACAACGCCGGAACCAACGGTTCTGCCGCCTTCACGAATAGCAAAACGCAAGCCCTCTTCAATTGCGATGGGGGTGATGAGTTCCACTTCGATAGAAACGTTGTCGCCAGGCATGCACATTTCAACGCCTTCGGGGAGTTTCACTACACCGGTAACGTCTGTGGTTCTGAAATAGAACTGTGGACGGTAGTTGTTAAAGAACGGTGTGTGACGGCCACCCTCGTCTTTGGTCAGAACGTAAACTTCACCTTTGAAAGCGGTGTGCGGATGAATGCTGCCGGGTTTCGCCAGAACCTGTCCACGCTCAATTTCGTTACGCTGAACGCCACGCAGCAGTGCGCCGATATTGTCGCCCGCTTCTGCCTGATCGAGCAGTTTACGGAACATCTCAATGCCGGTAACAACAACCTTGCGGGATTCATCGGTCAGACCAACAATTTCAACTTCTTCTGAAATTTTCAGTGTACCTCTTTCCACTCTACCGGTAGCAACCGTACCACGGCCGGTGATGGAGAACACGTCCTCAACAGGCATTAAGAAAGCCTGGTCGGTGCTTCTCTGCGGAGAGGGAATGTACTCGTCTACTGCTTCCATCAATTTTATGATGGGCTGATATTCGGGAGCATTGACATCCTCGGAAGTGCTTTCCAGCGCTTGCAGAGCAGAGCCGACAACAATCGGAATGTCGTCGCCCGGGAATTCATACTCGGTCAGCAGGTCGCGAACTTCCATTTCAACCAGCTCGAGCAGCTCGGGGTCGTCCACCTGGTCTGCTTTGTTTAAGAACACAACAATGTAGGGAACGCCAACCTGACGGGAGAGCAGGATGTGCTCACGCGTCTGCGGCATAACACCGTCAGCAGCGGAAACAACCAGGATTGCGCCGTCCATCTGTGCTGCACCGGTGATCATGTTTTTAACGTAGTCAGCATGTCCCGGGCAGTCCACGTGTGCATAGTGACGGTTGTCAGTTTCATACTCAACGTGCGCGGTGGAGATGGTGATACCTCTTTCTCTCTCTTCAGGCGCTTTGTCAATCTGATCGTAAGCTTCGTACTGCGCCTGACCTTTCATAGCCAAAACCTTGGTGATTGCGGCGGTCAGGGAGGTTTTACCATGGTCAACGTGACCAATGGTTCCAATGTTTACGTGCGGTTTGGTTCTTTCAAATTTAGCTTTTGCCATTTTAAAATGTTCCTCCTTTATTTTTGAATTGTTTTTGTAAACTCCAAGCCTTCCCTATGTGCAGTGAGCACATACCAAAATGGACAGGCTCATCAATCTGTCTAACCCTATTGTATAATCT
>JAJXRJ010000075.1 GCA_021629085.1 Oscillospiraceae bacterium | reverse complement strand
CCTTTTATCCAGTGCTTTCCAAAGTGGACGTGTCACTGGACAAAAATTTAGATTATGTCTCTCAAAAGTTTACCCTGCCCAAAAATGCCGATATCATTGTGCGCAAATTTGATATCACCATTTCGGACAAAACCTACCGCGCATTTTTTGTTGTCTGCGATGGCTTGTCCAACTCTGAAAGCGTCAACGAATGCGTGTTAAAGCCGTTTATGTATTTAAAACACCTGCCGCGCGAAAAGCACGAAAATGTGGCGGAGTTTATTGAACGCCAACTTTTGCCGCAAAATCAGATCAAAGTCACCGACGACATTGACGACATGATTGAAAAGGTGAACTTTGGCCTTTGCGCGCTGTTTATAGACTCGCTGGACAAGGGATTTTTAATTGATTTAAAACAGTGGGAGCACCGGAGTATTGAAGCGCCTAAGAATGAAGCGGTCGTGCTGGGGCCGCACGAAGGCTTTAATGAAATGCTGCGCGCAAATACTGCACTTATCAGAAAAACCATCAATTCTTCCAGTCTCATTGTGGAAAATGTGACGCTTGGCAAGGTGAGCAAGACGCCGGCTTCCATTCTCTATATCAAAGATGTGGCCAATCCCGACTTGGTGGACGAGGTGCGCAACCGCGTGACCAACATTGATGCAGATTACATTTTAACGTCGCTGGACTTAGAACAGTTTATCGAGGAACGGCCCTACATCACGCTGCCGCAAATACTTTTGACGGAGCGTCCCGACCGCGCCTGCCGGTCGCTCATCTCAGGCAAAGTGGTGCTGGTGGTGAGCGGCAGCCCGCATGTTTTGGTCATGCCCACTACCTATTTTGACCTCTCCCGCTCTGCAGAGGATCAATATCTGCGCTATCCGTTTGCGGCGTTTATCCGTGTGCTGCGCATGCTTGCCATGTTTTTGGCGCTGTTTGGGTCGGCATTTTTTATCGCCATCACCAATTACCATCAGGATCTCATCTTAACCGATATTCTGTTTTCCTTGGTGTCCGCCCGCCAACTGGTGCCGTTTCCGTCCATCATCGAAATCCTCATCATGGAAATTTCGTTTGAGCTCATTAAGGAGGCGGGCGTCCGGGTACCCGACCCCATCGGACAAACACTGGGCATTGTAGGCGGCCTTATTTTGGGGCAGGCGGCGGTGGCGGCCAATATTGTCAGCCCCATTATGATTATTGTTGTGGCGGCGTCCGGCATTGCGTCGTTTGCCATTCCAAGCTACAATTTAACCTATTCTTTCCGCATCAGCAAGTTTTCTTATATTTTCGGTGCGGCGGTGGCAGGGTTTTTAGGCATTTTAACCGTGTTTTTCTTAAATATGATGCTGGTCTTTTCCACCCGTTCCTTCGGCGTCCCGTTTGCTGCGCCCATGGCGCCCAAAATTGGGAAACGCTTAGGCCGCAGTATCTTTACGACACCGGCTTGGAAAACCGAGCTGCGGCCGGAATATTTGAGCCCGCAAAAGCGGCGGGAGCAAGATCCGGTGAGCCGCAAATGGAAATTTAAAAAGAAATAGGGGGGAAATGTGTGGAACATGCAATGAAAATCGGGACAAAAGAAGCCGCATGGGTAATGGTGGTACTTTTGGTGTCCAAAATCCTTTTTTCAGACGTCAACCGGTTTGTGTATGAATCGGGAACGGCAGGCTATTTGCAGGTACTGCTTTGCACCGGCGTGGCATTATTACTCTTCTGGGGCGTTTCGGCACTCTATAAAAAGAGCGGCGCAAAAGGTGACTTGTTTGACCTGGCGAAGTCGTCTATGGGAAAAGTTGGCCTTATCATATCAGGCACCATTCTGTTTGCATTTGAGCTTCTCAACGTGGCGATGCAGTTAAAAATTTTTTCCAATACCATCTCCACCATTACGCTTACAAATTCGCCCATATATTTTATTCTCATTTTTATCACTGTGGTGATGGTTGCAGCCGGGTATGCCGGTATTGAGGGGATCTCGCGCTTTTGCTCCATTGGAGGGTTTATCATGGCAGTGTTTCTTGGCATCCTGCTGCTGTTCGACATTCCTCACTGTGATGGGAGCAACCTGTTTCCCATTTTGGGAAACGGCGCCCTGGCAATTTTAAAGGGGACCAGAAGCATTGCGGTATTTAACGAAATAATCTTTCTGTTTTTGCTCATTCCCTATTTAAAGCCAGATATCAGCATTCAAAAAATTGGATTTACATCGCTCATCATTGCCGGCGTTATTTTTTCGCTGTGCACATTTTTTTACATTTTAACCGTGCCCTATCCTGTGGCGCTCAACTTCTATATGCCGCTGCTGCAGATTTCCAGCGCGGTCAACATTGACTTCCTTTTTGAGCGGGCGGAGTCCATCTACCTTTTGCTGTGGATTATAACCTGTTTTTTGTATATGGGTATCACATTTTTCTTTTTGCTTATCACGTTTGCCAAAACGTTTTCGCTAAGAAACTATAAGGCGCTTATCCCGGCGTTTATGGCAATTTTAATTGTCATTTCCGGGTTTTGGAGCAATATCAACCAGCTTCGGCCGTTTTATTTGGCACTGTACTATATTTTTTGCGGTGTGGCCTATTTGCTTCCCGCTGTCATCTTCACAGTGAGCTGGATTAAAAACAGGAAGGGGCAAAAGAAAAGCCATGCGTAAAAAAATCATTTGTATGTTTTTGAGCGTTTTGTTGGCACTGCCGCTTTCTGGGTGTGCAGACCAGAACGAGGTGGACGGGTTTGCATATATCATTGGAATTGGAATTGACGAGGGCAAAACAAACGCACTAAAAATTACATTCGCCTTTGCCGACCCCACCAAAATCGGCGGCAGCGGCGGCGAGCAGGGGGGCGGGCAGGCGA
>JAJXRJ010000074.1 GCA_021629085.1 Oscillospiraceae bacterium | reverse complement strand
TTTGACGGGGCAGATGCGGTTGCAGTGTTTTCTGTACCTACACCACGCATGTCAAACCGGAGTGGCACTGTACAAGTGCAAAAACCAGTTTTTTCTATGCCGGCAGGGCTCTATACCGAAGGCTTTGATCTGATGATTTCCACATCCGAGGACGGTGCGGATATTTACTATACATTAGACGGAAGCATGCCTACCACACAGTCTATACTCTATCAAGCGCCGATTCGTATTGAAAGCAAGGCGGGCACGCCCAATGGAATTTCTGAAATCCCCACCAATAATATTACCAAAAACCGCGGCTGGCAAAGGCCGGACGGTGAAGTGTTTAAGGGGACGGTTGTCCGGGCAATCTCTGTAAAAAACGGCATTCAAAGTTTAGATACAACCTGCACCTATTTAGTCGACCCCGAAATTCACACGCGCTACGGCGTGCCAATCGTTTCAATTTCCACTGATCCTGCCAATTTGTTTGATGACAAAATTGGCATCTATGTGGAAGGGGAAAACGGCATTGTCGGCCCTCCTAGAGACGCGGGAACCCACAAGGGTTCGAACTATAACCAGACTGGCAACGAATGGGAACGTCCGGCCAATTTTGAATATATTGACAAGACTGGCAAAGGCGTAATTTCCCAAAGCGTCGGGCTTCGCATCCATGGCGCTTTTTCCCGCCAGTTTCCACAAAAATCCCTTCGGGTGTATGCAAGGGATGAAGACGGCGGGGGAGATTTTGAGTTCGCGTTTTTTGAAGACAGCGATGTAGAAAAGTTTGACAATATTATTTTGAGAAACGCGGGAAACAACTTTGGGAGATCCATGTTTATCGATGCGGCCTATCAGCACCTTTGGAAGTGGACCACGCTCCCCATTCAGGATTTTAGTCCCGCTGTGGTATTTATTAACGGGGAATACTGGGGAATTCATAATATACGCGAACGGTATAGCAAACACTATTTTAAAGACCACTTTGGCGGCGAACAGGATAATTTTACCATTCTGGACGGGTCAAATTATGAGTTGGATGAGGGGACAGAACAGGAACGGGAAGATTTTCTCAGTGTTTTGTCATTTGTGAAAAATAACGATATGTCGCTTGCAAAAAATTACGATTACATAAAGACAAAAGTAGATGTGGACAATGTTGCCGATTACTTTGTGGCGGAATTTTATGCTGCGAACAACGATTGGCCGGGCAATAACATTGGTGTATTCAAATATAATACCGACTATCATCCAAATGCGGCCTATGGCCTGGATGGCAGGTGGCGCTACTATATCCGTGACGTCGACCAAGCATCTGCGTATGACAGCCCGGAAACAGACAACATGACAAAGTCGCTGGGCAGTGTACCGCTTTTGGATGGCTTGCTAAAAAACCAAGAATTTAAAACGCTTTTTATCAACCGTTTTATGGATCACATGAATACTACGTTTTCACAAGAGCGGGTTTTAGAATTTTATGACGGCCTTGTGGAAATTTACCGCGAATTGATTGATGAGCACATCAAACGCTGGCGTACGCCAGCCTCTTTTGAAGCATGGTATCAAGACGCAACCAGCTATCGTGCATTTGCCAATCAGCGCCCGCAGTATATGCGGCAGATTTTGTGCTCAAACTTTGGGCTCAGCGGGGAAACGGCGTCTTTAAACGTAAAAACCGATGCATCTATGGGGATGGTGCAGGTCAATTCCATTCCGGTAAAAGATGGAACCCCTGGTGTGGACGATCCGTCTAATTGGTATGGAACCTATTTTTCTGATGTGCCCGTCACCCTAACCGCGCTGCCAAAGCCGGGATACCGGTTTGCTGGTTGGAGCGGTGCAGTCTCTTCCCAGGCTGAAACAGTTACACTGCAGCTTGGAGCACAACAGCAAAACACTGTAACGGCAACTTTTGTGCCCGTTTCGGACGATGCGGCCGGGCTTTTGCTGAACGAGCTGGTTGCAAGCAACCAGGGGATTGAAAGCAATTGGTATTTTGACGATGACAATAAGCGGGAAGATTACATAGAGTTAATGAACAATGGTGTTTACACAATCAACGTTGGCGGATTCTGTATAGGCACAGGGGACGGTACAGTGTGGACGCTGCCTGAGCGTGTGCTGCGCCCCGGCGAAACCTTAGTGGTTTGGGCGTCTGGAAATGATATTTCTAAGCCGCAAAAGCAGCTGCATTCAAACTTTAAGCTTGCCTCTGGTGGGGAAACCGTCACGCTCTTTTCGCGTGATGGCATCACAGTGCTTGACAGCGTAGCGTATACCGATTTGCCGGCAGATATGGCATATGCGCGCACTGCTGCCGGCTGGGAAGTGCAGCGTCCCACCATTTTTTCTAAGAACACAGGCCAATGAAAACGTATAGTTTTCCCTGCCAACCTGACAGGGATAATTATAAAAAATCAACAAGGAAAGGGAGAAAGCAATGAAAAGAATCACAGCAGTTCTGTTGTCAGTTGTCATGACGCTTGTTATGGCTTTTGGCAGCACCGGCGCTGTTTTTGCGGATGATGCAATCAGCATCACCATCAATGGCGCTGCGCAAACATTTGACCAAATGCCCATCATGGAAAGTGATCGGGTTTTGGTTCCTATGAGAGGAATTTTTGAAGCGCTTGGCGCAACGGTTTCGTGGGAAGAATCTACCGAAACTGTGACTGGCGTAAAGGGAGACACCACTGTTATTTTAAGCATTGGAAATACCAGTGCAACGGTGAATGGCAACCCAGTTACGCTGGATGTGCCCGCACGGCTTGTCAATGACAGAACGCTGGTACCCATCCGGTTTATTAGTGAATCGTTGGGTGCTGTTGTAGACTGGGATGACGCTACGCAAACTGTTATTATTACTTATGAAAGCACC
>JAJXRJ010000007.1 GCA_021629085.1 Oscillospiraceae bacterium | reverse complement strand
GATATAATATATTTTAAATCTCTAAAAAAGAAATGGAATTTAAAATGCCATGACAACCTTTACGCCAAAGGAAAAAAACTGGATATTTTCCGAACAGCCGGACGCGCTTGTAAAACAGGTGCAACAAGCGTGCGGCGTGTCGCGCGTGACCGCAAAAACCGCGCTCAACCGCGCGGGCGATGCGGTGATTCAGTATTTGGACAAAAACGGCCGCTTATTTTACGACCCGTTTTTGCTAAGCGGCATGGAGGAGGCGGTAAACCGCATCCGGGCGGCCATTGCAAACGGGGAGTGCATATTTGTGTACGGCGACTATGACGTGGACGGCATCACCTCCACCTACATGCTCACCCACTATCTGCGCACGCTGGGCGGCAATGTGTCCTACTACATCCCCGACCGCATGGACGAGGGCTACGGCCTGTCAAAGGGCGCGCTCAAAAATCTCAAAAACAAGGGCGCAAAGCTTATTGTCACGGTGGATTTGGGCATTTCTGCCATTGAAGAAGCAAAATATTGCAAAACGCTGGGGCTGGACCTTGTTGTCACCGACCACCACTCGCTTTTGGGGGATGCGCTGCCAGACTGTATTGCGGTGGTAAACCCCAAAATCCCGTCCGGCTACCCCTTTTCCAACCTTGCCGGCGCGGGCGTTGCGCTCAAGCTCATCAGCGCGCTTTGCGGCATGGACGAAACGGTTTTAAACCGCTACCTGCCTTTTGCGGCCATTGGCACCATTGCCGACTTAGTCGAGCTCACAGATGAAAACCGCTCCATTGCAAAGCATGGGCTGGAGCAGCTCCGGCACACGCAAAACACCGGCCTGCTGGCGCTGTTTTCGGCGGCGCGCCTGGACATTGCAAACGCCAATGCCGCAAGCATTGCATTTGGCATCGGCCCCCGCTTAAACGCTGCCGGGCGCATTTCTTCGGCCAATGTTTCGGTGGATTTGCTGTTTGAACAGGACGCAAAAAAGGCGCAGGCGGCAGCGGAATTTCTGGAGACGGAAAACCAGCGCCGCAAGCAGGAAGAGGCGCGCATTGTTGAGGAGGCCATGGCGCTCATTTTAAAAGACGCGCTCCATAAAAACGAGGTGATTGTGGTTGCAAAAGAGGGCTGGCACCACGGCGTGATTGGCATTGCCGCCTCGCGCATCACCGAACTGTTTTACAAGCCCTGCATTGTCATCTCCCTTGACAAAGACGGCGTAGGCAAGGCGTCGGGGCGCAGCATCAAGGGCTTCCATCTGTTTGAAGCGCTGGACCATCAAAAGGCATTTTTGGAAAAATACGGCGGGCACGCGCTCGCCGCCGGGCTCACCATTTTACGCCCGCAGATTGCCGCGTTTGACAAGGCCATCAACGAATATGCCAAAAAGCGGATTACCCCGCAGATTGCCACCCCCACGCTTACCATTGACGACACGCTGGAGCTTTCGCAAATCACGCTTTCGCTCATTGACGAGCTGCGGGCTTTAGAACCCTGCGGGATGGGGAACCGCTCGCCTGTGTTTTGCGTCAAATCCTTACAGGTGGCAGACATCCGCGCGCTGGATGGGAAGCCGCATGCGTTCCTCACCGCACAAAAGGGCGGCTACACCGCCCTGATGCCCGCCTTTGGCCTGAAAGAATCGCTCTTGCAGTACAGCGAGGGCGACATGGTGGACGTGGCGGGCGTGCTCAGCCTAAACGAATACAACGGCGTAAAACAGGCACAGTTCCTCATCAAGGACATCCGGCCTGCAAGGCACGCGTTTTTAACCCGGGAGACGGTTGGCATTGTCTATTCCGCGGTGAAAAACCATCTGTCAGACGGGGAATATCACGCTGCGCTTGCCCAGTTTGCAAAGGCCATTTCCTTTTCCTACCGCACCAATATCAGCCAAAAAAAGCTGATGGTGTGCCTTTTGGTGATGCAGGAGCTCTCCATGGTGGACTTCTCGTTGGAAAACGGCAGGCTGTCTATCTGGGAGCGGCCGGTTTTTTATAAAAGCACCAGCCTGGACAAATCGCCGTGTTATATGAAATTTGCTGCCGGAAAGGGGGCGTAATCATGGAACAAGTGTTAAAAAATTTGCTGGATTCTGTAAAGGGCTATAACCCCAACTGCGATGAGGCCAAGATTGTAAAGGCGTTTCACCTGGCAAACGAAGCGCATAAAAATCAAAAGCGCATCTCAGGCTATCCTTATATCATGCACCCTGTGCAGGTGGCCATCACCGTGGCCTCTATGAAAATGGACAGCGACTCGGTGTGCGCGGCCCTTTTGCACGATGTGGCGGAGGACACCGACTATACAGTGGAAGATATCCGCGAACAGTTTGGCGACACGGTGGCCGACCTGGTGGACGGCCTGACCAAGCTGGAAAAAATTGAGTTTTCCTCGCAAGAGGAGCGGCACATGGAAAATTTGCGCAAAATGTTTCTCGCCATGGCAAAGGACATCCGGGTGATCATGATTAAATTTGCCGACCGGCTGCACAACCTGTATACGCTCATCAGCATGCCGGAGGAAAAACAGCGGGAAAAGGCGCGCGAAACCCTAAACATTTTTGCGCCGCTGGCACACCGGCTGGGCATGTATAAAATCAAGTGGGAATTTGAAGATCTGTCGCTCAAATACATCGACCCTGTGGCCTACCGCGAAATTGTGGAGGGCATTGCCCAAAAGCGGCAGGAGCGCGAAGCGTTTATCACCCAGATCAAGGCGGAGCTCAAAGCCAAGCTGGATATGGCGGGCATTGTGTGTTCCATTGACGGCCGCCCCAAGCATTTTTACAGCATTTATCGGAAAATGTTTACGCAAAATAAAACGCTCGACCAAATCTATGACCTGTTTGCCGTGCGTATCATCACCGAAACGGTGAGCGACTGCTACACCGCGCTGGGGCTGGCGCATGAGCTGTATAAGCCCATGCCGGGCCGGTTTAAAGACTATATCGCCATGCCCAAGCCCAACATGTACCAATCCCTGCACACCACGGTGATTGGCCCAAACGGCACGCCGTTTGAAATCCAAATCCGCACGCGGGAAATGCATGAAGTGGCGGAAAACGGCATTGCCGCCCACTGGAAATACAAGGGGATTGCAGAGGGCAAGGCGGAATATGAGCAAAAGCTCTCGTGGATCCGGCAGATTTTGGAGGCCCAAAACGACGCCGACGACGAAGAGGAATTTGTGCGCGCACTTAAAATTGACCTGTTCACCGACCAGGTGTTTGTGTTCACGCCCCGCGGCGACGTCAAGAGCTTCCCCGCCGGCGCAACGCCCATTGACTTTGCATTTTCCATCCACAGCGCCATTGGCTATAAAATGCAGGGCGCAAAAATCAACGGCAAGATTGTGCCGCTCGACTATCAGATGCAAAACGGCGACATTGTGGAAATCATCACCTCCACCGCCATCCACGGGCCCAGCCTCGACTGGCTCAAGGTGGTAAAAACCTCCCAGGCCAGAAACAAAATCAACCAGTGGTTTAAAAAGGAAAAACGGGAGGAAAACATTGTCCGCGGCAAAGAGCTTTTGGACCGCGAATGCAAACGGCAGGGCTTTTCCCCGCAGGATTTGCTGGCGCCGGCCTATTTAGAAGCGCTGTTTAAACGCTATGGGTTTGCAACCTTAGACGACCTCTATTCCGCCGTGGGCTATGGCGGGCTCCCGCCCCTAAAAGCGGTCAACCGCCTGAAAGAAGAGCACAAAAAACACTTGGAAAAGCAGGCGCCCAAGCTTGCCATCCCGGTCAATCTGGCCGAACCGGCAAAGCCCCAGCACTTGAGCGCGGGCAGCGACGGGGTCATCGTGTCGGGTATCGACAACTGCCTGGTGCGCTATTCCAAGTGCTGCAACCCGGTGCCGGGCGATAAAATCATCGGCTATGTCACCCGCGGGCGGGGCGTCTCCATCCACCGGCAGGACTGTGTCAACATCTCTGCCGCCTACGGCAATGCAGAAGAAAAGGCGCGCTTAATTGAAGTGGCGTGGGCGAAAAACAAAACCTCCGCCTTCCTGGCAAACCTCAAGGTGGAGGCAAACGACCGTTCCAGCCTGCTTGTTGATTTGGCAAATGCCATTTCCGATGCAAAAGCGCCCTTAAAGGCCATCAACGCACGCATCAAAGACACGCTGGCTATTTTTGAAATTGCCGTTGAAATTACCGATACCGACCAGCTTTCCACCATCATCAAAAAAATCCGCAGCTTAAAGGGTGTGATTGACGTGGTGCGGAGCGGGCACAACAATTAGCAAAAAGGAGAGCATGCTATGAACTTGCACAGACTGATTTTGGGCGCACTGCGCACCAACTGCTATATCCTGCACGACAAGCCGTCCAATGAGGCGGCCGTTGTCGACCCGGCCGACGAGGCGGATAAAATCATTGAAAAACTGGAAGAACTTGGGTGCAATGTGAAATATATCATCCTCACCCACGCGCACATTGACCACATCCTCGCGCTGGACCAAATCAAGGCGCACACCGGCGCACAGGTGGTTATTCACAGCGCGGACGTCTCTGCGCTTAACAACGACGCGTTTAACCTTGCCGTCTATTTCCATGCAAAATCGCCCAAAACCAAAGCGGACATTGCGGTCAACGACGGCGACAGCGTCATGCTTGGGGAAAATGAGCTGCAATTTCTCCACACGCCCGGGCACAATAAGGGCAGCATGTGCATTTTGTACGGCGACACCCTGCTTTCCGGCGACACGCTGTTCTACCTTTCAGTGGGCCGGGTGGACCACTATGGCGGGAACTATGAGAGCATCATCCGCTCCATCAAGGAAAAGCTGCTGCTGCTCCCCGACTCCACCCAGGTATACCCGGGCCATGGCGACTCCACCACCATCGGGTTTGAGCGGGAAAACAACTCCTATCTTCAGGAATTATGAACATCTATTTGACCGGGCACAACGAAACCTATGCGGTGCGCGATATTTTGCGGCTGTTTTTGCCGGATGAGCCCATAGAATTTGCAGCCGCGCCGCCAGAGGGCGGAGACTATGCTTTGGTTTCGCACACCGAAACGGACGGCCGGCACGTGTTTTCCGCCTCAGTCTCCTATCAGGGCAGGATGGGTGTTTGCAGAGAATCCCAAAGCGCGTTTGACAAAACCTGCTTAAAACGCTGCCTTTTGCGCGCGTTTATGCAGATATTCCCTGTCACGCCGCCCTGGGGCGCGCTCACGGGCATCCGGCCCACCAAAATTGCACGCGCACTTTTAGAGGCCGGGCACACAAAGGGTTCGGCGGAAAAACTTTTAAAAAGCCAATATCTGCTAAATGATAAAAAAGCGGCGCTCACCGTGCAGACGGCCATGCGGGAGCGCGATGTCATCTCGGGCCGGTACAAAAACGCCGTGAGCCTCTATATCGGCATCCCGTTCTGCCCCACCCGGTGCCTTTACTGCTCGTTTATTTCACAGTCCATTGAATTTTCCAAGCAGCTGGTGGAGCCGTATCTCTTGGCGCTGGCCTATGAAATGGAGCAGAGCGCAAAGCTGCTCTCCAAGCTGGGGTATTTGGTGGAAACGGTTTACATTGGCGGCGGGACGCCCACGGCGCTGAGCGCGCCCCAGCTTGATTTTTTGCTAAACACGCTAAAAACCGCATTTGACCTGTCCGCCATCCGGGAATTTTCGGTAGAGGCCGGGCGGCCGGACACCATTACGTCGGAAAAGCTGGACGTTTTAAAACGCCACGGCGTGGACCGCATCAGCATCAATCCGCAAACCATGAACGAAAAAACCCTGCGCTTAATCGGCCGCAGCCACACCCCGGACGACGTTGCAAACGCATATCTGCTTGCACGCAAAAAAGGGTTTTCGCATATCAATATGGACCTCATTTCCGGGCTTCCCGGGGAAACTGCCGAGGACTTTTTGCATACACTGAATAGGACGGCTGCGTTTTTTCCAGAGAGCGTGACGGTGCATGCGCTGTGCGTCAAGCACGGCTCCTATCTTGCACAAAAATATCCGCGCCAGGACATAACTGCCAACCAAGCTGCAAATACTATGATGGATTTGGCTGTGTCGCATTTAGCGGCGCAAAACCTGCATCCCTACTACCTCTACCGGCAAAAAAACGCCGCGGGCAACCTGGAAAACATCGGGTTTTGCAAGATAGGGCACGAATGCCGGTACAATGTGTATATCATGCAGGAGGTGCAGTCGGTGCTGGCGCTGGGCGCGGGCGGGTCGTCCAAACGCGTGGCGGGGCAGCGCATTGACCGCGCGTTTAATGTAAAAGAGGTTTCGGCATATATTGAACGCATAAAAGAAATGGTAAACCGGAAGGAAACACTTTTTATGGGGTGATGGCATGTCAAAGGTAATTGACAAAAGCATTGAAGTTTATAAAAAATGGTGTGCTGAGCTTGGCATATACACCGCGAAGGACATCAACCGCGCGGTGCAGACGGGCGGCATTGTGGAGCTCATCAATTTATGTGAGATTTGGCACGAGCAAAATATTTCCAATATTGCAGCGCTGATTGCCGGGCACATTGGCAAAAAACAGCTTGTGTTAATCGCCGGGCCGTCGTCGTCCGGCAAAACGTCCTTTGCAAACCGGCTTAAGCTGCATTTAAAGGTTTTGGGCATCCGCTCCAAAACCCTTTCGATGGACGACTATTTTTACGATAAATCCGATGTGGATCCAAAGGATTTGGACTACACCTCGTTTGACTATATTGAAGCGATGGATTATGTGCTGTTTAACCAGCATGTTGCAGCCATTTTGGAGGGGGAAACGGTCAGCACGCCCCGGTTTGACTTCCCCACCCGGCGGCAGATCCCAAACGCAAAAGAAATTTCGCTGGAATCGGACGAGGCGCTGATTGTGGAAGGCATCCACGCGCTCAACGAGAAAATCTCCGACCGGGTGGACGATGCGCGCAAATACAAGATTTACTGTACGGCGCTCACCTCCATCTCGCGCGATGACGGCGAGCGCATTTCGTCGCGCGATACCCGGCTCATCCGCCGGCTCATCCGCGACTGCTATTTCCGCAACAGCTCGCCCGATCTGACCTTCCGCATGTGGCAGGACGTGGAAAAGGCGGCCCAAGTCAACATTTATCCCTACACCGACAGTGCGGACATTGTGTTCAACTCGTCGGTGCTCTATGAATTTTGCGTGTATAAAAAGCATTTGGACAAATTTTTGCAAAAAAACCCGCCGTCGGACATTTACCAGCCGTATTTGGACAAAATTGACGCCATTGTGCGCGAGTTTCTGTCCATTGACGACAGCATGGTGCCCCACACCTCGTTTTTGCGGGAATTTATCGGCGGCAGCAGCTTATTTTAAATCACGAAGGAGGAAACGGCATGGCAAACATTTACAAAAGCGTATCCGACCTGGTGGGCAGCACGCCGCTCATGCGGTTAAGCAACATGGAACGCGCGTTTAATTTGCAGGCAACGCTTCTAGCAAAGCTGGAATATTTCAACCCGGCGGGCAGTGTGAAGGACCGGGTGGCAAAAGAGATGATCCGCCAGGCGGAAAAGGAAGGCAAGCTGCGGCCCGGCTCGGTCATTATTGAGCCGACCAGCGGCAACACAGGCATTGGGCTGGCCGCCATCGGCGCGGCGCGGGGCTATGAGGTGGTGCTCACCATGCCCGAAACCATGAGCGCGGAGCGGCGCAGCCTGCTTGCGGCCTATGGCGCAAAGCTGGTGCTCACTGAGGGCGCAAAGGGCATGGCGGGCGCTATCAAAAAAGCGGAGGAGCTGGCGGCTAAAACGCCGGGCGCGTTTATCCCCGGGCAGTTTGAAAACCCGGCCAACCCCGCGGCGCACTATGCCACCACCGGCCCGGAAATTTGGGAGGACGCCGGCGGCGCGGTGGATGTGTTTGTGGCAGGCGTGGGCACGGGCGGCACCATTTCCGGCGTGGGAACCTATTTAAAGGAAAAGCGCCCGGACGTGCGCATTGTGGCAGTGGAGCCGGAGCGTTCGCCGGTTTTGTCGGGCGGCGAGGCAGGCCCGCACGGCCTGCAGGGCATTGGCGCGGGGTTCGTGCCAAAAAATTTGGACCAGTCGGTGGTTGACGAAATTTTTAAAGTGGCAGAGCAGGACGCATATGCGGCGGGCAACGCCCTGAGCAAAACCGAAGGGCTTTTGGTGGGCATTTCATCCGGCGCGGCGCTGCACGCGGCCATTGCGCTTGCCAAACGCCCGGAAAATGTTGGGAAAACCATTGTGGCGCTCCTTCCAGACACCGGCGAGCGGTATTTGTCCACCCCGCTGTTTCAATAAGCCATGCGGCACGTGGCTGCGCCAGAAAACTGGCGCAGGCAGCCGCTTTTACATAGAAGGCGATGTTTCAAGCACGGACAGTCAAAACAAGGGGGAATTTGAAATTGGAAGCAACCATTTCGGACAAGTCCAGGGCGCTGCTTTTGACCATGCAGCAAAATGAAGTAAACGAGGCGGAAATTTACCGCCGGATTGCCGCCTATACCAAAGATGCGCACAACAAAGAGGTGCTCTTAAAGCTTGCGGCAGAGGAGCACGCGCATTCGCTTGTGTGGGAGGGCTACACCAAAAAAAAGCTTGCGCCCCAAATGGGAAGGGTGCGCGCGCGGGTGTTTTTGGCGCGGCTTTTAGGCTTCACGTTTGTGGTAAAGCTCATGGAGCGCGGCGAAGCGGCGGCACAGGTGGCCTATGACACGCTTTCCAAAGAGGTGCCCGAGGCAAAGGACATTGAAGCGCAGGAGAATGCGCATGAAAATGCGCTGTTGGAGCTTTTGGACGAAGAACGGCTCAAATACGTCGGCTCCATGGTGCTGGGGTTAAACGACGCGCTGGTGGAGCTGACCGGCACGCTTGCCGGGCTGACGCTTGCCATGCGCGACACACGGCTCATTGCGCTCTCGGGGCTTATCACCGGCATTTCGGCCACGCTTTCTATGGCGTCTTCCGAGTTTTTATCCGCCAAAAGCGAGGGGCGGGGCGACGCGCTCAAATCGTGTGTTTACACCGGCGCGGCCTATGTGGTCACAGTGGCGCTGCTCATTTTGCCCTATCTCCTGTTTTCGCCGCACCACTATCTATATGCGCTGTTCACCATGATTTTTGTGGTGCTTGTCATTTTAGTTGTGTTTAACTATTATATCTCGGTTGCAAAGGACATGGCCTTTTCGCGGCGGTTCGGCGAAATGGCCGGCATCAGCTTAGGGGTTGCCGCACTGTCGTTTGTGGTGGGCCTGCTGGTAAAAAACGTGCTGGGCGTAGATATTTAAATGTGTAAAAAAATCCCGCGTAAAATTTACGCGGGATTTTTTTATTCTGCCACTTTTTCAAATGAATCCTTGGAAAGGCCGCACATCGGGCAAACCCAATCGTCGGGTAAATCCTCAAATGCGGTGCCCGGTGCAATCCCGCTCTCCGGGTCGCCCTCCTCCGGGTCATAAATGTAGCCGCATGCAACGCACTCGTACTTGTCCATTTGCCTCATCCTTTCTGTCATAATATTTAGTATATCCCAACCTGTTACGGTTTTAAACAAGATTATTCGTCAACCCCGCCGGTCATATACTGCCCGCCCGTGCCTGTGGACAAGAGCTCCACCGCTTTTTCCAGCTGTTTGTCCAGCGGGATGTTTCCACTGGAAATGACGCTCTCAATGCGCATCTGGGTGGTGAGGTCTAACACGCCGTAGGGGAACAGCCCTGTGAGCTCCTGGAACAGCTTGACCGCGTCAAAGGTATCCTGGTCGTAGGTTTCGTCGGGAAGCTGCTCTAATACCCCCAGCGTGTGCAGCCGCTGCTCAAAGCACAGCACATCTTTGCCGGTGTCGCCCACCGAGAGCACCCGGTCGTGGGTGAGCGGCTCGAAGTATTTCCTGTCATACGGCACCACGGGGTTTTCCACCACCACGTCCGGCGTAATGCCCACGCCGTTGATGTGCCGTTTGTTGGTGGTCAGATATTCCGCATCGGTGAGACGGATGCCGCCGCCCGAAATAATGCGGCTGACCATCTGCTTGGTGCCCTTGCCGTAAGACTGCACGCCAATTACCACGCCGGCGCGGGTGTCCTGCACAGCGCCCGTAAACGCCTCTGCCGCGCTGGCACTGTTTTCATTGATGAGCACGGCAAGCTCGTATTTTGTCTGCTCCAAATGCGAATAGTACACCTCGTTTTGCGTTTCGTCGTTGTATTCCAAGTGGATGACCGGCCCTGCCGGGATGAACCGCTCACAGATTTTTACAAATTCGGAAATGGTGCCGCCCGGGTTGTTGCGAAGGTCCATGATGACCTTTGTCACACCGTTTTGGTCAAATTCCGCAAGCGCCCTGTCCACAAACTCTGCGCTGTGGCCGTCAAACGAATACAGCATGATATAGCCGATGGTGCCGTCTTCAATGATTTGATAAAACCCGCTTTCCTCCACAATCATTTCGCGGGTGAGCAGGCTTTCTAAATATTCGCCGCCGCGTAAGTACCCCACGGCAAGCTGTGTGCCCGGCTCGCCCAAAATATACTGTTTGGCCTCGTCAAGCGTCATGCCGGCAAGCTCCACGCCGTCTATCACAATGATGATATCCTCACTGCGCATGCCCGCCGCGGCAGCCGGCGAATCGGGCACAACCGACACTACGCGCAAGCCCTCCTCCACGGCCATCACCTGCACGCCAATGCCGGAAAACTCATTGTTCAAATATTCTAACAGTGCGTCAAACTCTTCTTTGGTGTAATACTCGCTGTTCGCGTCAAGGTTGCCAAACATCCCTTTGAGCGCGCTGTCCAAAAGCTCCGGATGCTCTGCAAGCACCTGGCGCAGCGCATTGCGGTAAATATCCTCCTTGGCCATGCCAAACTTATAGAGCTGTTCAATGGCCTCAGCGGCTGAATCCGCCACGTAGTTTTCAAAGGTGTCGGTGGTAAATTCCTCCGCCGCCTCCTGGGCAAATACGCCCATATTGAGCATCATCACCGCCAAAAGCAGGAAACAAATGCCTTTTACAACGTTCCATACAGATTTTTTCATGTTACAGGCACATGCCAAAAAGCAGAAGCCCACCCTTTGGTGTGTGCGCTTGCACCTCCTTTTTCGCGTTTATTGTAACCGCATATATACAACTTTTTCCGATTCTTCGTCCGTTGCAGTAATAAAGATGACCTCCCGGTCCAAAAGCTCCAAATTGATGTTGTCTGTCAAAATGGGCGCCGTATTTTCATACAGCATAAAATTGGTGTATACATCAAACACGGTATATTGCTCTCCTAAACTCCTAAAGGCGGTGTTGACATAGCGCTTGGTATCCTTAAAAATGATGCGGCCCTGCTTTTTGTCGTACAGATAAAGGGAGCCCTTGTAAATGCCGCTCACCGAAAGCTGCTCGCGTTCCCCCAAAAGGCGCACGCCCCGCACAATCTGTGCGCAGCCATCCTTGGAAACCAAAAGCGCCTCTACCCCCTGTCCCAGCGGGATTCCCGTGGTAAACAGGCGGTGGTCCGCATCGATTTTCACACTGTCGCCGTCTAAAAAGGAGTAGGTTTTCACCCCATTATAGAGCGATATGCCGGTCAGCATCTTTTGCTGCACCGTGTAGCCGTTTTTTTCAAAAATCACCTGGTCAAACGGCGCAAGCATGTCAATGAGCGTGCGGTAGGTGAGCGCGTCAGCCGGGTGGGCAAACCCGCCCTCCATGCCGGACGCGGCAAAAAGCGATTCATAATAGGGGCGGTATTTAGGGGAAATTTTCCCAAAGTCCAAAAGCCCTTTGATGCGCGTAAGGCTGCCCGAAGCGGGCGCAAGGCCCAGATATTCGCAGAGCAGCTGCACAAACTGCTCGTTTGTGAGGATATCATCCTCAGGGCTGGCCTGCACATCGGTCAGAAATGCGCGGTGCAAAATGTCCGCCGCATCCTTTTGGCGCACGGTGCCCTCCATCTTAAAGGAGCCATACGGCAAAACGCCGATCACCGCAAGCTCTTCTGCCATGTAATCGGTGCCAAAATCCGCTTCCGCCATGCCGAGCTTGTCATATTCCGCTGTGGTAAGCCCGCTGTAATCTGCCGCAAACGCGGTCTGCCACAGCATGGCAGCGATGAGCGCCAGCAGGCATATGCGCCGGCGTTTATTGATTTTCATGGGTTTTGCGTCCTTTCCAAACCTGGTTTTTCCATTACATTGTTTCCGGCGCGGTTATCCCCAAAAGGTGCAGGACGTTTTGGATGACCGTGCGCGCCGCGCTCACCAGCGCAAGCCGTGCGCGCGTCAAAGCGTCGTCCCCGCCCTTGACCCGGCAGCCCGGCGCGTTGTAAAACGAGTGGAACAGCGCCGCCACATCCAGCACATAGCGCGTAATCCGGCTTGGGTCGGTGGTTTTTGCGCTGATGGCAATCTCTTGCGGGAATGCGGCAAGCTTGGCAATCAAATCCAGCTCCTCCGGCTGGGTGAGCACGGTCAAATCCACATCCTCTGGCGCGCCCAGCTCCACGCCTTCGGCTTTGAGCGTGCGCAGGATGCTGCAAATGCGCGCGTGGGCATACTGCACGTAAAACACCGGGTTGTCGCTGTTTTGCGCAACCGCAAGATCCAAATCAAAGTCCAGATGGCTCTCTGCATGGCGCAGGTTGAAGAAAAACCGCGCCGCGTCCACGCCGATTTCGTCGATTAAATCGGAAAGCGTAATCATTTTGCCCGTCCGCTTGCTCATCCGCGCCACTTCGCCGTCCCGCATCAGCCTTACTAACTGCATCAAAATAATCTCCAGCTGGTCGCCGGGAAGGCCCAGGGCCGTGAGCACATTTTTAAGCCGCGCCACATGCCCGTGGTGGTCGGCGCCCCAAATGTTGATGGCGCGCGAAAAGCCGCGGATGGAAAACTTGTTGCGGTGATAGGCAATGTCCGCCGCAAAGTAGGTGGGGATGCCGTTTTGCCGGATGAGCACCTCGTCCTTTTCACAGCCGAACTCCGTCGCCTTAAGCCACAGCGCGCCGTCCTTTTCATAGGTGAGCCCCTTTTCCTTTAACAGCGATATGGTATCTTCAAGCTCGCCGTTTTTGTGCAGCGTGCTCTCAAAAAACCACTCGTCATAGGAAATGTTGTAGTTGGCAAGCCCCGCTTTCATGGCCGCAAGGTTTATGGGGAGCGCATAGGCAATGAGCGCGCGCCTGCGTGCATCGCTGTCCTGTTCCAGCAGCTTGTCCCCAAACTGTGCAATGTACGCCCTGGCGTGCTCGGTGATGTCCTCCCCCTGATAGCCGTCCTCCGGGAATTCCACTGCGTCCTGGCCCTTTAGCTGCTGGATATAGCGCGCCTCTAACGACTTCCCGAACTTTTCAATCTGCGCGCCCGCGTCGTTGACATAAAATTCCTTGGTGACGTCATAGCCCGCGTGCTTTAAAATGTTGGCCAGAACGTCGCCAATCACGCCGCCGCGCGCATTGCCCATGTGCATGGGGCCGGTGGGGTTTGCACTCACAAACTCCACAACCACCTTTTGGCCGCCGCCGATATTGATTTTGCCAAACTCCGCGCCCTCGCTTAAAATGCCGGCCAGCGCGTCATAGAGCCAATCGCGCTTCAGGTAAAAGTTTAAAAAGCCCGGGCCTGCAATTTCTGCCCGTTCAATATAGGTGCCGGAAAGGTCAAACTGTTCTGCCAGCAGCTTTGCCGTCACCTGCGGCGGCTTTTTGACCATTTTGGTAATTTTCATGGCAATGTTGCTGGAAAAATCGCCGTTTTGCTTTTCCTTCGGCGTTTCAATTTCAATGGGGATCAAAAATCCGGGTTCAAACCGGAACTCGCCCCGGTCTTCCAAAACGGCGCAGGCATTGCCAATGACGCCGGTAATCTGCGATTTTATGGTTTCAATGATGTCCATGGGTTCTCTCCTTTTGAGCAGTCTTCTATTCGGGAATTACGCTTCCTTGATTTGGATGCGGAACTGGTTGTTCCCGCCAAATTCCTCGTTGATATCCAGGCTGTAGTCAATGTTGATGGTGCCGCCTGTATCCGACATATCCACCAAAACGCGGTCGGAGAGCACACCGATAACCAGGCTGCCGTAACAGGTGTCGTAATACGAGGTGGTTTTTTGGTTTGGGATGAACAGCATTTGGTTGTTGACCGTGCCGTTGCGGATGAGCGCCACATGGTCGCCCTCAATTTGCAGCGTGGTGGTGGTGCCCAAAAGCCCGGTTATTTCGGTTTCGTCATAAACCGCGTAGTATTTTTCATCCTCTTTATAAAACACGCCCTCTGTGACAAGCTCCACATCCGAAGTTTCGCCAAGCTGGGTTTGCAGCCCTTTGATTGAGATTAAAACATGCTTCTTTTCCATTGGTTCCTCCCATCAGTACCGTTCAATGTCCACCTGTTTTACCAAATTGTCAATCCGCCTTCCCAAAAACAAGTCGGCAATTTTGCAAAAATCAGAAGTGGAATCGCTCACATAAAACTTGTACTGCTCGTTTTTTGTTGTGTCCGCCAAAAGGTTGTTTTCCAAAAGATACTGCGCCACATAGCTGGCGGTTGCCGCGCCCGCGTCGACAAGCGAAACCCCCGGCCCCAGCACCCGGCGGATGGTGGGGGCAAGCAGCGGGTAGTGGGTGCAGCCCAAAATCAGTGTGTCCACCCCGCGCTCCAAAAACACCTGCAGATAGTCCTTTGCAATCAGATACGCCGCCTCGCTGTTTGCCATGTTGTTTTCTGCCAGCGGCACAAACATGGGGCACGCTGCGCTCACTGTCTGGATATTTGGGTTGATGGCATGGATGGTGGCTTCATATTTCCCGCTTTTGATGGTGCCGTTGGTGCCAATGATGCCCACAACGCCGTTTTTGGTGGTGCTGCACGCAAGGAGCGATGTGGGCTCCACCACGCCCAAAAGGGGGATGGCAAGCTCGCCGCGGATATGGGGCACCGCAACGGCGCTCACCGTGCCGCAGGCCACCACAATGAGCTTTAAATCGTGCGTGTTTAAAAAGCGGATGTCTGAGCGGGTGTATTTTAAAATGGTCTCCTCCGACCGGGTGCCATAGGGCACGCGGCCGGTGTCGCCGAAATAAACAATGTTTTCCCCCGGCAGCCGGCGGATGAGCTCTTTTACCGCGGTCAGCCCGCCCACGCCCGAGTCAAACACTCCAATATACCGATTGTTCATAGTCGCTTCCTTTTTTCATGGTTGTCAAGCGCAATATCGATGAGCGCGTCTAAAATTTCGCTGTAGGCCATGCCCGTGTGCATAAACAGCTTGGGATACATGCTGATGCTGGTAAAGCCCGGCATGGTGTTGATTTCATTGATGCGCACCGTATCCCCGTCTACAAAAAAGTCCACCCGCGAAAGCCCGCGCCCGTCCACTGCCGCAAATGCGCGCACAGCCAGGCGCTTTATGGTTTCCTGCACGCCTTTTGGGAGGTCGGCGGGAATGACAAGCTCGCTGGTCACGTTATCTGAATACTTTGCCTCATAGTCGTAAAATTCGTTTGCCGCTAAGATCTCGCCCGCACACGTGGCCCGGGCGGCATTGCGCACGCCCATCACCGCGCACTCCACCTCGTGGCCGGTTAAAAACTCCTCGATGATGATGCGCCGGTCAAACGAAAATGCGGTGTTGATTGCCTCCATCAAAGAGGCGCGGTCTTTTGCCTTGCCAATGCCAATGGACGACCCGGCGTTGGACGGCTTTACAAACATGGGATAACCCAGGCGCGATTCCGCCTTTAAAACCATTGCCGCAAGGTCTGACTCGTCCCGGTTTAATTCCACCCAGTTTGCCTGGGGGATGCCCGCGTGCGCGAACAGGATTTTGGTATACGCCTTATCCATGCTCACCGCGGACGAGAGCAGCCCGGTGCCGACATAGGGCACGCCCGAGAGCTCAAATAACCCCTGCACCGTGCCGTCCTCCCCGTTTTTGCCGTGCAAAATGGGGAACACCGCGTCAATGGGTTTTTTTGTGTATGTACCGTCCTTCCCGATAAGAAGGGTGCCGTCTTTGGACGCATAGTCAATGAGCACATGGTCCATGCCCTCGCGATACCAGCCGTCCTTTAAAATGCGGTCAATGCCGCCCTCGTAGTGATACCACCGGCCGTCCTTTGTGATGCCCACCAGCGTCAGGTCATAGCGCTTTGGGTTTAAATGTTCTAAAATGGATGCCGCACTGCGCAGCGATATTTCATATTCTGTGGACTCGCCGCCAAAGAGCACGCAAAGCCTTGTCTTCAAAATGGATGCCCCCTATCCTTAATTGGTTCCTATTATAACACACTTCCCTCTAAAATCAAATAGTATTTTTTTAAAAAAATAGAAAATTTCTTATAAAAAATGATGGTTGCTTCTTTTTTCCCCGTGTGCTATAATCTAGGTATATTCTTTATTGGAGGCGGATTATGTCATCCATCAGCATTGACCGTAAAATTTCATCCTTCCCGCTTAGCACTGCTTTTGTGGACAACTACATGTGCCGCGCCGACGCCACCTTTGTAAAGGTGTACCTCTATGCGCTGCGCGAAAGCTACCGGAGCGATTCCAGCCTTTCGGTGGAAACGGCGGCCAAGGCGCTTGGCATTTTGGAATCGGACGTCATCCGCGCGTTTACCTATTGGGACAGTGTGGGCGTTTTGCGGTTTTTGGCCCAGGGGACGGGGTATACGCTGGAATTTTTGGAGCCCGCTGCGGGCACAACCCCCAAAAGCGCCAAGGCGGCCGCACCCAAACGGCCGCGTTACAGCACCAGGGAAATCAGCGCATGCATGCAGGCCGACGGCGGCATCCGCAATATGTATGAGCTTGCGCAAAAAATTTTGGGAAAACCGCTTACAAGCACCGACGTCACCACGCTTTACAGCCTCTACGACTGGCTGAAGCTGCCAAAAGAGGTCATCCTGATGCTTTTGGAGCACTGCGCGTCTTTGGGCAAAACCAACATGCGTTACATTGAAAAGGTGGCCATCAGCTGGGCGGACCAGGGCATTGACACGCTGGGCGCCGCACAGGCGTATCTGCGCGAATACGCGGAGAAAAAAGAGCAAAGCGCCGCGCTCAAAAAGATTTTGCAAATCCACGACCGGGATTTTACCGACGCTGAACGCAAATACATAGAGGAGTGGGTTGAGGTTTATCACGCCACGCCCGAGGCCATCAAGGAGGCCTATGAAGTGACGGTGCTCAACACCGGCAAACGCTCGTTCCCCTATATGAATTCCGTGCTCAAGGCAAAGGCTGAGGGGCGGCAAAAAGGGGCGGCAAACGCGCCGCGCAAAAAGGGGTTTGCCAACTACAGCGAGAAGTCGGACATGAGCGACTTTGAAAAGGACATGCTTAAAAAACGGATGAACGGCTACACCGCCAATACAAAACAGGGATGATGCGCATATGAATATGGAAAAAACGGCCCAAAAGGCCATTGCCGCCGAATACCAGGCGCTGCGCGGCGAGCGCAGGGCGGAAATTGAGCGCCGGACCAAAGCGCTCTATCAAAAGGTGCCGGCGCTGGAGCGCGTGGACCGCGACATTGCCTTTGCCGGCGTGCGGACCGCGGCAAAAATTGCAGGCGGCAAGCGCACGGTGGAAGAGGTTTCGCACGAGCTGATGGAAACGTTAGACGCGCTCAAGGCCGAACGTGCGCGGCTGTATCGCGAAAACAACATTCCAGAGGACTATTTAGAGGTGCCCTACCGCTGTGCGGCATGCAAAGACACGGGCTATGTGGACGGCAGGCGGTGCACCTGCTTCCTTACGCGGGCGGCACAGTATGTATATCAGATGTCCGGCGCAAACCCGGAGCTTTTTAAAAGCGATTTTGACGCGTTCCGCCTGGACTATTACAGCCGGGAAACCGACCGGGAAACCGGCATTTCGCCCTATGAAAACGCGAAGTGTATTTATGAAATTTTAAAAAATTACTGCGCCGGGTTTGACACCACGCGCGACAACCTCTATCTCTACGGCGGCACGGGGCTGGGCAAAACCTTTTTGGCAAGCTGTGCGGCAAACGCGCTGTTAAAGCAGGGCTACGGCGTGCTCTATCAAACGGCATACCGGCTGTTTTCCTTTTTGGAAGACTATAAATTCGGCCGGGCAGACCGGGAGGAGAGCCGTGAGCTGTACGGTTTCATTTACAGCTGCGACCTGCTCATCATTGACGATTTGGGCACGGAATTTATCACCCCGTTTTCCCAGGCGGCGTTTTTTGACATTTTGAACGGACGCATTTGTGCGGGCAAAAAAATCATCATCAGCACCAACCTTTCCATCGGCGAGCTGGCAGCTACCTACTCCACCCGCGTATCCTCGCGCGTGGCGGGCAGCTTTTTGCTGCTCAAGCTCCTGGGCGAAGACATCCGCATGCGGCGCTAGGGGGCGGCGCGGCCGCCGCGCAAGACCAGTTCCAATAGAAAAAGGGCACAGAGTAAACTGTGCCCTTTTTTTGTGTGCGTATTCAATATGGATTGGATTGTATGGTCGGGCGCCGCTCTCAAGGAATCAGGTTGGATAAGAGAAACGGGGGGCCCTTTGCCGCACACAGTAATATGAGCTCATAACGATTTATTTATCAATCACAATAAGCTCATTTACACCATTTATTATAATATGATGCTATACTAAACAAAAATGGCTGCATCATAAAGCCATGATGATTTTATGGATAAAGGAATGAGCAAGGATGGCATCCACTTCTTTTCGGACGACACGCGAGCTATTGGACAAGCTCGGCTATATTGCAAAATATAACGACTGCTCGAACAATTATTTGTTAGAGCGGATGCTGCGCAATTATGTTGCGGCATTTGAAAAAAAGTACGGTGTCATCACGCCGGAGGACATTTTGGAGATGAAAAACAAGAAAAAAGCGCAATAAATTGGTTGCCCGGATGTTTGGTTTTGGGGTCAAGGGGCTTGCCCCTTGTCGTTTGTGGGGGGAAAAGGGAATCGGCCCCCTAAGTTTTTGGTTCTTTTGACACCAAAAGAACCCGCCGGAGGCATCATAAACATCGCAAACGATTGATTGCGGTATTTCGCGCTGGATGTTCGCACGAAATGTTCGCACTGGATGTTCGCACATTTGGTTTAATCATACGAAAAACCGGGAATCTATATGCCATATCACATAGATTCCCGGTTTTATTTGCGAAAATTTATTTCCGGTATTCCTTGCAAAGCCTTTCTAACAAAAGGAAATCATTGCATCTCTTTGAAAGCCCGGTTGAATTGCCTTTGTCTACTTTATGCTTGTAGACATTTAACGCATTTTTCCTTATCTTTTCTTGAACAGACTTTATGTAACGATATTCAGATATTAGTAATGCCTTATAATGCAAGTCTTTTTCTTTGCTTATGTCAACATACGAACACTCCGTTTTTGGAACGGGGAACATATTATTGAGATTGATAACTGCATATTTTTTGATTTTGATAAAATCAAGCATTTCAGGCATTTTACTATGCTTCGGCTTGAATGACGATAACGGTGCAAAATAATCAAGATTGTTTACTTGTAAGAGAATGCCAATATATTTACGCTCATTGTGCTGTCCCTCTTTTTTATTGTGGAACAAATGCGGAGCATGTGGCAGCAAATAATCTATGTATCTGTTGTCAATCTGATAAAATTTCAAGTTATCCATTATGCCCTCCCCTTGCGTATGACAAAAGGGCAAGCAAGGCTTGCCCTTTTTGTTACGCTCGCATTCAGAGCCGCGAAACGCTCACGCTTAAATTTCTTGATGAGAGCCAAGAGAAGCTCGCTGTATAAGTTTCTCATTTAGGGCTGAGATACACCCCTGTTAACATTCTATGCAGGAAAAAAACTTTCGATACATCCTGCTGCATCCATATTATATGATAAGTTTTGATAAAAGTCAAGGGATATCAAAAATTTCATCATTTTGCACCAAACCGCCCGGTTTTGGGGTCAAGGTTTTTTGCCCCCTTGCCTTTGTGGGAAAAGGGAAAAACAACGTGTAGCCAATTCTAAAATACGCCTTGACAACGGGCCTGTGCGCGTGATACAATAAAGGCAGATAAGAGGGCACCGTTTTGAACGGTTGGCCAAGGTTTTGGGTTAAGTAAACCGTTTCCTTAGCGAGGAGGGCGGTTTACTTTACTTTTATTGTAAAGGCTATGAGAAATGCACCGGGAATGCCCGGGTTTTTAGGCAAGGGAAATGGGAGTTTATGCAAAAAACCGGCAGTGCACGTATTTTTACGCGCTCTGCCGGTTTTGCTTATCTAAAAATTGGGCACAAACCCGCAAAAGGGGTTTATTTCATCGCTTCTTCCACCGCAACTGCAACCGCCACCGTCGCGCCGACCATGGGGTTGTTGCCCATGCCCAAAAAGCCCATCATTTCCACGTGTGCCGGCACAGAAGAAGAGCCTGCAAACTGTGCGTCGGAGTGCATTCTGCCCATGGTGTCGGTCATGCCGTAGGAAGCAGGGCCCGCCGCCATGTTGTCTGGATGCAGCGTCCGCCCGGTGCCGCCGCCCGATGCAACGGAGAAATATTTTTTGCCCTGCGCCACGCACTCTTTTTTGTAGGTGCCGGCAACCGGGTGCTGGAACCGGGTGGGGTTGGTGGAGTTGCCGGTGATGGACACGTCCACGCCCTCCAAGTGCATGATGGCCACGCCCTCGCGCACGTCGTTTGCGCCATAGCAGCGCACTTTTGCGCGCTCGCCGTCCGAATACGCTTTTTCTTTCACAATGCTGACTTTGCCGGTGGTATAGTCAAAATCGGTCTGCACATAGGTAAACCCGTTGATGCGCGAAATAATCTGCGCCGCGTCTTTGCCCAGGCCGTTTAAGATGACCTGCAGCGGCTCTTTTCGCACTTTATTGGCACTGCGCGCAATGCCGATGGCGCCTTCCGCCGCGGCAAAGGATTCGTGGCCTGCCAAAAACGCAAAGCACTTGGTCTCCTCGCGAAGGAGCATTGCGCCCAGGTTCCCGTGGCCCAAGCCCACCTTGCGGTCGTCTGCCACCGAGCCCGGGATACAAAATGCCTGCAGGCCCTCGCCGATAACTTCCGCTGCATCCGCCGCGCTTTTCACACCGCGTTTGATGGCCAGCGCCGCGCCCAGCACATACGCCCAGCAGGCGTTTTCAAAGCAGATGGGCTGAATCTGTTTGGTGATTTCATAGGGGTCAATGCCTTTTTCGGCGCAAATTGCCCTGGCTTCTTCCAATGAGGCAATGCCGTTTGCTTTTAATACTTCATTAATTTGGCCGATCCTTCTCTCATAACTTTCAAACAACGCCATAACCGTTCTCCTCCTCTATCCTTATTCGTGCCTGGGGTCGATGGTTTTGGCCGCATCGCCCACTCTGCCATATGTACCGGTTGCTTTTTTGAGCGCTTCGTTTGCGTCCTCGCCCTTTTTAATCATATCCATCATTTTGCCAAGGTGCACAAACTCATAGCCAATGATTTCATCGTCTTTGTCCATTGCCACTTTGGTGACATAGCCCTCTGCCATTTCCAAATAACGCGGGCCTTTTTCCTTGGTGCCAAACATGGTGCCCACCTGGCTGCGCAGCCCCTTGCCCAAATCCTCCAGCCCTGCGCCAATGGGCAGGCCGCCTTCGGAAAACGCCGTTTGGGTGCGGCCGTACACAATCTGCAAAAACAGCTCGCGCATGGCGGTGTTAATGGCATCGCACACAAGGTCGGTGTTGAGCGCCTCTAAAATGGTTTTGCCGGGGAGGATTTCCGCCGCCATTGCCGCCGAATGGGTCATGCCCGAGCAGCCCAGGGTTTCCACCAGCGCCTCCTGGATAATGCCGTCCTTGACGTTTAATGTCAGCTTGCAGGCGCCCTGCTGGGGTGCGCACCAGCCCACGCCGTGCGTTAAGCCGCTGATATCGGTAACTTCTTTTGCCTTTACCCATTTGCCCTCTTCCGGAATCGGTGCGGGGCCATGATTTGCGCCTTGTTTTACAACACACATGTTTTCCACTTCTGAAGAATAAATCATGCTTTAAGCTCCTTTCTTTGCAGCCAAAATCATTTTGTTCCTATTTTAACATATTTTGGCGGTTTTCTCAACCATTATTTTCATTTTTGCACAATTTGTCTATTATTGACAAAAAAGAAAGTGGGGATATCCCCCAAAAGTGTCAAATTTTTTTGAACTTTTTTCAATTTACCGCTTTACTTTGTTAAAAGAATGAAGTATAATAGATAGCACAGCAACAAAAATCAAATCTGTTTGCAGATGAAGGAGAGAACAAACCATGAAAAAAATTGTGTCTTTGTTACTGGCCGTCTTTATGATGGCAAGCTTTGCAGCCTGCGGCGAAACGCCATCTGCCCCCACGGACGGCGGCACGGCGCAAAATACTGAATCCGACGCTGCCTACATACAGCAAAAAGGCGAGATGAACATTGGCATCACCTTGTTTAACCCCATGAACTACTACGACGAACAAAACAACCTCACCGGCTTTGAAACCGAGTTTGCTACCGCGGTGTGCGAAGAGCTGGGGTTAAAACCCAATTTTGTGGAAATCAACTGGGATTCCAAAGAGATTGAGTTAAACGCCAAAAACATCGACTGCATCTGGAACGGCATGACCATCACCGACGAGCGGATGCAGACCATGAGCATTTCCGAGCCCTATATGGTCAACCGGCAGGTGCTCATCACCAAAAAGGAAAATGCGCAAAAATATGCCGAGAGCGTAGACGGCGCCAACGTTGTTGCCGAGCAGGGCTCTGACGGCGAAACGCTGGTCAATGAAGATCCATACTTTGCAAACGTCAACTACACGCCGGTAGACGCGCAGACCAAGGGCCTTTTGGAAGTGGTTTCGGGCATTTCGGACATCGCGGTGTGCGACTATGTATTGTCCATCGGCTCCATTGGCGAGGGCACCGACTATGAAGAGCTTGCCATGGTGGACGGCAAAGCGTTTTCGCCCAAAAATTACGGCGTGGCATTCCGCAAGGGCAGCGATATGACCGAAAAAGTGAATGAGGCCATCCACAAGCTGGCACAAGAGGGCAAGCTTTTGGAAATTGCGGAAAAATACAAATTGCAAGAGCAGCTTTTAATCAAAGAATAATACTTTAACGGATAAGGAAGGCAATCACCATGGCATCATTCCAAGCGGTGCTGTCATCCCTGTTTTCGGGGTTCAGCATCAACCTAACCATATTTGTGTGCACACTGCTCATCGCCATCCCGCTGGGGCTTATCATCACCTTTGGCTCCATGGCAAGCTTTTGGCCCATCCGCTATCTGGCGCGCGCCTTTGTGTGGGTCATCCGCGGGACGCCCTTAATGCTGCAAATCATTGTGGTGTTTTACGGGCCGGGGCTTTTGTGGGATATGCCCATGACGTCGCGGCTCACGGCGGTGCTGTTTGCGTTTGCCATCAACTATGCGGCCTATTTTTCTGAAATTTACCGCGGCGGCATTGAGAGCATCCCCAAAGGGCAGTATGAGGCCGGCTATGCGCTGGGCATGACCAAAACACAGGTGTTTTTCAAAATCGTGCTGTTCCAGGTTGTAAAACGCATTGTGGCGCCCATGAGCAACGAGATTATCACGCTGGTGAAAGACACATCATTGGCGCGGGTGGTGAGCGTTGCGGAAATTATCATGTGCGCGGAGCGGTTTACCCGCCAGGGGCTGATTTGGCCGCTGTTTTCCACGGGGCTGTATTTCCTCCTCTTTAACGGGGCGCTCACACTGCTGTTCTCCTATGTGGAGAAAAAACTGGACTATTATCACGGCTGATGTGCGGAGGGTGCTATGTTTTTACAAGCGAGGCAAATTAAAAAGAATTTTGGAAAATTAGAAGTGTTAAAGGGCATTGACCTCACGGTCTCCCAGGGGGAAGTGGTGGCCATTATCGGCCCGTCCGGCTCGGGCAAAAGCACGTTTTTGCGCTGCTTAAACCGGTTGGAAACGGTCAATGGCGGCACCATTTCGCTGGATGGCGACTACATTGTGGAAAATGGGAAATACCGTCCCGACGCCTCCGTGCGTCCCATCTTAAAAAAGATGGGCATGGTGTTTCAGCAGTTCAACCTGTTCCCGCACAAATCGGTGCTGCAAAATATTATAGAAGCGCCCATGACGGTCAACAAAGAGCCGCGGGAACAGGCGGAGGAGCGGGCAAGGAAGCTTCTTGTGGACGTGGGGCTTTTGGACAAGGCGGACACCTATCCCTCCCAGCTCTCGGGCGGGCAGCAGCAGCGGGTGGCCATTGCGCGCGCGCTTGCCATGCAGCCTGAGCTCATGCTGTTTGACGAGCCCACCTCGGCACTGGACCCGGAGCTCACCGGCGAGGTGCTGGGCGTGATGAAGGAGCTCGCGCAAAAGCGTATGAGCATGCTGGTGGTCACGCACGAAATCGGGTTTGCCAAAGAAGTGGCGTCGCGCGTGGTGTTTATGGACGGCGGCGTGATTGTGGAAGAGGGCGACCCCAAAACGGTATTGGAGCAGCCCAAAAACGACCGCACCAGGCAGTTTTTGCAGCGGGTGCTGCATTAGACGCATCAAAAAATCCATCCGGTTCAACACTGGATGGATTTTTTGATGTTCAATTCCCAAAAAGCCCAGGCTGATTTTGCCGTGCGGGCACAAGGCTTTTAATCCGCGCCTTCCTGATAGGGCGCAAACGTCACACGGATTTGCGTGCCCTTGCCCAGCTCGCTTGCCACCGCCAGCTTGGCGTTGTGCAAAAGCGCAATGTGCTTGACAATGGCAAGCCCCAGCCCGGTGCCGCCCGTCTCCTTGCTGCGGCTTTTATCCACCCGGTAAAACCGCTCAAAAATACGCGGCTGGTTTTCGGGCGCGATGCCAATGCCGGTGTCTTTGACGGTAAGCACCACCGCGCCGGCCGCCCTTTCAATGGACACAACCACTGACCCGTGCGGTTTATTATAACGGATGGCGTTGTCCAAAAGGTTGTAAATGAGCTCGGCTAACATCCCCTCGTCCCCATTCACATAGCTGGGAACGCCGTAAACCGACACGTCGATATTGGCCTTGTCCGCGTGGAACATCAAAAGCTCTGCGGTGGATTTGGATATCTCATATAAATCTACGCGCGAAAATTCGCGGGGAAGCCCGGTGTCGTCCAGCTCAGAAAGCTTGATGATATCGCCGATGAGCGTGATGAGCCGGCCGGACTCATTGTGGATTTTGCCCGCAAACACCTTCACGTCCCCGTCCTTTGCCATGCCGTTCTCAATCATTTCCGCATAGCCCGAAATGGAGGTGAGCGGCGTTTTGAGCTCGTGCGTCACATTGGCCGTAAACTCCTGGCGCATGGTTTCCACCGCCTTTTTCTTGAGCTGCTGCTCGCGGATGGCCTGCGCAAAGGGCTTGAGCTCCTCATAGGGCACATTTTCCTCAATATCGTCTAAGTGGCTGGCCATATCGAGGATGGGCTGCACAATTTTTTTGGTGAGAAGCACTGAGAGGACGGCCGATAAAAGGAGGATGCCCAGCAGCAATAACACAATAAAGGGCAGCGCATGGTCAAAGATGGAATACATGCTTTGCGCCTCTGCCGCAACCCGCAAAATGTTGCCGTTTGCGAGCTTTGTGGCGTAATAGTAGGTGTCATACCCCATGGTTTTGGAGTGCCGCGACGCCTCCCCCACCCCATTTTTTTGCGCTGCTAAAATTTCCGGACGGTCGCTGTGGTTTTCCATCTCTGCATCATCCGCACCGCTCTCAAACAGCACCGCGCCGTCCGGGGCAATTAAGGTGATGCGCAGGCCGTTTTTGGCAAATGCCGAAAGGCCTGCATACGACTCCATCCGCGCAATGGCGGAAACAATGGTTTCGGCATTTTGACGCACATTCTGCTCTGCCTGGCTTTGAAATGCCTGATAAAATGTGACAATCGCGAGCGCAACTGTGAGCAGCATGGATAAAATGCCAATCAAAAACAGCCGGACGTTGATTTTTTCTTTCACACGCACGCCCCCTTTTATTCCATTTTATACCCCACATTGCGCACGGTTTTTATGAGCGCGCCGTACGCGCCCAGCTTTTGACGGAGCGTTTTAATGTGCATATCCACGGTGCGGGTTTCGCCCTCGTAATCGGTGCCCCACACCCGGTCCATAATTTTGTCGCGCGAGAGCACAATGCCCTGGTTTACCATTAAAAATTTCAACAGTTCATATTCTTTGTAGGTGAGCGACACTGCACTGCCGTCTACCGTGACAGCGTGCTTTTTATCGTCCAGCATCACGCCGCCGATAGAAAGCTGGTCTTCCGGCGCCGCGCCGGTGCGCCGGAGCACTGCTTTTACGCGCGATATCAGCTCCATAATGCCAAATGGCTTGGCGATATAGTCGTCCGCGCCGGTGTCCAGCCCCTTCACCGCGTCCAGCTCAGTGGATTTTGCCGTCACTAAAATCACGGGGATGTCCCGTGTTGCTGCACTTTTTTTGAGCCTTGCCAAAATGGACAGCCCGTCTAAGTCGGGCAGCATGATGTCCAAAATGACAAGCTTTGGAAGCTGTGTTTCACATTTTTTAAAAAAGCTTTGCCCATCGCCAAACTCCATGGTCTCATACCCACTGTTTTTTAAGGCGTAGCTTTCCATTTCGCGGATATTTTCATCGTCCTCCACAATATAGATCATGCTTGCACTGCCCCCTTTTTCCCTTAGGTCAAACTGTATTTTATCTTATACTGTTCGTATTTCTCCATATATTCTTTGTTGCCCGAATTTTTGAGCGTGTTTAAATACGCATGTGCGTCCAGCCCTTTTTGCGCAAGCTGCAAGATGCTCACGGCAAGGTTGGAGCAATGGTCTGCCACCCGCTCGTAATTGTTGATGATATCAGAAAATATGAACCCCATCTCTGTGGTGCACTCGCCCTTTTGCAGGCGCGTGACGTGGTTATTTTTGAGCTCTATTTTTAAAAGGTCGATCACCTGTTCCAGCGGCTCCACCTGCTTTGCAAGCCCGGTGTCGTTTTGCTCAAACGCGCTCACGGTAAGGTTTACAATGTCCTGCACAGCGGTGAACATCACATACAGCTCATGCGCGGCGTCGCTGGAAAACACCACCTTCTTCTGCTCAATCTCCTCCGCGGTCTGCAAAATGTTGAGCGCGTGGTCGCCAATGCGCTCAAAGTCGCCAATGCTGTGCAACAGCCTGGATACCTCGCGACTGTCCTCCATGGTGAGGTCGTTGCTGGACAGCTTTACCAGATAGGACCCCAGCTTATCCTCATACAAATCAATGCGGTCTTCCATTTCCCGCACAGCCCTGGCTTTGGACGCGTCAAACTTGCGCATGAGCCCCATGGCCAAAAACAGCGCTTCCCGCGCAAGGCTGGCCATCTGGCCCGCCAGTGTGCGGCACTGCTGCACCGCAAACGCCGGCGTGGCAAAAAAACGCTCGTCCAACAATTGGAATTCCTGGTCTCCCGGCGTGCCGCCCTTGATGGTTTTCCGGGCGAGGGCCTCGAGCTGTTTGGTAAAGGGGAGCAGCAGGAATGTGCAGATGACATTAAACAGGGTGTGCACCACCGCGATGCCCGCCACACCGATGGGCTGCTCTAAAAATGCAAAGCGGAACACGGCGTTGAGCGCATAAAACACCACCATCACAACCACTGTCCCGATGATGTTGAAATACAGGTGTACAAATGCGGCGCGTTTGGCGTTTTTATTGGTGCCGGCAGAAGAGAGGAGCGCCGTCACACAGGTGCCGATATTTTGCCCCATAATAATGGGGATGGCGGCAGAATAGGTGATGCTGCCGGTGACAGACAGCGCCTGCAAAATCCCCACCGACGCCGACGAGCTCTGGATAATGCCGGTGACCACGGCCCCCGCCAATATGCCCAAAATCGGGTTTTCAAACATGACTAACAGGTTGGAAAAGCCCTCAATTTCCGCAAGCGGCTTGACCGCCTCCGTCATGGTGTCCATGCCAAACATCAAAATGGCAAACCCCACCAAAATGGTGCCGATATCCTTTTTCTTGCCGCTTCTTGCAAACATGATGAGCACAATGCCCAAAAACGCCAAAACCGGCGAAAAGGAGGACGGCTTTAACAGGGTCATAAAAAAGCTGTCCCCCTGGATGCCGGTTAAGCTCAAAATCCACGAGGTGATGGTGGTTCCCACGTTTGCGCCCATAATGATGCCAATGGCCTGGTGCAGCTGCATAATGCCGGAATTGACAAACCCCACCACCATCACCGTGGTGGCGGAAGACGACTGGATGAGCGCCGTCACGGCCGCGCCGACAAGCACACCCTTTACCGGGCTTGAGGTGAGCCGCTCCAATATGCGTTCAAACCGGCCGCCCGACTGTTTTTCCAGCGCCGCGCCCAGCACGTTCATTCCGTATAAAAACAGCGCAAGGCCGCCCAAAAACGTAAAAACCGAAAAGATATCCATTCTGTTTCCCCCGTATTATGAGAATCCTATGTTATCATTTTATACGGGATGGGTAAATTCTAAACCCAAATTATGTAAAATTTAGGTAAAGTGGGTTACGCCTGCGCCGGCGCACCCTCCTGGCTGACTGCCTTATAGAAGTTGACAAAGGTTGCCTCCATGTAAGGGATGATATAGATGTAGGCAAGGCCAAAGGTGATGGCGCCAAGGAGGATCCACAAAATGAAGGAGAGCTCTAACACAAAAAATTCAAACTTGTGCCCCACCATCATCTCTTTGCTCCGCCGGATGGCTTCGAGCGGCGACAGGTCTGGGTTTTCCACCTGGATGTAGATGGCCATGGAATACGAATACGATTTGACAATGCCCGGGATGATCAGCAAAAGCGTCCACAAAAAGGTGAACAGCCCCACCAAAAAGGTGACTGCAATCATTTTTAAAATGTGGCGGAACCCGTCAAACAGCACTTCGAAGCTGGGCCGGATGCCGTCGGTGAGGTTTAAGTAGACGCGGCACATGCCAAAGGCAAACCCGGACGACACAACCCATGCCAGCACCGTGCCAAGAAGGTTGAATGCCACAGCCGGGCCTGAAAGCTGCAGCCCCGCTGTGGCGGGATATACGCTTGAGGCGTAAAAATCCGTTATGCCTCTGTTCACGCTGCCCATTGAAGCCATTGTGCCTGGCAATGTCAATGCGGCTGCAATCAGCCCCACTACCAGCGACATCAGAAACAGCTTCCAGATGTTGCCCCGGATCTGCTCCTTTGCCAGGGCTTTTAAGGTCTTTCTGGTGGTCATAAAAATTCCCCCTTTTATGATTGGGCAGAAAAATACCTGCCCGCTATCTGCATCATATCATAAACCAGTGTGTTTTGCAATAAGAAATGTACCATTTCCCGGCATCGCCTGCAGACAAATAGTTCTTTACAGAACGGGGATAATATGGTATGATAAAAATAATATGGAAGGAAAAGAGGGGAATGCTACTATGCCGAAAAAGAAACAGCCGCAGGAATTTATCACATATAAGGGGATCCCGCTCATTAAGCGCGGGAATGTCATCATATACGGCGATATGAACGACCGTTACCACCTTCGCATGACCATTTTAAAAACCACAATGGTGAAGGATTTGGAAATCCCCGCGCACATTTACATTGAGCTGGTGTCGGACGACAACACCACCATCAAAAAGGCGGAACGCGAGGATATGTACGAGGCGCTGGACGTGGGCGGCTTCTGGCTGCAGGAGGCGCTTAACGGCGACATCTAAAAGGGGTGCGACATGCAAAATATCAATTTAACCATGCTCATGGATTTTTATGAAATCACCATGGCAAACGGCTATTTTATCCACGGGTATAAGGACCGGGTTGCCTGCTTTGACATGTTTTTTCGAAAAATCCCGGACGACGGCGGCTTTGCCATTATGGCCGGCGTGGAGCAGCTCATTGAATACATAGAGCAGCTGCATTTCTCGCCGGACGACATTTCGTTTTTACGCTCTAAAAACATGTTTTGCGAAGAATTTTTAGACTATCTTGCAAACTTCCGGTTTTCGTGCGACGTGTGGGCCGTGGAAGAGGGCACGCCCATCTTCCCCGGCGAGCCCATTGTCAAGGTGAAGGGCCCGGTGATAGAAGCGCAGTTTATTGAAACCATGCTGCTTTTGACCATCAACCACCAAAGCCTCATCGCCACCAAGGCCAACCGCATTGTGCGCGCGGCAAAGGGCCGGCCGGTGATGGAATTTGGCTCCCGCCGGGCACAGGGCACCAACGGCGCCATAAACGGCGCGCGCGCCGCCTATATCGCGGGGTGTGCGGGCACGGCCTGCACCATTTCCGACATCTTGTATTCCATCCCGTCGCTGGGCACCATGGCGCACAGCTGGGTGCAGCTCTTCCCCACGGAATATGACGCGTTTAAGGCGTATGCGGAGACCTACCCGGACGACTGCACCCTGCTCATCGACACGTTTAACGTGTTAAAATCCGGCCTGCCAAACGCCATTCGGGTATTCCGCGACGTGGTGTTGAAAAAGGGCTTCCGCCCCAAGGGCGTGCGCATTGACAGCGGCGACATCACCTACCTCAGCAAAAAAATCCGCGCAGTGTTAGACCGGGAGGGCTTTCCCGACTGCAAAATCGTTGCCACCAATTCGCTGGACGAATACATCATCCGCGACCTGTTGGACCAGGGCGCGCAGGTGGACACCTTTGGCGTGGGCGAGCGGCTCATCACCTCCCACTCCGAGCCGGTGTTCGGCGGGGTGTACAAGCTGGTGTCCATCTATGACGGGGAGCGGGAAATCCCCAAAATCAAGCTTTCGGAAAACGTGGCCAAAATTACCACGCCGTGCGCCAAAAACCTCTACCGGCTGTTTGAGGCCGACACCCACAAGGCCATTGCGGACGTGATGACCTTGGAGGACGAGCCCGCGCCGGACGGGTCGGCCTATGAGCTGTTTGATCCGGAGCACACCTGGAAGCGCAAAACCATCACAGGCTATTATGCCAAAGACCTTCTGGTGCCCATTTTCAAAGCGGGCCGGCGGGTGTATGATTCGCCCGGGATTGAGGCCATCAAGGCGGGCTGCAAACAAAAAGTGGACAACCTGTGGGACGAGGTCAAGCGGCTGGAAAACCCGCACCGCTATTATGTGGACCTTTCCAAACGCCTCTGGGCGGTAAAAGACCGCCTGCTCTTGCAAAGCGGGCAGTAATTTGCGGCAGACACAAACGTGTCTGCTGTTTTTTTTGAAAAACCCTATTGACAAACCACATTTGTAGTTGTATAATACCACTATAACCACACGTGTAGTTATTATGTTGGGAGGCGTTTATGTGGCAAAACAAACCATTTCAGAGTCGGAATATGAAATTATGAAGGCGTTGTGGGGCAGCGCGTCCCCGCTCACGGTCAGCGGCGTTTTGCACGCCCTGCCCGAAAAAAAATGGAAGAGCAACACCGTGGCAACCCTGCTGAATCGTCTGGTAGAAAAGGGCGCCGTCCAATTTGAGCGGCAGGGCAAGGTGCACTATTACTATCCAGTTTTAAACCAGGAGGCGTATAACATGCAGGAAACCCGGTCGTTCCTTTCCAAGCTGTATGACGGGTCTGTGAAAAAGCTTGTGGCCGCGCTCTATGAAAACCAGGCCCTCTCAGACGACGAGGTGGAGGACTTAAAATCCATGTTTGATTTGGAGTAGGCATATGGGGACGGTGTTTAAAACAGTTGCCCAGCTGAGCGTGCTGGGCGGTGCGCTGACTGCATTGCTTTTGGCGCTCAAGCCTGTTACGGTAAAAAAGCTTCCTGCCAAATGGCAGTCCTGCATGTGGCTGGCGGTCATTGTGTGCATGCTGTTCCCGGCGTGGAAGCTCATCCCCCAAAAGCAGGCGGTCTCCTTTGTGCCGCGCGCCGGCCAAACGCAAATCAACCTGGCCCAGACGCAGCTGCCGCCCGAAGTGGTGTTAAAAGAGGATACGCCTGTGGAATACCGGGAAATTACGGTTTCTAAAACCCATAAAATCCGCCTGCTGGACCTTATGGGCGGCATCTGGCTCATCGGCATGGGGGTGTATTTGCTGTTCGCGGCTTGCAGCTATGCAAGCTTCCTTATCAAAACCCGCAGGCACAGCCAGCCCCTGCCGGAAAGCGAGGCGTTTATCCGTGCAAAGGCCGCCGCGGGCGTGCGCCAAACCGTGCGGCTGCGCATGGTAAACCGCGCACAGTCCCCCTTTTTAACCGGCATGTTCCGCCCGGTCATCTACCTTCCCTGCACTGCTCTTAGGGATGACCAGCGCTACATGGTGTTCTTACACGAGCTGATGCATCTAAAGCGCAAAGACCTGGCGCGCAAATGGCTGGCGCTTCTGACCAACGCCATCCACTGGTTTAACCCGCTTGCCTATCTGTTGTGCGCAAATTTGAGCGAGGCGTGCGAGGTGGCCTGTGATATGGCGGTGACCGCCCATATGCCAAAGGACGGGCAAAATTTGTATATGAAGACCATATTGGATTTGGTAACGCACAAGAATGGAGGAGAAAAGCATGTTTCAATCCCTTTACACAACCAGCATGAGCAGCAATAAAAAGGCGCTGCAGCTGCGGTTTTACAGCATCCGGCGCAAAAAACCGGCGTTTGCAAAGTGGCTGGCGCTTTTGGTGAGTGCGGCAGTTTTGACCGCCACGGCCTGCGCCACCCTGGTGATGGCGGCATATGACGGGTGGGAAACGGCAAACGGCAGCCTGACCATTGACGGCAAAACGCACGCCATTGAGATTGTGCAGGTTGAAAATTCGGCCTACCTTCCCACCGACAGCTATTACATACCGCTGCGGGCCGCGTTTGAACGGCTGGGATGCCGTGTGAACTACGGCGTGCCAGAAAGTGCGGCGCCCGCTGTGTTCCAAAGCGCGGACCGCACCTTCCCCTTTTATGCCTGGGAGGGGGAACAGGCGCTTGTCACAGACAATCTCACCATGCAGCTCTACGGCGCCACGACGGGCGCAAACGCCAATATGCCCATCATAGAGATTGTCTCCCCAGGCGGGGAGGCGGTGTACTGCCAGGTTGCAAGCTGTATGTACAGCTGGGCCTTTGCGCCGCCGGTCATTTTGATGGACGGCACGGCCTATCTGCCCATCCGCGCGCTCGCCTATTATGTGGGCGGCGACGACAACGTGCAGTGGGACGGCGCGGCGCACGATACCTACTATGAGGGCGTTTTGACCTGGGATGCGGCAAACAGTGCGATTGTGATTGACCCGTCTGCCAAAAGGGAATTGGCTTACAAGGATACGCTGCTGTCGTTTAACACAGGCGGCAGGCGTGTGATGCAGCACATTGAAAACAGGGATTTTGTTTTTTGCCTGGTGAAAAACGGCGCGGATGACGCGGGCGAAACCGTGATGGTGATTGACAAGCACACCGGCCAGTTTGTGGAATCCGACCGGTTTGACGGGCAAACGGCCGCCCGGCTCCGGATGCAGTTTACCGCGGATGCGGACAATGTGGTGGCCCTGTCCCTTTTTACGGACAACGGCCAGCTGACGCTCTATAAAACCTACCAGATGGAAGAGATGTTTTCTTAAAAATTGCATGAAAAAAACCGGATACCAGCTGTATCCGGTTTTTTATGCTTATTTTGACTGGTAAAACGCCCGGTACCCCAAATAGCCGCTGTACACATCCGCCTTGGAGGTAATTTCAAACGGCGCGTGCATGGAGAGCACCGGCACGCCGCAATCGAGCGTATCGATGTTTAGGTTTGCCAAAAACTGCGCCACCGTGCCGCCGCCGCCCTGGTCCACCTTGCCCAGCTCGCCAATCTGCCATTTTACGCCGTTTTGGTTGAAAATGCCGCGCACCTTTGCCACAAGCTCCGCGCTTGCATCCGACGTGGACGATTTGCCCCGCGCGCCGGTGTATTTGCAAATGCACAGCCCGCCGCCCACATAGGCGCTGTTGAGCGGGTCGTTGACGCTTTTATAGGTGGGGTCATAGCCTGCGGTTACGTCAGCGGAAAGGCATACGGAATGGGAAAGCGCGTCTTTTAAATGGATATCGCTCATTTGCGGCAGCGACTTTTGCAAAAGCTTTGCCATGCAGTTTTCAAAAAACATGGACTTGGTGCCGGTGTTGCCCATGCTGCCAATCTCCTCTTTGTCCGCCAAATAGCAGATGCAGGTGCGGTCAGGCGAAGAAAGCGCTAATATCCCGGCAAGCGACGTATAGGCGCACACGCGGTCATCCTGCCCGTAGCCGCCCACAAACGATGCGTCCAGCCCTGCGCTGCGCGCCTTGGCATTGGGCACCAGCGAGAGCTCGGCGCTCACAAAATCCTCCTCCGTGATGCCGTAGCGTTCCTTCAATAAATAGAGCATGTGCTCTTTGACCTTGTCCTTTTCCGCCTCGGACGGGATGGAGCCCAAAAGCACGTTTAAATCTTCCCCCGGGAATGCCTCGCTCACCTTTTTGGACATCTGGTCGGCCGCCAAATGCGGCAAAAGGTCGGTGATGGTAAACACCGGGTCGCTGTCCTTTTCGCCAATGTCGATTTCTACCTTGCTCCCATCCTCTTTTACCACCGTGCCAATGAGCGAAAGCGGCAGCGCCAGCCACTGGTATTTTTTGATGCCGCCATAATAGTGGGTTTTGAAAAGCGCCAGCTCCGAGTCCTCATAGAGCGGGTTGGGCTTTAAATCGATACGCGGGCTGTCAATGTGCGACGCCACAATGTTTGCGCCATGAAAAAGGCCGTCTTTGCCCATCACGGCAAACAGCACGCTCTTGCCGCGGTTTTCCACAAACACCTTATCGCCGGGGGACAGCCGCTCCGTTTCCCCCAGCGGCACAAACCCCGCCGCACGCGCCAGCTCCACTGCCGTGCGCGCACAGTGGCGCTCGGTTTTTGAACGGTTTAAAAAGTCCATGTACCCTTCACAAAACGCAAATGCGGCCGCTTTGTCAATTGCGTTCCAACTGTTTTTTTCCATGATCATCCATCCTTTCTGCTTCCTATTATACTCCCTATCGCTATTTTTTACAATATCTTTTCAGATATCAAAAAAATTTGGTAAAATTTTAAAAAAGGGGTTGACAACAGATGTGTTATAGTGTACTATACAGATATAGCACACTACGGAACACTAGTACGCAATAGAAAGGAGGAATCTCGATGCTGGGTATCACACTAAGCGGCACGGCGCCCATTTATGAGCAGCTGGTGACAAAAATTGAGCAGCTGGTGCTGGGCGGCGTATTGGAGGAAAACGAGCAGCTTCCTTCTGTGCGCGAGCTCGCATGCGAGCTTGCGGTCAATCCCAACACCATTCAGAAAGCCTACGCCTATTTGGAACAGGAGGGCGTCACCTACTCGGTCAACGGCAAAGGGCGGTTTGTCACAAACGACGTTAGCAGCTTAAAGGAAAAACGGATTGGCGTGCTGCTGTTTGACCTTCGCCGCACCGCTGGCAGCCTCATGCAGTTAGGCGCACAGGCGGGACGGGTGAAGGATGAGATTGACAAGGTATATGCAAAGGGGGAAACAAAGTGATTGCAATTGAAAATTTGACAAAGATGTTTGACAACCAGGCCATCTTAAGCGGCCTGACGGCAAACATCAAGGAAGGGTGCATCTACGGGCTGATTGGTTCCAACGGCGCCGGGAAATCCACGCTTTTAAATATTTTGGACGGCATTTACCGGGCGGATGGCGGCACGGTGCAGATTGACGGCCAGGATGTATATGAAAATACCGTGCTCAAAGATAAAATCGCCTATGTAAGCGACGATCCCTATTTTTTTAACGCCTACTCCATGGAGGAGATGGCGCGGTTTTTAGAAAAAACCTACCCGTCGTTTACCATGGAAAAATTCCGGGAGATTGCGGGGCATTTCCCGCTGGATGTCAAAAAGAAAATGAACACCTTTTCAAAGGGCATGAAGCGGCAGGCCGCCATTGTGTTTGCGCTTTCGCAAAGCCCCAGCATCCTGCTGTGCGACGAGAGCTTTGACGGGCTGGACCCGGTGATCAGGCAGCTGGTAAAGCGCATTGTGATTGGCGAAGTGGAAAGCCGCGGCATGACGGCGGTGATTTCCTCGCACAATTTGCGCGAGCTGGAAAATTTCTGCGACGTGGTGGGCATCCTGCACGACAAAAAAATCATCCTGGAGCGCAGCATTGACGACATCAAAGACAGCGTGCACAAAATCCAGGCCGCCTTTAAACCCATGATCGACACCAAATCCCTCACCGGCATTGACATTTTGTCCATGACGGTGCGCGCGAACGTTTTAGAGATTGTGGCAAAGGGCAACCGGGAAGAGATCCTTGCGCGCATTGCTCAGTTCAACCCCATTTTGGTGGATCCGTTAGAGCTCACGCTGGAAGATATATTTATTTATGAAATGGAGGTGTCTGGCTATGACTTCTCAAAAATACTTCTGTAATTTGCGCGGCGTTTTCGAAAACGTCAAGCAAAACAAATACATCATCATTTTACATACCATCCTGCTGTTTTTGGTGACAACCCTTCCCGCCATCATCCTCCATTCCTCCTGGATGGAAGAGATTGCGCGGGGCATGGCGGATGCGCAATCCTCCCTAAACTACCCAAGGGACATTGCCGCTTCTCTTGCCGGCGCAACTGGTTTTATGACCATCCTTGTCGCCGCGGCGGGCATCATCATTGCCATTGTGCAGTTTGCCTACCTGTTCAACATGCGTTCGGTGGTGTTTTACCATGCGCAGCCCTATAAGCGGAGCAGTATTTTCTTAACCCGCGTGACGGCTGGGTTTTTCACCGTGCTCATCCCGCTGGCCATCATCTTTGTGGTCAACCTGATCACCTATCTGGCTTTCGACCTTGGGGACGCAATGCCCATGCTTGACATGGTAAAAATCTACCTGTTTATCCTTTTGGCATACATGTTTATGTTTTCGGTGGGCACGCTGGCCGCAACCCTTTCGGGCAACGTGTTTGCACAGCTTATGGCAACCGCGTTCCTGTTTTTGGTCTACCCGCTCACCTTAGCGATTTTGCAGGGCAACCTCTCAGCCTGGTATACCACCTATGTCTGGAACCCGCCGTTTTTTGACATTGAAAACTTCCTGCCCCCCTTTTTGCTGGCAAAAATCCAGTTTAACGGCATAGGGGCGCTCAACTGGCAGTTTGTGCTCTACTGCATCATCGCCACCCTGCTGCTGCTTGGCTTAAGTATGTGGGTTTCTATCAAGCGCAAAAGCGAAAACACCAACAAGTTCTTTGCGTTTAACGGCATTGCCGTGTTTTTGAAGTACTACATCACCACTGTGCTGTCGCTGGGATTTGGCCTCATTTTTGTCGCCGCCTCCAACAACAGCATTGCCATCAGCTATCTCGGCTATCTTTTGGTCGCGCTCATTTTGTACGCGGTGCTCCAGGCCATTTTTGCCAAAAACTTCCGCAGCATGTTTGCCCACATGGGACGGTTTGCCGTGTTTGCCGTCCTGTTTGCCGCCGTGCTGGCCTTCCCCATCTTTGACATCGGCAATTTTGACGCAAAGGCGCCGGCTGCAAATGTTTCCAAGCTGGAAATCAGCAAAATCGATCTTTCCAGCGTGCAAAGCGGCGCACCAAATGCGGTATTAAAAGACCCGGCAAACATAAAGGCCGCTGTGCAGTTTTTGGAAAAGGTGGCGGCATACAACGAGGATATAAGCCTCGGTGAGCAGGAAAACTCCCCCTACTATGGCATTGAGGTTTCCACCGACCGCTATGAGGTGTTCAACCTTTCCCGCCGCTTCCGCTTTGCAAAAAAGGAAGATGTGGACGCGTTTTTACAAGCGGTTTACGACACGCCGGAATACAAGGCAGCGCTTGGGGAAATGCCGGACATTGAAAGCATTGAAAGCATTTCCTGCTACAAAAACCCACTGGCGTCCGCCCATGAAAACATAATTGATCCAACCTTCCCCAAAGCCAAAATCCAAACCCTGCTTAGCACCCTTCAGGCGGAGATTGCACAGTACAGCTATGCGGACATCCTTGCGTCCAGGCCAGCGGTGCGCATTGAAATCGGTTGTTTGACGGGGGAAGACCAGCATTACACCCAAAATGTATACACCGTCTACAGCTGTTATCAAAACACCCTTTTGGCGCTGGATGAGATGTACCACTTCTCGGACTGGGATTACTCCTTTATCAGCAGCGTCAACATCATAAAAGAAAGCGGCTATGACGCCTATCTTGCAGGCGGGTATACCGATCCAAACGGCGTGTATACCAAGATTACCGACCGCGCCGCGGTGGATGCGGTCTGCCGGGCGGTCCCGGCGCTTACCGGCTACATCCCGGAAGAATCGCGCTATGTGCTGGAGTTTTTAGGCAGCGCCGGCACCACCCATACCTCCATTACCGTGGCGCTGGAAGACCTGCCGCAAGACGTGCAGCAGGCGGTTTTACAAGGCGCTTAAGCAACCACCCGTTTTTGATAAGGCCGGGCGGGAATTTACCGCCCGTTCTTAAATACGCACAATGTGCAAAAACCCCCTATGCGGGCGCCCCCGCCCGCGCGCGCGGCCTGTGTGCTTTTTTGCAGCCGCGCAAAAAAAGACGCCGGCCCTTTCCCCTGCCGGCGTCTTTTTTTATAGGTTGCAACAGCCACACGCTCATATAAATTCCTTCAAATAGTTTTTTGTCTCCTGTATAAAATATTTCGCATTTTGTATTTGTTCTTCCACTTCGCTTTTACTCACCACGTAATAATCATCATAGTCACTTTCTGTCCGTATCTGAAAAATGTCTGTAAGCATATCAGACAGGGTGACGTCTAATTTCCCTGTTTTAATATATGCTTTTCTAAAATACGCAATCAGGCCGGAATGTTTTTTGAAATCTACCCCTTCCAGGGCGAGTATGCTTCTCATACAATGGAACACACAGTAATAGGAACGGTTGGCGGCCCCTTTATAATCATTGCTGTCGAGTAATATCTTTGCAGACTTTAAACATTGCTCTGCCTGCTGCAAGCGGTACTGGGATAAGTCCTTCTTAGTTTCCATAGATGGACACCCCCTCGTTTGCCACCTTTTGATAGAACGGCAATATTTCCCGATGCCTGTCAAAAAACGTTTTATCCTTTAGCGCAATTGTAATCATAATATCATGAGCCAGCCCAATCTTACTTGCAACGCGGTTGACCTGCTTCCGATAGTTCCCCATTTCGTTTTCCGGCACGTCTGCCAGTACCATCATGTCAATATCCGATTCGCTGTCATAGTCCCCGCGGGCATAGGAGCCGTATAAAATAATTTGGTGCAGCTTGTCTCCCAACACGCTTTGCATATTCTGTTTTACCTCGTCGGTAATTTGATGCAGCTGAAACGGTGTGCACATGGCAGGCTCCCCCTCTCGTTATGGTGTTTCTATTATAGCATCTTTTGTCAATGTTTTCAATCCTATTGTTTATATTTCGTTTGCTATGTTCCGGATCCCTCCGGCGGGTTCCGATTCCCTTCCACCCTGCCCCAAAACCGGGAATGCCCGGTTTTATTATGCAAAAAAATGTATCAAATTCCGCAAAAAAACAAAAAAAGCATCCACATATGGGATACTTGACAAGCTTGTATGCGCAATGCTATACTGGAATCAGGCAGAATTGAGGGAATCGAGGACGGTTGGCCACGCTCCGGAAGGAGGTGGTTGCTATGAAATACATATGGAAGATTGCAATCTTTACCATTGCATTTTTAATAGCACTTGCGATAAACGCAAAGTAACCGCCCTCCGGTCAAGAGATTAGCGGTTACTTTTTTAACACTACTTTTGGCCAACCGTCAAAAAACGGTGCCCTTTTTTCTGCCTTTATTGTATCACGCGCACAGGCCTGTTGTCAAGGCGTATTTTAGAATTGGCTGCATGTTGTTTTTCCCTTTTCCCCACAAACGGCAAGGGGGCAAAAAACCGCGCACAGAAAAGGCGCCCTGTGCGCGGCCGGGACAAGGCGGCATTGCCGCCTTTATTTGTGATAGGTGTGTCCGTGTATGATTTTATATGCGCGGTAGGCCTGTTCGGCTAACATCAGCCGCATGAGCTGGTGGGGGAAGGTCATGCGCGAAACGCTGAGGTTTAAATCCCCCCGCGCCTTTATCTCACTGCTTAGCCCCAAAGACCCGCCGATGATAAACGAGATGGTGCTCTTCCCCGCATTCATGGCGCCCAAAATGGTGGAAGCAAGCTGCTCCGAGGAAAGCGGCGTGCCCTCCACGCACAGCGGGATGACATAGTCGCCCGGCGAAAGATGCTTTCCAATGCGCGCCCCCTCCGCGCGCAAAATCCGCTCCGCTTCCCCTTTTGAACACGGGTCTTTAATACGTTCGTCCGCCACCTCCAAAATTTCCACCTTGGCAAACGGCGCAAGCCGCTTGACATATTCGTTTACGCCCGCAACCAGGTATGCCTCTTTTAATTTCCCCACACAAATGAGCTTTAGCTTCATGCGTCCATCCCTTCCCACGCATCCTCCAGCAATTCCAGCTGTTCATACAGCGCGCGCTGCTCCATTTCGCATGCTTCGATGCGCTGCATGATTTCCTGCGCCGCCTCATAGTCCGCGCCCGCCTCTGCAAGCTCCTTTTGCAGCGCGGCAATGGCCTCGTCCGCCTGGGAGATGTCCGCCTCGCACTGGTCAAGCTTCCGCTTGAGCGTGCGGATGGCCGCGGCCCGGCGCTTTTCCTCCTGATAGGTGTTTGCCTTTTTTTCGGCCGGCGCATCCGTTTTTGGCGTCTGGTAAAACACGTCCTTTTTCTCCAAATAATAGTCGTAATTCCCGCAAAACACCTTGACGCCGTCCGGCGTGAGCTCCAGCACCTTGTCCGCCACCTTGTTTAAAAAATAGCGGTCGTGCGAAACAAACAGCACCGTGCCCGAAAAATCCATCAATGCGGCGTCCAGCGCCTCCTTTGCCATCAGGTCCAGATGGTTGGTGGGCTCGTCTAACAGCAGTGTGTTGCGCTTTTCTAACATGATGATGAGGAATGCCAGCTTGGCCTTTTCGCCGCCCGAAAGCGCGCGGATGGGCTTGTACACGTCGTCGCCATGAAACTGCATGCCGCCCAGAAGCGTGCGGATTTCACGTTCCGTCATGCGGGGGAACCGGTCGTACACCTCGTCAAACGGCGTTTTGTCCGCGCAAAGCCACCCCAGCTCCTGGTCGTAATAGCTGATGTCTGCATTGCGCCCAAACTGAAATCTCCCGCGGTAGTGCTTGTGGATGCCCAAAAGCGTTTTTAACAGGGTGGATTTGCCAATGCCGTTTGCGCCAATGAGCGCCGCCTTTTCGCCGCGTTTGATGGAAAACGTGATGTGCTCGCACAGGGTGCGCGCGTTTTCGCCGGTCACAAACAGCGACAAATCCTCCACATCCAGCACGTCCTGATAGGAAGGGTAGGTGGGCATAAACGCAAAATGCGCTTTTTGCACCGCGTCGGACGGGCGCTCTAACACATCCATTTTTTCCAGCACCTTGCGGCGGCTCTGCGCCTGCTTGGTGGTGGATGCGCGCACCAGGTTTCTGGCCACATAGTCTTCCAGCTTGTGAATTTCCCGCTGCTGTTTTTCGTAGTGCTTCATATCGAACTGGTAGTTTTCCTCTTTTTGGATGAGATACGCCGAGTAATTGCCCGTGTAGCGCTTGACCGTGCACCGGTCCACCTCGTAGATTTCCGCCGCCATCGCGTCTAAAAAGTAGCGGTCGTGGCTCACGGCGAGGATGGCGCCGCGGTAGGTTTTTAAATACCCCTCCAGCCACTGCATGGTGGCAAAGTCCAGATGGTTGGTGGGCTCGTCCAGCAGCAGGAGATCGGGCTCTTCCAACAGCAGCTTGGCCATTTTGAGCTTGGTTTTTTCGCCGCCCGAGAGCTTTTTGACAGGGAGGCTTGTGTCAAACCCCGAAAACCCCATCCCGTTTAGCACGGTCTGGATTTTGGCGTGGATGGCAAACCCGTCGTTTTGCTCAAACAGCGCCTGTTTTTTGGCATATGCCTCCATCAGCCGCGGCCGACCGCCCTCCGGGCAGTCCGCCATTTGTGCCTCAAGCGCGCGCATGTCCTGCTCCAGCTGATAGACGTCCGAAAACACCTCGCACATCTCCTGCCAGATGGTGTTTTTGGAGTCAAAGCCGCCGGTCTGCTTTAAAAAGCCGATTTTGGAATCTTTGGAAATGGTGCGGCTGCCCCCGTCGTAGGGGAGGCTGCCCGCAATGATATTTAACAGTGTGGTTTTGCCCGCGCCGTTTGGGCCGATGATGCCCGCGCGCCCGCGGTCGTTGACAGAAAGCGAGACGTCCTTTAAAATTTCGTCCACGCCAAAGTGTTTGCAAATGTTTGAAAGCTGTAGTACCATGGTATGTTCCTCATTTTAGCGAATTCAATTCCTAACGCGGTCAGTCCAGCCGGAAATCTTCGGCGTTAAATTTCCCAAGCTGCAGCCGCTTTTTTTTATGGACTTCTTTTTTAAAAATGTCGTATTGGTATTTCCTGCAGTGGAAGTCTTCGGGCACCTCGCCCTTTTTTTTGCACTGCACGGTGGTTTTCCCCGGATTGTGCGTGGCATGCACGCAAAAATAGCATATGGGCGTTTCCGCGCCGCGAAAAATCATGCAAATCCCCCCTGGTTTCCAGTTAGTATACCACATTCCCCAAAAAATTACAAGTGCGGCAAGCGGGAAAGCCGCCAGCCCTTAGGCAATTTCCTCTTTTGTAAAAAAAATCAAAAAAAGGCTTGCTTTTTTAAATGCGGTGTGTTACAATATATTCCGTTACATTGTAAGCTGGAGGTGAAAAAGTTGCCGAATATCAAATCCGCAAAAAAACGCGTGAAAGTCATTGAGACCAAAACGCTTCGGAACCAGATGATTAAATCCAATATTAAAACTACCATCAAAAAATTTGAGGGCTATGTGTCGGCCGATGACAAAGACAATGCAAAGCTGACGTTTACCACTGCTGTGAAAAAGCTGGACCAGGCCGTTGCAAAGGGCGTTATGCACAAAAATACCGCTTCGAGGAAAAAATCGCAGCTGGCGCAAAAGCTCAATAAAGTGGGCGCGTAAAATGGGCGTATCTTCCATAGAGCATTTTTTAATAAACCCCCATTTTTAATGGAGGTTTATTTTGGTGTTTCAAAAAACAGGCACACAAACGGCCGGGCAAATTTTTTGCCCGGCCATTTTTTAAAATCCCTATTCTATGTATAAATCTTCCTCGCTCAGCACCAATTCGCCGTGCGCTTGCTCATACTGTGCAATTTCCTTTTTGAGCACATATTCAATCATGTTGGTTAAAGAGCGGGATTCTGCCGCCGCAATTTTTTTCATTTTTGCATGAACCTTCAAATCCAGCCGCAGCGTAAATTGTGTTTTGATAACAGGCATAACTGTGATACCACCTTTCTTACATGCAGTATACCATGCCCCTCCGCGCCCTGTATGGTGCCTTCCGGGTGTATAGGTGGTATCATTTCGTGCTGTAAAAAAGCGCATGCCGCCGGGAATATGTAAGCGGCGGGGACACCCCCGCCGCAAAATGAAACAAATCGGGCTTTTTGTTAAGACATGCTTCTTTCGTATTGCTCGATCATTTTTTTCACCATCTGACCACCCACAGAACCTGCCTGTCTGGAAGTCAGATCACCGTTGTAACCCTGTTTTAAGTTTACGCCAACTTCGCCTGCTGCTTCCATTTTGAACTTTTCCATTGCAGCCTTCGCTTCAGGTACGATAACGCTGTTTCTAGCCATTTGTTTTTCACTCCTTTTTTCTCTTAACAAAGATTGATATGTGCAAAAAAAGTTTGCGCGCAAGGCTCGTTTATAAAAGAATCCAAAAGAACCCGTCTTTCAAAACATACTGCACGCGAATTTCTTTTGCACTATTATTTTGGTTGATTCTAAAAAAGATATTCTGACAATTTTATCCGGAATTTTTACGAAAAAAACCATGTTTGAAAAAGGGGCTGCAGCCGCCTGGATTGAAATGGAGTTGACACATATTGCCCCGCTTGCTACAATATATATAATAGAACCGTGTAAGGGAAGTGACAAAACATGCACCCGGCTGCCTATGATCTCCATATCCACACCGCGCTGTCGCCGTGCGCCGACAACGATATGACGCCGCAAAACATTGTCAATATGGCAATTTTAAAGGGATTAGACGTGATTGCGGTGACCGACCACAACACCTGCAAAAATGCGGGCGCGCTCATGGCGGCCGCGGCGGGCACCAGCCTTTTGGTGCTGCCCGGCATGGAGGCGGAAAGCGCCGAAGAGGCGCATTTTGTGTGCCTGTTCCCCTCCCTTGCCGCCGCGCTGGAATTTGACGCCATGATGGCCGCGTCGCTGCCAGGCATCCCAAACCGGCCGGATCTTTTTGGCAGCCAGCTTTTGATGGATGAACATGACAATGTGGTGGGGGAGGAACCGCGCCTGCTTGTCACTGCATCCCGCCTCACAGCCGCGCAAATCTGCGATGCGGTGCGCGCGCTTGGCGGCACCGTGTTCCCCTCGCATGTGGACAAGGATGCATACAGCATTTTAGCGAGCCTGGGCTGTATCCCGGACGAGCTGGGCTTTTTGTCGGTGGAGGTCAAGCGCACCGAGGGCCGGGACGCGTTTATCCAGGCGCACGGCCTTTTTGGCTACCGGGTTTTAAAAAATTCCGACGCCCATTATTTGGGGGATATCTCCGAGCGGGAACACTTTTTGCATCTGGAGGCGCTGGCGCCGGAAACCATCATACAACTTCTGTAACTTTTTTTGAAATAATTGTAGATTTTTATCAAATTGTGTGCTATACTAGTAAAGTATGCTTTTATAGGCTTGATTGTTAATAAATTAACGATTTTGCGGGCGGCAACCGCCGCCAATGGGTTTCTATTTTTTAAGGAGGTTTCAGAAAATGAGCGAAAAAACTGCCCCGGCTTTTCAAGGCACCCAGGAACAGGCTGAAAAGCTAAACGAGGTGATTGCAAAGTATAAGGGCACGCAGGGGGCGCTGATCCCCGTGCTGCACGAAGCGCAGGATATATACGGCTATCTCCCGCTGGAGGTGCAGCAGATGATTTCTGACGGGCTGGGCGTCCCCATGGCGGAAATTTACGGCGTGGTCACGTTCTACACCCAGTTTACCACCAATCCCAAGGGCCGGTTTAAAATTGGCGTGTGCTTAGGCACGGCCTGCTATGTCAAGGGGTCGGGGAAAATTTTGGACGAAATTAAACAAAGGCTTCACATTGACGTGGGCGAGTGCTCGCCGGACGGCCGCTTTTCGCTGGATGCCACCCGCTGCATTGGCGCGTGCGGGCTTGCGCCGGTTATGACGGTCAACGACGACGTATACGGCCGGCTGGTGCCGGAAGATATCCCGGGCATTTTGGAAAAATATTTGCACCGTTAAAGGGAAGGATCCGCCATGACAGAGCTCTCTTTACATATTTTAGATATTGTGCAGAACTCCATCAAGGCAAAGGCAACCCTTGTCAAAATTTTGATTACGGAAGATACGTATGAAAACGTGTTTGTCATAGAAGTTTCTGACAATGGCGTGGGCATGAGCAAAGACTTTTTAGCGCACGCCGCAGACCCGTTTGTCACCACGCGCACCACGCGGAAGGTGGGGCTTGGGCTGTCGCTCTTAAAGGCGGCGGCCCTGCAGACCGGCGGCAGCTTCGACATTTTTTCCACGCCGGGTATGGGCACCACTGTGCGGGCAGTATTTGTGCACGACAGCATTGACCGCCAGCCGCTGGGCGACATGGCCTCCACCATGGCCACACTCATCTCCTGCAACCCAAAGGTCGACTTTTATTACCATCACAAATATGACGGGCAGGAATTCTCCTTCCAAACCCCGGATGTCAAGAAGGTTTTGGGGGATGTGTACATTGGTGAGCAAAACGTGCTCAACTGGATCAGCGAGTACATAGAAGAGGGCATTGACCATTTACATGGATTTTAGAAATGGTTGGCCCGCACCATCACGATCGACCCATTCCATAATTTTAGAAAGGACTGTTTGTATGAAAAGTTTGGCCGAGCTTGAGAAAATCAGGAACCAGACACTTTCCAAGGTGAATTTGAGAAAAGAAGACGATAACAGCGTCCGCGTTGTGGTCGGCATGGCCACCTGCGGCATTGCGGCAGGCGCGCGCACAGTGATGAAGGCCATTTTGGACGAGGCGGAAAAGCGGCAGCTAAAAGACGTGTATATTACACAGACCGGATGTATCGGGCTGTGCAAGCTGGAGCCCATTGTAGAGGTGTATCTGCCGGATAAGGAGAAGGTCACCTATGTGAAGGTGGACGCACAAAAAGCGGCCAGGATTGTGAATGAAACCGTGGTCAACGGCAAGGTCATTGATGAATACACAATCGGCGCGTACGAAATGTAAAAGGAGGAAACGAAAGATATGGAACTGGCAAGAGCTCACATCCTGGTGTGCGGCGGCACTGGCTGTACCTCCTCGGGAAGTGAAAAAATACTGGACGAATTAAACGTCTGCCTGGCCAAATACAATTTGCAGGACGAAATTAAAGTGGTAAAAACCGGCTGCTTTGGCCTGTGCGCGCTGGGGCCCATCATGATTGTCTATCCGGAGGGCTGCTTTTACAGCAGGGTCACGCCGGAAGACATTGATGAAATTGTCTCGGAGCACCTTTTAAAGGGCCGCATTGTCAAACGCCTGCTCTATCAGGAAACGGTGCAGGAGGACAATGTCAAATCCTTAAACGAGGTGGACTTTTATAAAAAGCAAAAACGCATTGCGCTGCGCAACTGCGGCGTGATTAACCCGGAAAACATTGAAGAATACATCGCGTTTGACGGCTACAAGGCGCTGGGCAAGGTGCTCACCGAAATGGAGCCGGACGAGGTGATTGACGTCATCAAAGCGTCCGGCCTGCGCGGCCGCGGCGGCGCGGGGTTCCCCACCGGCACCAAGTGGGATTTTGCCAAAAAGGCGCAAAACGACCAGAAATATGTGGCCTGCAACGCCGACGAGGGCGACCCCGGCGCGTTTATGGACCGTTCTATCCTGGAGGGCGACCCGCACTCCATCATTGAAGCCATGACCATTGCAGGGTATGCGGTTGGCGCAAACCAGGGCTACATATACATCCGCGCGGAATACCCCATTGCGGTTTCCCGCCTGCAGATTGCCATCAACCAGGCCAAGGAATACGGCCTTTTGGGCAAAAACATCTTTGACTCCGGCTTTGACTTTGACCTAGAAATCCGCCTGGGCGCCGGCGCGTTTGTGTGCGGCGAGGAAACGGCGCTCATGACCTCCATTGAGGGCCACCGCGGCGAGCCGCGCCCCCGGCCGCCGTTCCCGGCGGTCAAGGGCCTGTTTGGCAAGCCCACGCTGTTAAACAACGTGGAAACCTATGCCAACATCCCCATCATCATCAACAACGGTGCAGAGTGGTTTTCTGGCATCGGCACCGAAAAGAGCAAGGGCACCAAGGTGTTTGCCATGGGCGGCAAAATCAACAACACCGGCCTGGTGGAAATCCCCATGGGCACCACGCTGCGCGAAATTGTATTTGAAATCGGCGGCGGCATCCCCAACGGCAAGAAGTTCAAAGCCGCGCAAACCGGCGGCCCGTCCGGCGGGTGCATCCCGGCGGAGTGCCTCGATCTGCCCATCGACTACGACTCGTTAATCAGCATTGGCTCTATGATGGGTTCGGGCGGCCTCATTGTCATGGATGAGGACACCTGTATGGTGGACATTGCAAAATTCTTCTTGGAGTTTACAGTGGACGAATCGTGCGGCAAGTGCGCGCCCTGCCGGATTGGCACCAGGCGCATGCACGAGATTTTAGAGAAAATTACAAACGGCAACGGCACCTTAGAGGACATTGAAAACTTAAAAACCCTCTGCTACAGCGTAAAAAACGCCGCGCTGTGCGGGCTGGGCCAAACCGCGCCCAACCCGATCTTAAGCACGCTGCGCTATTTTGAAGATGAATACATCGCCCACGTGGTGGACAAGAAATGCCCGGCGGGCGTGTGCAAAGCGCTGGTTTCCTACACCATTGACCCGCAAAAATGCAAAGGCTGCAGCCTGTGCGCCAAAAACTGCCCGGTGGGCGCTATTTCGGGCGAAATCAAAAAGCCCTACACCATTGACAGCACCAAGTGCGTAAAATGCGGGCTGTGCGTGGAAAAATGCCGCTTTGGCGCAATTAGTAAATAAGGAGGGACAAAAATCAATGGACATGGTCAATTTAAAGATTAACAATAAAGCGGTTTGCGTGCCTGCAAGCTACACCATTTTGGATGCGGCACGCGAATCGAATATTCATATCCCCACGCTCTGCTATTTAAAAGGCGTAAATGAAATCGGCGCGTGCCGGATGTGCCTGGTGGAAATCAAGGGCGCGCGGGCGCTGCAGGCGTCCTGCGTGTACCCGGTTTCAGAAGGGCTGGAGGTGTTTACCAACTCCGCCAAGGTGCGCGAGGCGCGCAAGGCCACATTAGAGCTCATTTTGTCCAACCACGAGCGCAAATGCCTCACCTGTGTGCGCAACAAAAACTGCGAGCTGCAAACGCTGGCCGAGGAAATGGGCATTGACGAAATCCGGTTTGAGGGCGAAAACGTGCACCACGAGATTGACAACCTGTCCCCCTCCATTGTGCGGGACAACAACAAGTGCGTGCTGTGCCGGCGGTGCGTGGCAACCTGTCAAAAGGTGCAGACCGTCTCGGTGATTGACGCGGCAGAGCGCGGGTTTAACACGCAAATTTCCTGTTCGTTTGGCAAATCCTTAAACGAGGTGGACTGCGCGATGTGCGGGCAGTGCATTGTGGCCTGCCCGGTGGGCGCGCTGTATGAAAAGGACGCCACCAAAAAGGTTTGGGACGCCATTTACGACTCGGACAAACACGTGGTGGTGCAGGTTGCGCCTGCCGTGCGCGTGAGCATTGGCGAGGAATTTGGCATGCCCATCGGCACCCGTGCAACCGGCAAGCTGGCGGCAGCGCTCAAAGAATTGGGGTTTGACAAGGTGTTTGACACCAACACGGGCGCGGATTTAACCATCATGGAAGAGGGCACAGAGCTCATCGGCCGTATAAAAAACGGCGGCAAGCTGCCGATGATCACCTCGTGCAGCCCCGGCTGGATCAAGTTTTGCGAGCACAACTACCCTGAATTTTTAGACAACCTCTCCACCTGCAAATCGCCGCACGAAATGTTTGGCGCAATTATCAAATCGTACTATGCCAAGCAGGCGGGCATTGACCCGTCCAAAATTTACGTGGTTTCGGTGATGCCCTGTACCGCCAAAAAATTTGAGGCACAGCGCGAGGAAATGCAGGCCACCGGCTATCCCGATGTGGACGCGGTGCTCACCGTGCGCGAGCTGGGCCGCATGATCAAGCAGGCGGGCATTGACTTTGTAAACCTAGACGACGGCGAATTTGACGACCCGTTTGGCGCGGCTTCGGGCGCGGGCACCATTTTCGGCGCCACGGGCGGCGTGATGGAAGCGGCGCTGCGCACAGTGGCGGAGGTGCTGGAAGGCAAGCCGTTTGACCAAATTGAATACAGCGCGGTGCGCGGCACCGAGGGCATCAAAGAGGCGGCGCTCACCATTGCGGGCAAAGACATTAAAATTGCGGTTGCACACGGCCTGGGCAATGCGCGCGCATTGCTTGACCAAATCAAGGCGGGCAAGGCCGATTACCACTTCATTGAAATTATGGGGTGCCCCGGCGGCTGTGTGACGGGCGGCGGCCAGCCCATTGTCCCGGCGCGGACACTGGCAACCGTGGATGTGAAGAAGGCACGCGCGGCGGCGCTCTACGAGGAGGACCGGAGCCTGCCCATCCGCAAATCGCATGAAAACCCGTCCATCCAAAAGCTGTATGCCGACTTTTTGGGCGAGCCGTGCGGGCACAGGTCGCACGAGCTGCTCCACACGCACTACATTGACAGAAGCGGGAGATAACAAGCCCATGGGAAATGGGCGTATGCCTTAACCATTTTTATCTATAGCAAAAAAACGCCGTGCAGGCAAACAGTGTGGCCGCGCGGCGTTTTTCTTTTGCAAAAGTGGGGAAAAGAATTGACGGTGCCGCCAAAAACTGGTATAATTAGTAGTTAATAAAACTTGAAATGGGGAAGCTTCATTGCTGCTTGCAAACGCATGGAAGGATTATGAGCTCATAGACGCCGCAAACGGCGAAAAATTGGAACGCTGGGGCGACAAGCTGCTCATCCGGCCCGACCCGCAGGTGATTTGGACCCAAAAGAGCGACCCGGCCGCGTGGGAGCGCGCCTGTGCGCACTACCACCGGAGCAGGGCGGGCGGCGGGGGCTGGTCGTTTGCCAGGCCGCTGCCGGATGTGTGGCGCATTGGGTATCCGCCGCTCACCTTTTTGGTGCGGCCCACCGGGTTTAAGCACACCGGGCTGTTCCCCGAGCAGGCAGTCAACTGGGAATTTATAATGGACGCCATCGGGCGCGCAAACCGGGAAATCAGCGTGTTAAACCTGTTTGCCTACACGGGCGGCGCAACCATGGCCGCGGCCAAAGCCGGCGCGCGGGTGGTGCATGTGGACGCGGCCAAGGGCATGGTTTTGTGGGCCAAGGAAAACGCCGGGGCGTGCGGGCTAAAGGATGCGCCCATCCGCTATATTGTGGACGACGCGATCAAATTTGCCCAGCGCGAAATCCGGCGCGGCCACACGTATGACTGCATCATCATGGACCCGCCCTCTTATGGGCGCGGGCCAAACGGCGAGGTGTGGAAGTTTGAAGACGCGCTCTATGATTTGGTGACCCTTTGCGCAAAGCTTCTAAGCCCAAAGCCCCTGTGCTTGATTGTCAATTCCTATACGTCGTCCGTATCCCCCACCATTGTGGCAAACGTGCTTTTTATGACGCTGGTAAGGCAATTTGGCGGACGGGTGGAAAACGGGGAGCTCTGCCTGCCCATCACCGCGTCCGGGCTGCAGCTTCCCTGCGGCGCCACAACCCGCTGGATATGTGAATGAGATTGGGAGGGACGACATTTGATTGAGATTGACCATCTAACGTACCATTATGAGATACAGGCCCAGGACGACGAACGCATGACGTTAAAGGACGTGTGCTTAACCATTGCGGACGGCGAATTTTTGTGTGTGCTGGGGCACAACGGCTCGGGCAAATCCACCCTTGCCAAGCATCTGAACGCCATTTTGCTGCCCATGGGCGGGCATGTGTGGGTGGATGGCATGGACACCGCCGACCCGGAGAAAATCTGGGATATCCGCCAGCATGTGGGCATGGTGTTTCAAAACCCCGACAACCAGATTGTGGCGACCATTGTGGAAGAGGACGTGGCCTTTGCCGCGGAAAACCTGGGCGTTGCGCCGAAAGAAATCCGCCGGCGGGTGGACTATGCGCTTTCGGCGGTTGGCATGGAAGGCTATAAAAAGCATGCGCCGCACCTTTTATCCGGCGGGCAAAAGCAGCGGGTGGCCATTGCGGGCGTGATTGCCATGATGCCTAAGGTGATTGTGTTTGACGAGCCCACCGCCATGTTAGACCCCATAGGCCGGCGCGAGGTGTTAAAGACCATCCGGCGCCTGAACCGCGACTACCACATCACCATTGTGCTCATCACCCACAACATGGACGAGGCGGCGCTTTCCGACCGCATTGTGGTGATGGACGACGGCAAGATTGTGATGGACGGCACGCCCAAAAGCGTGTTTTCAAAGGTGGAGCGCTTAAAACAGCTGGGGCTGGACACGCCGCAGGTGACCGAGCTTGCCTACCGGCTCAAAAAAGCGGGCATTGCGATCAAGGACGACATCACCAGCGTGGATGAATGTGTAGAGGAGCTTATGAGACTATGTCAATCGTAGTAGAACATGTAACCCATATCTATTCTGCAGAAAGCCCGTTTGAAACGGCGGCGTTAAACGACGTGTCGCTCACCATTAAAGACGGCGATTTTGTGGGGCTTATCGGCCACACCGGCTCGGGCAAATCCACCCTCATCCAGCATTTAAACGGGCTGTTAAAGCCCAACACGGGCAAAATCTACATTGACGGCGAGGACATCACAGTAAAAGAATGCAACCTGGCCAAAATCCGCGGCAAGGTGGGCATTGTGTTCCAATATCCCGAATACCAGCTGTTTGAAGAGACGGTATATAAAGACATTGCCTACGGCCCGGGCAATTTGGGCATGGACGCGGCGCAAATCGACGCCAAAATCCACGAGGTCATCCGCATTGTGGGGCTTGGGGAAGACATTTTGCAAAAATCGCCGTTTGAAATATCGGGCGGGCAAAAGCGCCGGGTGGCCATTGCGGGCGTGCTTGCCATGAACCCGGAAATCCTCATTTTGGACGAGCCCGCGGCGGGGCTGGACCCGCTGGGGCGGGACGAGATTCTGGCGCAGATTGCCTCCATCCACAAGCGGGATAACATCACGGTCATTTTGGTGTCCCACAGCATGGAGGACATTGCCAAAATTGCAAACTCCGTGGTTGTGATGGCGGACGGCAAGGTGGCCATGCAGGGCAGCGTGTCCGATGTCTTTTCCCAGCCCGGCCTTCTTAAGCGCATTGGTTTAAACGTGCCGCAAATCAGCATGGTGGTCAACCGCTTAAAGGAGCGCGGGGTGGATCTGGGCGAAAATATTTACACTGTGGACAGCGCGGTCAAGGCGGTTTTGCGGTATTTAAAGGAGGCGGGGAAATGTTAAAAGACATCACACTGGGGCAGTTTTTCCCCATCGAATCCCCCATCCACCGCTTAGACCCGCGTGTGAAGATTTTGTCCGCTTTTATCTATATTGTGGCGGTGTTTCTGGCAAAGGGGTTTTTGGGATACCTCTTGATCGGCCTTTTTACCTTTGGCGTCATCCGGGCCTCCAAGGTGCCCCTGAAAATGGTGTTTAAGGGCTTAAAGCCGCTGGTATTCCTCATTGTGTTCACCTCTGCCATCAACCTCTTTTTGACAAACGGGGAAATTTTGTATGTGGCAAACATCCCCCTAAAGCTGGGGTTTTTAAAGGTGACCAAAGAGGGGCTCATCATTGCGGCAAAAATGTCGCTGCGGCTGATATTTTTGGTGATGGGCACGTCGCTGCTCACCTATACCACCTCGCCGATTTTGCTCACCGACGGCATTGAAAGCCTGCTTTCGCCCTTTAAAAAAATTGGCATGCCGGCGCACGAGCTGGCCATGATGATGACCATTGCCATCCGGTTTATCCCAACGCTGTTAGAGGAGACCGACAAGATTATGAAGGCGCAGATGGCGCGGGGCGCCGACTTTGAAAGCGGCAACCTCATCCGCCGTGTCAAAGCGCTCATCCCCATTTTGGTGCCGCTGTTTATCAGCTCGTTCCGGCGGGCAGACGAGCTTGCCGTCGCCATGGAATGCCGGTGCTACCGCGGCGGCAAGGGCAGGACGCGCATGCGCGAGCTGAAAATTGCGGGGCGCGACTATGCGGCGGTGACTGCCATTTTGCTGTTCACCGCGGCCATTGTGCTCATCAATCAGTTTTTGGAGATTTTATAATATGCGGAATTTAAAGCTTACCTTAAGCTATGACGGCACCCTGTTCCACGGCTGGCAAACGCAGCCCAGCGCGCGCACGGTGCAGGATACGCTGCAGGATACCGCCTCTTTGGTGCTAAAGGAGCCCATCAAGGTGACCGGGTGCAGCCGGACGGATGCGGGCGTGCACGCAAAGCGGTATGTGTGCAATTTTTTTACCAATTGCAGCATTGACGCCGCGCGCGTGCCCATTGCGCTCAACACCCGCCTGCCCGCCGATGTGCGGGTTGCGCACTGTGAGGAGGTGGACGCGTCCTTCCACGCGCGCATATCGGCAAAGAGCAAAACATATAGATATGTGGTGAACAATTCCGGGCAGTACGACGTGTTTTTGCGGAACTTCCACTGGTATTTCCCCAAGCGGCTGGACATCCCGTCCATGCAGCGCGCGGCAGCGCACTTTGTGGGGACGCACGACTTTGCGGCCTGCATGGCGGCGGGCAGCGAGGTTGCGGGCACGGTGCGCACGGTGCACTTTTTAAACCTCGCGTATCAAGACGGCTGGCTGGAGATTTTTATCAATGCGGACGGCTATTTGTACAACATGGTGCGCATCATGGTGGGCACGCTGATTGGCGTGGGGACCGGGCGGTTTGCGCCCGACGATATCAAAGGGATTTTAGCATCCGGCAACCGCAAAAACGCCGGTATGACCGCGCCGCCGCAGGGGCTTAGCCTGTGGCAGGTGTACTATTAAAAAAAGGAGGGGCACGCATGGAGGAAAAGAAACCGGGCGGCAAACGGGCGCTTTCCGTTTTGCTGGCCGTTTTGCTGGTTGCAGCGGCGGGGTTTGCCGTCTATGTCAACCGCAATACGGCGTTTATCTCATCCGCGCTGCAGCTGTTTGTGCCGGGCGCCAAAACCGACCTGTCGCTGGGGCTTGAAGAAGCGGACGAATACAGCTATGCAAAGCTTGACGACCAGATTGTCATTGCCAGGCCGGACGGCGTGGCCGCGTATGACCGCGCGCTGGAAGAGCAGTGGAGCATCGCCATTTCCGGGGACGCGCCCACCGTCAAAACCAGCGGGCGCTATGCGCTGGTGTTCTATGCCAATTCCACCCAGGCCGTGCTTGCAAACGGCAAGAACAATGTGCCCATTGCAACCGAATACAACATCATTGGCGGTTCGGTGAACGACGACGGGTATTTTGCGCTGGTGACCGAAGAACAGGGGTTTAAATCACAGGTGATTGTGTACGCGCCGGACGGCACGGTGCAATACAAATGGCACAGCGCCGACCAATACGTGGTGGGCGCGGAGGTTTCGCCCAAAAACAACGCCATGGTGGTGTCCACCCTCAATTTTGACGAGGGCGCCGCGGCGGGAAGCCTCGTATTTTTTGACTTTTCCAAAACCGAACCGGTCAGAACCTTTGATTTTACGGGCAATTTGGTGCTGGATTTAAAATATTACGACCAAAACAACATTGTGGCCGTGGGCGACCAGGCGCTGAGCGCCTTTCACGCAGACGGGTATCGCCAATGGGAAGTCAAATACGACGCAAAAACGCTGTTTACCTACAACACTGACGGCGACAACATTGTGCTGGCGCTGGGGAACACCGGCGCATCCACCGACAAGACGGCCGTGCAGGTGTACACGCCGGACGGGAAGTTAAAGGGCGAATTTACAAACAATGGCGAAGTGGTGGGATTGGACGTGAACAAAAACCGCATTTTAGTGGCGGGCACGCGCGATTTAAAAACCATTTCGGAGAGCGGCAAACAGCAAAGGAGCTTTAACGTGGGCAAGGAAATCAAGCGCGCGTTTTTATTTGACAATTCCAAAACCGCATTTGCCGTCACCAGCTCCATGGCGCAAATTGTACAGTTAGATTAGGGAGGGACCCAAATGCTTGTGGATATCATTGTCATTGTTTTTTTGGTGATGTTTATTGTTTCCGGCTATAAAAAGGGGCTGGCGCTCTCTTTGGTCAACACCTGCTCGTTTTTATTTGCACTGGTGCTGACGGCCATTTTTTACAAACAGGTGGTGACATGGGCGGCGGCAACCAGGCTTGGGATGCTGCTCACTTCTAACATCCAAAATGGGGTCAATGCCATGCTTTCGGGCAATGCAGAGCTTCTGGTATCCGAGCTGCCGCTGCCCGAGGTGCTCACCAGGGGCATTGCCGGCGGCGCCTATTTGCGCGATATCACCGATGTGCTCGCCGTCAATGTGGCCAACGCCGTCATCACCATCCTCACGGTGATTGTGCTGTTTATTGTCATCCGCATCTTGCTGGCGCTTTTAAAAGGGCCGCTCCAGTTTGTGGCCTCGCTTCCTGTCATCAAGCAGGTAAACCAGCTGGCAGGCGCGATTTTAGGCGTATTTACAGGGTTTTTTTGGCTGTATGTCATTGTGGGGGCGGTGGGCTTGTTCTCCTTTTTCCCCGCCGTGGGGGCAGCGGCCGAGCTGATTTCCCAATCCACCTTTGTAAGCCTTCTGTATAACAACAATCTTTTGCTCTACCTCACCGTATAGCGGATGGGAATTTCCAAATTGATGCTTGACTTTTTTTGGCATCCGTGGTATAATTGCGACTGTGCTTAAAAATCTAGGGGTATAGCTCAGTTGGTAGAGCAGTGGTCTCCAAAACCACGTGCCGAGGGTTCAAGTCCTTCTACCCCTGCCACGTCGGAGTAAAGTTCGCTTTGCTCCGGCTTATTTTTTTGCAAACAAAAATCGGAATGGAGCGAAGTCCATTCCGACGTGTGGAGGAGAGGATGGGATTCGAACCCACGGTACGGGATTACCGTACACAGCATTTCCAATGCTGCGCCTTCAACCAGCTCAGCCACCTCTCCAAACGCGATAAGACACTGCCGGTTTAAAAAACAAGGGCGGAGAACGATGTTTGTTTTCCGCCTTTGCTTTTTTGGTGACCCATAGGGGAGTCGAACCCCTGTTATCGCCGTGAAAGGGCGGTGTCTTAACCACTTGACCAATGGGCCATTGGTTTTTATTGACAACTTATTTTGGGGGCGCGAATTGCGCGCCCCCATGTGGTAGCGGTAACTGGATTTGAACCAGTGACACTACGGGTATGAACCGTATGCTCTAGCCAACTGAGCTATACCGCCATGAAGAACAAGAACTATTTTACTACATGTCCGCACATTTGTCAAGCATTATTTTCATATTCCGCCACATCCTCCCTTGTGCAGGGCAGTATGCGCATGGCCCTGCACAAGAAGGACGTTTTATATGGCGCTTATAAAATCATGGAAAGGACCGCGTCGCACAAAGCTTTGAGCTTTTCGTCCGCCGCCCCGGCCGTTTTTTCGCACACGCCGAAATAGAACTTGATTTTGGGCTCGGTGCCGGAGGGGCGCGCCGCAAACCACGAGCCGTCGCTCAAATAAAACCGCAGCACGTTGGAGGTTGGCAAATCGCTCTTTTCCACCGCGCCGGTTGCCATGTTGGTGACGGTGCCCGAAAGCACGTCGAGAATCTGCACCACATTGGCGCCGTTTATGGTTTTGGGCGGGTTTTCCCGGATGTCTTTCATAATATTTTGTATCTTCTGTGCGCCGTCCATGCCCTTTAGCACCACATTGTGCAGCGCGTCGCGGTAATAGCCGTAGGTTTGATAGAGCGACTGCAAGCCCTCATACAGCGTCATGCCCTTCTGCTTGTAGTCGGCGGCCATCTGGGCAATGAGCATGGAAGCCACCACCGCGTCCTTGTCGCGCGCATAGGTGCCCGCCAGATACCCATAGCTTTCCTCAAATCCAAATACATATGCATGCGCAAGCGTGGTTTCAAATTCCTTGATCTTCTCGCCGATAAACTTAAACCCGGTGAGCACATCCACCACGTCCACACAGTAGTCTCTGGCAATGGGGTAAATCATGTCGGTGGTGACAATGGTTTTTACCACCGCGCCGTTTTTGGGCAGGGTGCCCGCCTCTTTGCGGTTGCGCAAAATAAATTCACACAGCAAAACGCCGGTCTGGTTGCCGCTTAAGGTGACATATTCGCCGTCGCTGTTTTTGCAGGTCACACCCACCCGGTCGCTGTCCGGGTCGGTGGCAATCACCACGTCCGCATCCACCTTTTTGGCGAGCGCAATGGCAAGACGGAACCCCTCCGGGTCTTCCGGGTTGGGCGATTTGAGTGTGGAAAATTCCGGGTCGGGCAGCTCCTGCTCCTTGACCACATACACGTTTTTAACGCCCGTCATTTCCAAAATCCGGCGCACCGGCTTGTTGCCCGCGCCGTGAAACGGCGTGTATACCATTTTAAAATTGTCGCCCAAAGCTTTGACCGCGTGCTCGTTGATGGACTGCTCTTTGACCTTTTCCAAATACGCGTCGTCCACTTCCTTGCCAATGGTCACAAGAAGGCCGCTCTTCTCGGCCTCTTCGCGCGGCATGGTTTTCACGTCGTCAAAAATGTCCAGCGTTTCAATGATGCCAATCACATAGTCGGACGATTCGGGCGGGAGCTGCCCGCCGTCCTCGCCGTACGCCTTGTAGCCGTTGTACTCTTTGGGGTTGTGGCTGGCGGTGATGACAATGCCGGCCGCGGCGTGCAAATGCCGCACGGCAAACGAAAGCTCGGGCGTGGGGCGCAGCGCGTCAAACAGATATGCCTTGATGCCGTTTGCGCACAGCACCAGCGCGCTTTCTTGCGCAAATTCGGGCGACATATGCCGCGAATCGTAGGCAATCACCACGCCGCGTTCCATTGCGCCGCGCTTTTTTACATCCTCTGCCAGGCCCTGGGTGGCGCGCCGCACGGTGTAAATGTTCATGCGGTTGTCGCCCGCGCCCAAAATGCCGCGCAAGCCCCCGGTGCCAAACTCCAGCTCCTTGTAAAACCGTTCTTTTATTTCCTGCTCGTTATCAGAAATCGCCAAAAGCTCCTGCTTGGTGGCGTCGTCCACCACGTCTGCATTGAGCCACTTTTGATACCGTGCCAAAACGTCCATATCACACTCTCCCATCCGCTGCTGTTGACGCGTTTATGCGCCTATCACTTCCATATTATCATAGCATTTTTTATGTGGATTGTCAATATTTACTATTTCCCCTGCACCGCGCGCGCGTCCGCCTGTTTTTTTGCTTCGCGGTCTATCTCAATGAGCTCGTAGAGTTTTTCCACGGCGTCGTGCAGGCCGCCCACCGCGTCGATGAGCTTGTATTCCACCGCGTCCTTGCCAAACAAGATGGTGCCCACGTCGTTGGACATATCCTCGGTATTTAAGAGCAGGCGCATAAAGTCGTCCCGCGAGATGTGGGAGTTTCTGAGCACAAAGTCCACAATGCGGTCCTGCATTTTGGAGAAATATGCAAACGTCTGCGAAACGCCAATCACCAGCCCGTTGATGCGGATGGGATGGATGGTCATGGTGGCGGACTCGGCAATAAACGAGTATTTGCCCGAAACCGCAAGCGGTACGCCAATGCTGTGCCCGCCGCCCAGCACCAGCGAAACGGTGGGCTTTTTCATGGTGGCAATCATCTCGGAAATGGCAAGGCCGGCCTCCACATCGCCGCCCACGGTGTTGAGCAGGATGAGCACGCCGTCAATCTCCTCGCTCTCCTCAATCGCCACGAGCTGCGGGATGAGGTGTTCATATTTGGTGGTTTTATTTTGCGGCGGCAAAAGCATGTGCCCCTCAATCTGCCCAATGATGGTGAGGCAGTGGATGACGCCGCGCGAATTTTTGATGGCCGAGCTGCCAAACTCTTTGATGGAATCGTTATTTTGCGTCACATCCGGCTCGGCAGTCTCGTTTGGGTTGTTTGCCTGGTTTTCATGATCCATTCTTTTTCTTCTCCTTCGCTAATATACTATGTATTGTTGACCGAATGTTCAGATTTTATCATTGCAAAAAAAGAAGAAATCTGATATAATGATGCAAATTGGAATATGAGGTGAGAATATGCCCATCAAAGTCCCCGACAAACTGCCGGCCAATCAAATTTTAAACAGCGAAAATATTTTTGTGATGACCGAAAAGCGCGCGCTGACACAGGATATCCGCCCGCTGCGCATTGCCCTGGTCAACCTGATGCCGCTAAAGTCGGTGACCGAAACCCAGCTTTTGCGGCTTTTGGGCAATACGCCGCTGCAGGTGGAGGTGGATTTTATCAACACCGTCACGCACAATTCCAAAAACACGCCGCTTGCGCACCTGCGGTATTTTTATAAAGATTTTGAGTCCATCCGCGGCCAGAAATATGACGGCATGATTATCACCGGCGCACCGGTGGAGCAGATGGAGTTTGAGGACGTGGACTATTGGGAGGAGCTTACGCGCATTATGGAATGGTCCAACAAAAACGTCACCAGCACGTTCCACATCTGCTGGGCGGCGCAGGCCGGGCTGTATTACCACTACGGCATTCCCAAATACCCGCTTGCGCAGAAGCTTTCGGGCGTTTTTAAACACAAGGTCAACCGCAAGCGCGCCATGCTCATGCGCGGGTTTGACGAGGAGTTTTACGCCCCCCATTCGCGCTATACCACGGTGCGGGAGGAGGATGTGCGAAGGGTGGACGATTTGCAAGTGATGGCCACTTCGGACGAGGCGGGGGTGTATGTGGTGACCAGCCGCGACAAACGGCGCATTTTTGTGACGGGGCATGCGGAATATGACCGGCTCACCCTGCACGAGGAGTTTTTGCGCGATTGTGAGCGGGGGCTTTCCCCTTTGCCGCCCAGGCATTATTATCCCGATGACAACCCGGCAAAGCAGCCCAAATTTGTGTGGCGTGCGCACGCCAACCTGCTGTTTACCAATTGGCTCAACTACCATGTATACCAAACCACGCCGTACGACATCACAAAGATCCAGTAGGGCGTAAAACCGGTTCCAATAAAAAAAGGGCACAGAGTGAACTGTGACCTTTTTTTGTGTGCGTATTCAATATGGATTGGATTGTATGGTCGGGCGCCGCTCTCATGGAATCAGGTTGGATAAGAGAAACGGGGGGCCCATTGCCGCACACAAGAGAAACAGCATTTTTTTGGCTTACAACAGGAGCCAACAAGGAGTCGTTTCTCCCCTTTATTATAATATGCCGCTATAATTGTGTCAATAGGTATTTATAATTTTGTCATTTTAATGTCATATTATAAAAGGGTGAGTAAATGGAGAAACGGTTTTCGCTTAGAACATCACAGCATTTAATAGATAAGATAGGTTATATTGCAAAATATAATGGCAGGACAAAAAACAAAGAAATTGAAATGGTTCTTCGCAGGCATGTTGCCGCGTTTGAAAAAGAACAGGGCAAAATCACGGAACAACAACTACAGGAGTTGAAAGACGGTATGGAATTTTAAGTGCTCTTGCCCGGATGTTTGGTTTTGGGGTCAAGGGGCTTGCCCCTTGTCGTTTGTGGGGGGAAAAGGGAATCGGAACCCGCCGGAGGCATCATAAACATCGCAAATGATTGATTGCGGTATTTCGCGCTGGATGTTCGCACATTTGATTTAATCATACGAAAAACCGGGAATCTATGTGCCATATCACATAGATTCCCGGTTTTATGCTTCTATTCCAAGTTCCTGATGGAAGTATTTTAATGTGGTAAAGCGGAATTTCTTTGCATTATAATACCCCTTTTTCCCATTTGCAAATTTGATATAATCTGAAACAAATTCCCGAAACTGTTTGATAATAAACCCATAGCTGTCGTTGAGCTCGACATATTCTTTATCGTTAATTCGTGCCGGAGCGCCTATGTATCGGCTGTCATTTACAATGACTGCTTTGGTATAATCAAGCCCCGTTACCGTGCTTGTTGGCCTGGTGGAATTTTTAAATTTGTAACAGTTGTTATGTGGAATATTTGTCCTGAAAGGAATTGCAAATACACGATTTTCAACCGTCACCAGCAAAACCATATAGGGGCGGTTATTCTTATTTTCAATTTCCGGGTAATCAGAATGATGATATTTCGCATAAAATTCTTCTGATAAATAATTTAACTGATACGCCCTTTTTTTGTTCATATGGAACTCCTTACGAAGAAAGAATAAAGCCCTTGCGCGAAAACGCAAGGGCATATCTTCCATTGGGCTTTCTTTTTGAAAAGTGCGGCCCTCGCACTCCGTCTTTGGTGGGGCTTTCTTTTTGAAAGGTGCTACCCTCGCACCCAATCTTCGATTTTATTGTAGCACACTTGACGGGATTTGTCAATCCCTGCACACAAGGAAACCGAATAACTGATTGAAAGGCCTCTGCTGATTGGCAGGAGCTCTCCAAAATAGGGCTTCAGCCCTATAGATTCTATTTTATGCAGAAAAAAACTTTCGATACATCCTACTGCATTTATATTATAGGATAAGTTTTGATAAAAGTCAGGGGATATCAAAAATTTCATCATTTTGCACCGAACCGCCCGGTTTGGGGGTCAAGGTTTTTTGCCCCCTTGCCGTTTGTGGGGGACGGAAAAACATGCAGCCAATGCTAAAATACGCCTTGACAACAGGCCTGTGCGCGTGATACAATAAAGGCAGAAAAAAGGGCACCGTTTTTTGACGGTTGGCCAAAAGTAGTGTTAAAAAAGTAACCGCTAATCTCTTGACCGGAGGGCGGTTACTTTGCGTTTATCGCAAGTGCTATTAAAAATGCAATGGTAAAGATTGCAATCTTCCATATGTATTTCATAGCAACCACCTCCTTCCGGAGCGTGGCCAACCGTCCTCGATTCCCTCAATTCTGCCTGATGCCAGTATAGCACCCATGTGCAAATTTTGTCAAGATTTCGTTTTTTTCCTATTTTTCAATGATTTTTAGAATCTTATTGACAAAGCAAGGATGCTTCAAACATCCAGCCCATAAAAAATTTATTTATTGCGCATTTAATCCGGCAAGCGCGGTGACCGCGGTTTGCAAAACCTCCAAATGCGGCTCGCAGTGCAGGTAGTTCACCATCTGCAAATAGACGTTTTGCGCATAATCGCTGCCAAACGCCCGGTCAAACTGCCCGGCCTTTTCCTTGCCGCCGGCCAGCGCAAACAGATACCACCCTTTGTTTTTGAGCGCCTCGTCTAAAAACGCCTGCTCTATAAACCCGGGCTGCAAAATTTCTTTGGAACGCGCATCAAACCCGCTTAAAATGGCCTCTGCCGCCGCGCCTTTTGCATAGCGCGTGCCGTCCTTGGACGAATAGATGGGATGAAAGGAAAGCTCTACCGTTTCCCCAAACCGCGCCTCCAGCAAAAGCGAGGTCTGCCAGAATTCGTTGTCCTCCCGGTGCCCAAAGTGAAAATTGCCCTGCCCATAAACAATGGCCGCACCGTTGTACCGCTCCATGGCGCCCACGCAATGGGTGTGCTGGCACACCACCAAATCCGCACCCTTATCCGCTAAAAAGCGGCACACCTTTTGCAGATGGGGCGACGGATAACGGTAACACTCCCGCCCGCCGTGATACAGCACAATGACAAAATCGCACTGCGCTTTGAGCGCCGCAACGTGGTCCGGGCTTTCAAACGGGTCAAACGGGTTGGCGCCCGCACGGCGCTCTGTCACCAGTGAAAACTCGTGTTCCACACAGGCGTAAACGCCGATTTTTAAGCCGTTTTTAGAAAATATGCAGGGGGAAGCGGCCTGCTCTTTGGCAGCGCCCGCGCCAATGTGCGCAATGCCCGCCTGATCTAACGTTTGCAGGGTGGAAAAGAGCCCCTGCTCCCCCTGGTCTAAAATGTGGTTGTTGGAAATGCCCAAAAGCGACGGGCAAAGCGCTGCAATGCCCTTTACCGCTGCGGTGGGGGCAATGAGGTTTGGCCCGCACTTTTTGATGGGCTGCTCGGTATCGGCAAGCGGCGCCTCCAAATTAAACATCCTGAAATCGCAGCGGTTTAACACCGTTTGGATGGGCGCATCCACCAAAGCGTCCGCGCTGCCGCTTGCAAACGCGGCATAGGTACTGGGTACAGGCGCAATGTCTGCGCCAATGGCAAAGCTTACTTCCCGCATAGCATCAAGCCCCTTTTTTTAAGATACCTTCATTATAGAAGAAACGAAAAAAAAGTCAAGCCTCTTTATTAAAATGGCTTGACTTTTTTTGTTAGGCGCGCGCATCGATGGTGCGGTTGAGTTTTAAAAATGAGAGTGTCAGTGCGCCGGACCGGCCTTCTTCATTGCTGTTGTAGGTCAGCGTAAACGTCGTTTGCTCCGGCACATAAATGATAATGGAGCTTGCGCCCGCGGCGCTGGAGCTTGTGGCATTTGTTTTAAAATACACGCCGTATTCCAAATGCGGCGCGCCGTTAAAGGAAGGGGTGACTTGCAGATACCCCGGCGCATTGAAAAGGGCGGATACGCTGTATGACACATAGTAATATCCCGGCATCAGCACAACCCGGGTTGCGTCCTCCAGCACAATATTCCCGGTGGGGTCTGCCAAAACGGTGCCCATGGGGATGAGGCTGGCATTGACAAATAAAACGCCAAAGGTGGCAAACGAAGCAAATATATCATCTGGGGGCTGGCCGGGCTCCCCCTGCGGGCCCTGTGGGCCGGGCTCCCCCTGTGGGCCTTGTGGGCCGGGTTCCCCCTGCGGGCCCTGTGGGCCAGGTTCCCCTTGCGGGCCTTGTGGGCCGGGCTCCCCTTGCGGGCCCTGCGGGCCGGGACAGGGGCAGCACTCTGGTTCATTGCAGCATTCTTCACAGCACGCCGGCTCTTTACAATCGCATGGTGTGTCCCAACAAAAACACCTCAGTGCAGCAAGCCGCTTTGAAAGTTTCATCATAACCGCTCTCCTCTGGATCCAATCTGATTTTAGAAATCATAAACAATGCTTCCTGCTATCAGAATATGCAGCGGGCAGGCAAAGTGTGCAGAGGGTTGGCCTATAAAAAACAGATTGTTCCCACTTCCGGCGTCCCATTTTTAAACGCGGCCGTCTACAGCCTTTCCTTTACCCACTCGCCCATCTTCCTGATCAGCCACTTAAAGTCGTCGTCCGTCCACGTGCCGGCATACCATTTTTCCGGCTCACAAATAATGCCCGCTTTTTCAAGTACCGCAATGGCCTCTGCCGCGCTCATAAGCTCTTTTGGCTGGTTTAACATCTGTTGAAACGCCTCCCATTCAGTTTGGTTTTCCACAAACGGCGCGGGGCAGATTTTGCCCGTCACGTCGTAGTGCCGGATGACGTGTCCTGCCGGTATTTTATACCGTTCCATCAGCTCGCGCACCAATGCTGCCGCGTTTTTAACGGTTTCTGGTTTAAAATAGTAGGTATTGCCGTTCTTCCGACTGCACAGCTCTACGCCGATGCTGTTGGAATTAAAGCACTTTTGATAATATTCGTGCCCGCCGCTGCCCTGCAATCCCCCGCCGCAGTGCCATGCGGTGTCAGAGTCGTTGACGCTCTGGTACACGGTATCATATTCATCCACAAAATAGTGTGCGGATGCGGACAGGTTCCGGTTGTTGGCAAAATAGCTCGCATTGCCCGCCGCCGTGTCGCCGTTGTTGGCTGTGTAATGCACCACAATGTACGTTATGGGCATGGTCCGCCCTGCCCGGTAATTGCTTGTGTTGCACGCCTTGTAAACCACATTCATAAAATCCCCCCAATCAAAAAAGCGCCCGCATTTGGGACGCTATGATTTATAAACAAGGTTATTTTTCAACATTCTATCTGTTCTGAAGGTGCAAATATTCTTTTAAACCATTTTGCAAAACCTGTGAAAAGTTTACTCCTGCGTGTTCTGCTTCGGCATTCAGCCATTGTGGAATCGATAAGGTCTTTTTAACAAATTTATTATTTAGTCTCTCCCTGATAGGTGGCATAAACACTTCCACAAGCATTGCGATTTGACCCTCTGCACACTTTAACTTTGTTACCTCCGTTGGAGTTGGTATAGGGTCATTGTCCTTTTCCATCCCCCAAAGGTGTAATCCCAAAGCTTCTTTTGCGTTCTTAATCGCTTCCTCTGATGTATCCGCGCACGGCAAACAGCCGGGCAAATCAGGAAATTCAATTGAAATTCCTTTGCCTGAGTAGGTGAGTATAGCTGGATAGATATAGGTATCTTTCATTTTGATAACCTCCTGTTTAAAAATTTAAAGCGGGAATCAGGCATTATGGAAATATAATGCCCGACTGTCTTTCTATACTCTTCAGCGTTGGAATCGGTATGTCTTTTTTCGGATGGGTTATTGTAACCTTCCCCTTTTTGGTTGGATGCTTAAATTGATGATGGTCACCAACACAACCATATTCATACCAGCCATTTGCTTTAAGTATCTGAATGACTTCCCTTGAAGAGTAGCTTTTCATAAATAGCCCCCTTACTAATATATAGCATACTACGTAATTTATTACGTGTCAAGAGGTTTTTCAAAATTTTTTGAAGATAAAAAAAGCGCCCGCATTTGGGACGCTTGACAAATTTTGCGCATAGGTGCTATACTGGTGTCAGGCAGATAACGAGGGAATCGAGGACGGTTGGCACTCCCTTTTAAGAAAGGGGGTGATTGCTTGTGAAATACATATGGAAAGTTATAATCCTTACCATTGCGTTTCTTGTGGTTTTTACCATAAAAGCACAATAACCGCCCTCTGCTAAAAGACGCGGTTATTGCTTAACCCATTTTTAGCCAACCGTCAAAAAACGGTGCCCTCTTATCTGCCTTTATTGTATCACTGCCCCCGCGATTTGTCAAGTATGTCAATCCTCTTTCGTCTGTGCGGCCTTCAGCTCTGCCAAATAGCGGTCCGCCTGCATTGCCTGTTTGGTAAAGCTGTTGTTTTTCCACCACGACCACAATGCCGCACCCACTGTCAAAATGCCCGTTATGCCCTGGTAGAGTTCCTCACTGCTCCACGGCAGCGGGTTGTGCCCCGTCATTGTCAGCACCTGGTTTAGCAGCGCGATCCCCAACACAATGGTCCGCGCAATTGTGCCTGTTGATATTCTTTCCATATAACCCCCTCCTATTCATTGGACCGCTCCACGCTGAAATTCCGCTGTGGTTTTTTGTTTTCCAGCCGCCTGTATG